>DATIDQ010000082.1:0-10223 GCA_035456205.1 Pseudomonadales bacterium
GAATTAGGGCTGGATAAAACCGATCCCGCAGCGAATGCCGGCAAACTGAAAACGGCACCATGGGCGGTAGCGATAGAAGGTGAAGTAGCGAAGCCGGGTGTATTTACACTGGAAGATATTTTGAAGCCGCACGCGCTGGAGGAACGTATTTATCGCCTGCGTTGCGTAGAAGCATGGTCGATGGTGATTCCGTGGATCGGATTTCCGCTGAAAGATTTGCTCGCACGTTTTGAACCGACATCCAAAGCAAAATACGTGGCGTTTGAATCTGTTTTTGATCCTGCCAATTTGCCGGGACAAAAAACCAATACCAGTGGATTGCATTGGCCGTATGTGGAAGGTTTGCGTATGGATGAAGCGATGCATCCGCTCACGATTCTGGCTGTAGGCTTATACGGAAAAACACTGCCCAACCAGAATGGTGCGCCGCTGCGTCTGGTGGTGCCCTGGAAATACGGTTTCAAAAGTATCAAGTCGATTGTGAAAATCCGTTTGCAGGAAGAGCAGCCAAAAACCACATGGAATCTTTCAGCGCCACGGGAGTACGGCTTCTATTCCAATGTAAACCCGGATGTGGATCACCCACGCTGGAGTCAGGCAACGGAGCGGCGTTTGCCATCATCATTGTTAAAACCGAATCGTATCCCCACGCAAATGTTCAATGGTTATGCAGAACAAGTGGCTTCCTTGTACACAGGTATGGACTTGCGTATAGATATATGAATAAAAAAACACTTTTATGAAAAAAGTCGGCCTTCCGCGCTGGTTGCGTTCTGTTATCCATATTTTATTGTGTCTGCCATTTTTCTGGTTGGTAGCGCGTGGTGTGCTGAATACACTGGATCCTGATCCGGGTAAGACGCTGGTGCATGGCCTGGGTTTATGGGCCTTGCGTTTTTTATTGTTGACATTGGCGATGACGCCGCTGAACCGCTTTACGCCAATCCAGTGGATTGCCTTACGACGCACCATCGGTTTGTACACACTGACGTATGCGTTACTGCACGTTTCTGCTTATGCATTTTTTTATCTGGGATTCGATGTTTCGCGATTGGCGCGTGAGCTGGTGAAACGTCCGTATATTGTTGTGGGTAGTGCAGCGTTGTCGGTGCTGGTGGTGATGGGTATTACGTCAACACGACGTTGGCAGCAACGGCTGGGCAAACGCTGGAAGCAATTGCATCGTCTGGTATATGCAGCTGTTGTGTTGGTGGTGATCCATTTCGCGTGGCAAGTCAAAAGCGGATTTGGCCACGCGCCATGGTATGCGCTGGTTTTTATTGTGTTGATGTTGCTGCGTATTAAAAAAATCAGTTGGAAACGCTGACTTCCATTGCGTTTTCTGCAGGCAGTGTGGTCATCAGATACTGGTGTGCAGATTCCCGTGTAGCAGCATCATCTGCAAAAACACTTTCAAGAAAACTGTAAGCAGCCAGCGTTGTAAACATGTGCTGGCGTGCTGCTTGCATGGCTTTGGCCGGTATTTCACCTGCACAAGGCATGCTGCGGTCGCTGATATCTATGCCATCTGCTGCGGCATCCAGCCCTGGTATGAATTCCGGTTCTTTCGCGTCTGCCGTTTTGTTCTTCAATCCTTTGAGGACTTCACGGCAACCGACCGTATCAGGATTGGCCATGAAACGCATGAATGTTGCAGCCGGTGCAGCAAAACCTGCATGCGAAGCATTTTTCAGATCCACCAGAATGCTGCCGGGATTTTTTTGTGGAATCGGCGCGGCATTTTTTTCAAACGGCAGAATCGCGTCGCCAGCAGCAGCAATCATCATGAAAGGCACTGTTGTACCGGTGAAAAAATCTTTCGTGAACATCGTGGATGGGCCGGCAATTGAAATCGCTGCTGTGATACGTGGATCGCGTACCTTGCGGTGAAACGTTACCAGTGTGGATGTCATGCCACCCAGCGATACGCCTGCTACAGCAATTTTTTTCGGGTCGATGGTATTGAACAGCGCATCATTTTTATCCGCATTGCGTTTCAGCATGGTGCTGATCAGAAAACTCACATCGCCAGGTTGGTTCACCACATCGCTGATCAATGGTTTGCCCGGCGCGAAGAAATTGGTGAGTGGGTAATCCACTGCAACAACCGTGTAACCATGGCTGGCAAGGAAGCGTGTGAGGTAAGCGCCTTCCTGATGGAATGACATAAAACCATGGCTGTACACCAGCAATGGCCCCGGTGTTTTTAAGCCTTCCGGGCGCCAGACTTTGCCTTTCAACACACGCACATCGCGGCCGGAAAAATCATTGTTGGCTTGCGTTTTACGCGTTTCATCAATGGCCTTGAAGCCATCGGTAATCACTTTGTAAGGGCCGGGTGTAAAACGCGCCTGGCTTTCTGCGCCGGCAGGTGTGGTCGTAGCAGGAACGGCAGCAAACCAGTAGCCCGCTGTGCCTAGTACCACTAGTACCAATAAAATGATTTGCCATTTGTTCATGTCTACCCCTTGAATAATCAGTATATTTTTCAGTCGTTGTTACGGAGTGGCGCCAAAACTTTTTCAACAAACAGACGCAGTGAAGACCACGCGTAATCCAGCGGGATGCCGCCAGCCAAAGGGTGCAGCACAGCGGTTTTTTCTTCACCATTATTGTATTGCAGGAATGTGAGTGCATCGCCCGGTGTCAGTATGGTGAAGCGGCCACTGCGACGCACATCGCTGATGGTTGTCACATCATCTTCGCTCGGGCGCGGAATGCCATCCACTTTCCAGCGGCTGTATTCCTGCATTTCTCGCAAAAAATAAGGGCCCAGCTTTTGCCATGCCTGCTCCGGATCTTCATCAATAAACAACATGGTGTTGCCATCTTTGGGTGTATAGGCAAATCCTTTTTTACCGTGTTTTTTTAACTCACTGTAATAGACTTCCAGTAGTTTCGAATCTTCTATCGGCGGATAGAACGGCAAGCCAAAACGCGCAGCGCGACGTGCGGCGATTGCACTCATGCCACCGATGAAAAAAAATGGATGCGGTTGTGATTGCGGTATTGGCGTGACACGAATCTGTTTGCCCTTGTATTCAAATGGTTCGCCGCTCCACGCTTTTAGTAATGTGTCGATCACTTCATCCATCAAACGACCGCGTGCTGCCCAGTCTTTATCCATCGCATGGTATTCCTCCGGACGATAACCGCTACCGGCAACAAAACTGAAACGGCCATTGCTGAGTAAATCGATCACAGCAATATCTTCTGCTAACCGTATCGGATCATAGAGTGTCACCAATAACGCCGTGATACTGATACGCACATGTTTTGTGCGTGCAGCCACGGCAGCTGCCATCGTGAGTGGTGATGGCAACCAGCCATTGTCTGCACAGTGATGCTCTTCCATGTTCACAATGTCGAACCCGGCGCGATCAGCGTATTCTGCCATTTCAATGGCAGCACGGTAGCGTTTGCCTTCCTCTATCACATTAGGCTGGAGGCCGGTCATATTCAGGCGCAGGGCGGTGGAGAGGGGCATGTGTCATCCGTTTGAAACAGGGCTGCTGATATTGTCCCTAATCGGGTGCTGGGCAGGCTATCAGTGATTTGTTGGAGGGAGTGGTGATTATGGCTGGAAGTTTTGGTCGCGGCTGGTCTATAGTTTGCGGAGCTGGGTACAAGAAACACGGAACGGGAGACTCGGAATGAAAGGAACACTAGGACTGCCTGCACTTGGGCTGTTGCTGCTACTGGCCGTGACGGCTTGCGGCAAAGAAGAACAGAAGCCGGCGCCCCAGCCGGTGCCGGCTGTGCAACCTGCGCCACCACCACCTCCCCCCTCGCCACCTGCCGCTGCGCCGCCTGCACCCGCACCGGTTGCGGCTGCCAGTGACAGTGTTGGCAAAACTCCGCCAGACATTTCGCCCGAGGCGCTGGAAGAATTGCTCGCGCCCATCGCGCTCTATCCTGATGCCCTGCTGGCACAGATCCTGTCCTCAGCCACCAAGCCGCAGGAAGTGCTGGATGGCGGCAACTGGTTGATCCAGAACAGTAAGTTGCAAGGCGACGAACTGGATAAGGCGGCCAAGGCGGCCGGTTTTACGCCATCGACGATCGCCCTGATGCATTTCCCCGATGTGCTCGACATGATGTGCCTGAAAATGGACTGGACCACTGCGCTGGGTGAAGCCTTCCTTGCCGACCAGGGTGCCATGCGGATGGCCGTGCAAAGCCTGCGTAAACAGGCGGCCATCGTAGGCAACTTGCAGAGTTCGCCTTACCTGAAAGTCGAGAACCAGACGGTGAATGAGCAGGAGGTGATTACTGTCAGTTCACCGGATCCAAAAACCGTGTACGTACCGCAATACGATCCGGTGGCCACTTATAGCACGCCTGCACCGGCAGCAGCTGCCGCGCCTGCCGCTGCCTCGGCGACTGCCACCGCCACTACCACCACGGCAACAGAAACTGGCTATAGCACTGGCGCACTGATCACTACTGGTCTGCTGGCTTTCGGTGGCGGTATTCTCGTCAACGAGCTGTTTGATGACGATGATGACTGGGATAGCGAGGACTGGGGCTATCCGCCTCCTTACTATCCCGCGTACGGCAACGGTTACTACCCGTCGCATGGTTACAACAACAATTTCAACAACAATAACGTGATCGTCAACAAGGACAGGAGTGAGTACTGGGATCGCGGTTTCGATCGCGACGGCCTGGGATCGCGCCGGCCGCAAAGCCCGATTGCCAGCGACCGGATGCGTGATCGCAACGGTATCGGTGGTCGCGATGGTATTGGCGGTCGTGATGGTATTGGCGGTCGTGATGGTGTTGGCGGTCGTGATGGTGTTGGCGGTCGTGACGGCATCGGTGGTCGTGATGGTATTGGTGGTCGTGATGGTATTGGTGGTCGTGACGGCGTTGGTTCGAACCGGCCTGCACAGCAGCCCGCCTGGAAAGGCAAGTCTGATTATGCGGGTGCAAGACCGGAAGTGCGGCAAAACATGCAGCGTGAGCGGGCAGCCACCAATCCTCGTGCGATTCGCAAAGACCAGAGGCCTGGTGCGGCAGACCGCGGCCGCGTGACACCGCAGGATCAACAGATGCGAACCAGGCAGCGCCAGGATCTGCAGCGCCAGAATGCCCAGCGCCGGGACGTACAGCGCCAGAACGCGCAACCCCAACGGGGTATGCAACGCCAGGCGGCACCGAGCAGACAGCGCGAGAGTGCTTTTCAGGGTCGCAGCAGCGGTCAGCGTGAACGTGCTGCCAGTCAGCGCGGCAGATCGAGCTGGAAAGGAGGCGGCGGCCAGCGTAGCGGGCAGCGCGCAGGACGTGCAGGGGGCGGGAGGAGAAGATGATGAAAACATTGCGGATGGGTCTTGCAGGTTTTTTACTGGTAGCGGCTGGTGTATGCGTTGCGCAACCCACGTTTCCGACGCCTGATGCGGCAGTGGCAGCGTTAGTGGCTGCGCTGGAGCGCGATGATCTGGTGGCACTACAGGATTTGCTCGGGCCGGACAGTGAGGACATTCTCGATTCCGGCGATGCGGTGGCCGACAAGGCGACGCGCACGAATTTTCTCGAGTTGTACAAGAAAAAGCATGCTCTGGTACCAGACAGTGATGACAGTGCCAGTGTCACGCTGCAGGTGGGGGATGACGACTGGCCGCTGCCGATTCCGGTGGTGAAACGCGACGGCCAGTGGCTGCTGGATGGCGCAGCCGGAGCAGACGAAGTGGTCTATCGTCGCATCGGGCGCAATGAACTGGGTGCGATTTCCGTGTGCCGGGGTTTTCTCGATGCACAGGCTGAGTACGCAGCCAGTGGTCACGACGGCAACCCGCCAGGTGTTTACGCCGACAAGCTGCTGAGTGCGCCGGGCAAGCAGGATGGTCTCTACTGGCCGACAGCGGAGGGCGATACGCCCAGCCCTCTCGGTGATGCAATGGCGGAAGCTGCGGAAGAGGGCTACCAGCGTGTTGCCGGACAGCCGCGTCTGCCTTATCACGGCTACTACTACCGGGCACTGTTCGCACAGGGCGCCCATGCCCAGGGTGGCGCGCAGGAGTATTTCGTGGACGGTTTGCTGACACAGGGTGTCGCGATGCTGGCGTGGCCGGCGGAGTACGGCGTCAGTGGCATCAAGACCTTCATCGTCAACCACGATGGCGTGGTGTACGAAAAGGATCTGGGTGAAGACACCGAAACGCTTGTCGAGAAAATCGAACTGTTTGATCCGGACAGTAGCTGGACGGCAGTGGCGGAGGATGCAGCGCAGTAAACGCTACATCCCTTGGTTCGTGTGCAGGACAGATCAGTCTTTGTGTTTCATCTGCACCTGTTCTTTGGTGGCAAATTGCCCGCCGGCGGCGCGCCAGGCACGTATCGCTTCCGGCGCATCTTTCTTCGGATTGTAGATATCTTCTTCCAGCGAGAACTGGTTATTGCCTGCGTAGACCAAGCGCGTCCAGTTCGGGAAACGGAAGTCTATTGATGGATCAGTCGGGTGCGGCAAAACGTTTTGTACGCAGCATACGATGGCATCGTTTTCTTCGTCATACGCCACCCAGTCTTGCGGAAAAAACATGGTGGGAAATGGCGCCATCACTTTACTGATCCAGTTGCGTATCGCTTCGCGCCCACGCATCTCGCCGTAAGCGTGTTCGATATACACAGCATCTTCCGTGAACAGGTTGGCCCACATATCCCAGTTTTTTGTTGCGACGGCCTCGCACACGGTTTCGTCATAAATCTTGAAGGCGTCTTCCAGTTCTTTGCGGGTAAAGCGGCCCATGATCGTGTCCTGTTGTTATCGTTGAATGTCGTTGTGGTGGCTTATACTCGGCAAAGCGAACTGGCCTGTCAAACAGGCAATCGTTGCGCAAGACAAGAATTGAAGAAAAGAGCAACAACAAAGAGGGCACACCCATGGCCGAGACCGTCACCACGTTCTGCCGTATCTGTGAAGCGCAATGTGGTCTCGTTGTCACACGCGAGAACGATCGCATTACCGCCATTGAGCCGGATACTGATCATGTCGTGAGCAAGGGCTATGCCTGTATCAAGGGTTTGCGTTTTGAAGACTTCCGCGCATCGCCGGACCGCATCACACAACCACTGAAGCGCGTGGGTGATGGCTACGAACCGATCGGTTGGGAGCAGGCGATTCGCGAGATTGGCGACAAGGTGAAACAGTTGCGCCGCGATCACGGCGATGACAGCGTCGGTGTGTATTTTGGCAACCCGATTTCGTTTAGCCCGTTAATGCCCTTGATGGTGAGCGGCTTTATCCGGGGCTTGAAAACCAGCAAATCATTCAATACCGCCACGCTGGATTGCAACAACAAGTTTGTCGCTTCTCACCATATGTACGGTGCAGCCATGGCGTTGACGTTTCCCGATGTCGACCGCACGCAATGCTTGATTGTGATTGGCGGCAATCCTGCGATATCCAAAATGAGTTTCATCAATCTGCCGCACCCGGTGGATCGCCTGAAAGCGATTGAAGAACGCGGCGGCAAGCTGGTATTTATCAATCCTCGGCGCACGGAATCCGCAAAAGTTTGCGGTGAACAATTATTTATTCGTCCGGATACCGATGTTTACTTCCTGTTGTCTTTTTTGCACGAAGTACTGGCAAGAAACGCTTGCAAACGCGAAGTAATTGAACCGCATATGGATGGGTTCAGCGCGCTACAGAGTGTGGCGCAGGATTGGTCACCAGATAAAACAGCGGAAGTAACAGGAATTTCTGCAGAGACATTGCGTGAACTGGTGACAGCGTATCTGGCTGCTGATGGCGCTGCGCTGTATGGTTCGACCGGTATCAATCAAGGCAGTAACGGCACCATTACCTTCTGGCTGATTGAAGTGATCAACGCAATTACCGGCAATCTTGATCGCCGTGGTAGTTCCCTGATGGGCGAAGGCCTGATCGACTATGCAAAAGTGTTATCCAGACAGGAAATGAATGAAAAAATGTCACGCATCGGTGGTGTGGAATCTTTTCTTGAATCTCTGCCTTGCGCAGTGATGGCAGACGAAATTCTCACACCGGGGCATGGTCAGACGCGCGCCATGTTTATTGTGTCTGGCAATCCGGTGCTCACGGCAACCAACAGTGCGCGTATGGAAGAGGCGTATAAAAAACTGGAATTGCTGGTGAGTATCGAGCTGGTGCGCAATGAAACGGCCAATCATGCACATTATATTTTGCCCGGCACGCATTTCGCTGAGCGCCCCGATATACCGTTCATGTTTTTTACATTTTGTGGCTTGATGCCGAAGCCATGGTTCCAGTTCACCGATGCGCTGGTGCCGCCACCAGCCAATGCGCGCAATGAATTATGGATACTCGTGCAGCTGGCAAACGCTTGTAATGCACCACTGTACGGCTCACGCATTGTGCAAGCACTTTTTAATATTGGCGGTTGGTTGAAGAAGCTGCCAGTGATTGGAAAAAAATTACCGGAAGCGCAGGTTTTTTTGCTGGATCTGGTGGCACGTGCAGCGAAAGTCGGTTCGCTAAAATTTCTGCGCCGCGCACCACATGGTATTTTGTTGAAAGACATTGAAAGTCATAACTACCTTGGTAAGCGCGTGGTGACAAAGAGCGGTCGCGTGCAATTGGCGCCACCATTGTTTGTGCAAACGGTGCAGAAACGTGTGGCGGAATGTTTTGTAAGAGACAAGCAAGAAATCCACCAGCTACAGTTTCGTTTGATCACCAAGCGCGAACGCTTTACGCATAACAGCTGGGCGCACAATCACGAAGCGTTTATCAAGGGCGATCGGCATAGCAACTATCTGTATATGCATCCGCAAGATGCGGAGCAGCTAGGTTTGCAGCACGGTGAACGCGCTACCGTGTCATCGCAAACCGGGAGTGTGACCGTGCCGGTACATCTGACAGATGACATGATGCCGGGTGCTGTGGCGTTGCCGCATGGTTGGGGACACCAGCACTACCAGGGGCAAAAAACTGCTGTCACCACGGCCGGAGTGAATGTAAATATCCTGACTGCCGATGGAGCGGATTCTATTGAGCCGTTGTCGGGCATGACACAGTTCAATGGCATCCGTGTGAGCATCAGCAAGGCGGCATAATCACTATTCAGCCAAAAGTCCTTTTCCTGATCTGCATGCGGAATTTATCGCTGATACTCGGGCCTGGCTCGTAAATAGTCTTGTAACGCTTGCCGGGTATTGCTGCATTGAAATCGTAATAGCGCAACAGGCAAGCAACAGTTGACAGGAAAATACTCTCTGCCATGGCGGCACCAAGACAGATATGTGGGCCGCGTCCATACGGTGAAAAAGCGTAGCGTGTGCGCTGTTCTACACGCGGTTCGAGAAAACGGTCGATATCAAATTTGTACGGATCGCGAAAAATATCCGGATCAAAATGCGAGCTGGATGTAAAAAAAACGATCTGTTGCCCCGCATTGACGTGATAACCCTGATAGTCAAAATCTTTTGCCGCGTGGCGCATGCTGGCAAACGCAATCGGGTAGTAGCGTAAGGTTTCCTGACACACGCCAAACAGCGCCGGAATTGCACGCATCTGTTCCGGTGGTGGCACGCGCCCGCCGTTGGCTTCACACGCAGCATCAACATCGGCACGCACGCGTGCTAATAATTCCGGATCATTCACCAGTTCGTGGCAGAGAAAGGTCATGGCGTTGGCCAGTGTGTCGAGACCTGCAATGAACGGTAATAAAAGGATGGGAACCAACTCCGCTTCATTGCGTGCCGGATCGGCATCCACACGTTTGATCACCATCGAAAACAGGCTGTCTTCATCCAAGTGTGAGCGCGCGCGTTTTAATAATTCCCCGGCAAACGCTTTGACATTTTTTTCGTGGCGCCGAAAGAATGGCAAACGCATCACGAACCCTGGCCAGCTCTTTGCGGCTTTCACACTCAGCAGTGTCCTCATCCACATGACAAGTGACTGCGAGAGTTCTGGCGGCAGCTGGAATATTTCACCAGTAAACAAAAATGACAATTCGCGTGTGATCAAGGTGCGGCAAAACTGGCGCACAGGAATGGCATTGCCGTGCGCATACAAGTCGGTGCAGTCGCGCAGCACATCAAACATCTGTGTCTGTTCGCCGTTGGCGACATCGCGCGAGATATAGCGCTTCCACAATCGGCGTTCATCAATATGTTCCTGCCCGTCGAGTGCGATCAATACATGCGGGCATTCCCAATAGCTGACAAGATCTTTCCAGTATTCCGCAGAGATGATGCAGTCTTTGCCTTCTTCG
>DATIDQ010000083.1:0-3269 GCA_035456205.1 Pseudomonadales bacterium
CATTGATCATCTGGATAATGTCTTCTACCTGATCCGGATCAGAAATATCTTCTGGCAAGTGATCATTGACTTCCGCATACGTCAGGAAGCCCTGTTCCTTGCCACGGGCAATCAGGTCTTTCAAACGGGATTGTTGTTTGACGCTTTCAGACATGGGGCCATCCAATCAGGCAATTTTTTTATCGGGGGAGCGGTTTGCAGGCGCTTTAAGGGCGCGGATTATACCGGATGGTGGGGGCGCATCGCTAGATTACAAGCCTGCTTTACCTAGCTCAATGAACGTTTTTCTTTGAGCAGCCTGGTCAACTCGTGCTTTTCCAATTCGGTCAACGCCCCCTGTCTGGACTTGGCTATCAGCCTTTCTAGTGGGGTATTCCTCTCAATGGCCACCAACAGTCTGGCAAGGACATCCTGCAACTGACGAGCGGCGAGTAGTTCGCTGACTATCAGGCTTTCGCGATCAGCCAACTCGTATAGCCTGGCACTACCATCATCACCAAAGCGACCATGCCATAATCCCAACAGGCGGCTGCGACTGGCCTGGGGATGCTCCTGCAACAGTTCAATCAGTTGCACTAACCACAATAGTTCATCCTGCTGCTGACCTTGTTTCAAGCGCGGCAAGGCCTGTATGACCTGCACATGAAGATGCGGGTAGTGCAATAACAAGTGCAGGGCAGATTCGGGCAGATTCAGCTCCACACGCTTTTTTGCTGGTGTTGAGTGGGAATACTGTTCCGGCTCCAATGGCGCAGCCGCGCGCGGCTCCATTGCCTCTGGCTCCAGATACGGTGCCGACACCCGAACATCCAGACCACCGGCCATTTGAACCAGCGCTGCGGAGTCCATCTGTGTCCGTAGTGAGAGGTCAATAAACATCTGTTGCCGGAATGGGCCTTCCGGCAGCCTGGCCAGTAAGGGAAGTGCGCGGCTTATCAATCCGGCCCGACCCTCAGCTGTGTCCATACGCAACCCAAGAGTGACCTGCTCGAACAGGTATTCCGATAGCGGCTGCGCTTTTTCCAGCAATGCCGTAAACGCATCCAGGCCGCGTTTACGAATGTAGCTATCCGGATCATCACTTTCGCCAAGAAAAAGAAAACGTACCTGGCGCTGGTCGCGCAACACTGACAGGGATACATCCAGCGCACGCACGGCAGCGCGACGACCAGCTTCATCACCATCAAAGCAAAACACGACTTCGTTGCTGTAGCGGAACGCTTTGTCCAGATGCGCCGTACCCGCTGCGGTACCCAGAGTTGCCACAGCGCCGACCAGACCAAATTGCGCCAGCGCCACCACATCCATATAGCCTTCCACCACCACCAGGCGCTGCAATGTTCCTTTGCTACGATTGGCTTCATACAAACCGTATAACTCACGCCCTTTGGAAAATACCGGCGTTTCTGGCGAATTCAGATACTTGGGCTTTTCATCGGTTAAAACACGGCCACCAAACGCGATAACACGGCCGCGCAGATCACGAATGGGAAACATGACGCGATCCCGAAAACGGTCATACCGTTTACCGGATTCCTCGCGGTCCACCAGCATGCCGCTATCCAGCAATTGCGCCTCCTGCCAGCCTGCTTTCAGCAGATGCTGCATGAGGTTGTCCCAACCGGGCGGCGCGTACCCAATGCCGTATTCTTCGATAATCGCTTCCGACAAACCGCGTTTTTGCAGGTAATCACGTGCTTTAGCAGCATCCGGATGACGCTGTAACTGCTGACGAAAAAAATGTGCCGCCTGCTCCAACAACGCGCAAAGATCCTGCTGCACACGCTGGCGTTTCTGTTCATGTTCCGACACTTCTTCGCGCGGCACCTCTACGCCTTGCAGCTGCGCCAATGATTCAACGGCTCGCGGGAAATCCATATTTTCATAGGCCATCAGGAAACCGATGGCGTTGCCGCTCACTCCGCAACCGAAGCAGTGATAGAACTGCTTTTCCTGGCTCACACTGAACGAAGGCGATTTTTCTTCATGGAAAGGACAGCAGGCCATGTAATTGCGGCCGCTTTTTTTCAGGCGCACGCGGCGATCAATCACTTCGACAATATCGGCGCGATCCAACAGGTCATCGATGAAAGATTGCGGAATCAGGCCAGCCATAGTCCTACGTTCTGAATCAAGGTTCTAGAAAGCACATCATCATACCGCAAACGCAAAAAACCACGCACGGAAGCCATGCGTGGTTTTTATCTGTAGCCATTGGAATGTACCCGACTCAACAGCCGGATACAGAATGATCAATACAGGCGTTGCTGGCGACGATTTTCGCGCGACAGCTTTTTCAGGTGGCGTTTGACCGCAGCAGCAGCTTTGCGCTTACGTACAGAAGTCGGTTTTTCGTAGAATTCACGACGACGGACTTCAGCCAAGACACCGGCTTTTTCACAAGAGCGCTTGAAACGACGCAAAGCGAGGTCAAACGGCTCGTTTTCTTTCAGACGTACTGAGGGCATGTGCTCTTCCAGCAGTGGTTAATAAAATGGTTAGTAGCCCACCCAATGGCAGGGGCGCAGATTTTAGCCGCTGTCTCCACCCCAATGCAAACAGATTCTGCCTATAACTCAGGCGGCCGAGCTATCCTCAGACACAATTTCATAGCTATGGCTGACCTTGGCGCCGGCACGGCTAAACATAATCGAGGCTGAACAATACTTTTCAGCCGATAGATCCACTGCCCGTTTGACCTGAGCATCCTTCAAATCCTTGCCACTCACCACAAAATGCAGATGGATAGCAGTGAACACCGCAGGAATTTCATCTGCCCGCTCGGCCTCCACTTTCGCAACACAACTCGCAACAGCCTGGCGGGACTTCTTCAGGATACTGACCACATCAAATGAAGCACAGCCGCCCATGCCCATCAGTAACATCTCCATCGGGCGCGGACCGAGGTTGCGGCCACCGTGATCCGGCGGGCCATCCATCACTACGCAATGGCCACTCTCCGACTCCGCCATAAACATGGCTTCGCCTATCCATTTCACTGCTGCTTTCATATTTTGATACCTATCAGGTCATGACTTGCCGGCGCTCGCGCTTGATCACCGCGCTTTGCTTGATAAGAACACAGGGCATAGTTTACAGTCAGCCATTATCGCCCATGAAAAACGAATATCAATAAAGGGGTTTACCGTGGTTTCTGTTTCACTCACACCAAAGATCCACGATGTTGATGCTTTTCTGGCACATTGTCATCGTCGCCGCTATCCCGCCAAAAGCACCATTATTTATGCTGGCGATACCAGCTACGCCCT
>DATIDQ010000084.1:0-25321 GCA_035456205.1 Pseudomonadales bacterium
TAATGTTGCGCCAGCTGCTGTAGCAGAGCTGGTGTATCGTTGAAAACAGCCACCTCCTGCCGCGCGCGCCAGAAAATATCGAACGCTTGTTCAGCAAGACTGTGTGCAGCATTTGCAGGTACACCGGATTTTTGCAGTGCCTGACGAAACGCGACGCGCCGGATTTCACTGACGCGGTGCTTGAGCTCAGGAAACTGCTCGCGTAATTGCATGCGCAGTTCAACAAATGCAGCTGGTGGAAATTGTGCACCCAATGCCGGGTGTTGTGCTGCCAACCAATCATAACTCGCCGATTCGCCGCGTTGCAGTGCATCATCCGGGTTCCAGAGTGTGTGATCGAGATCAAAGGTGATGAGTTTGATGCGGTTCATGTTCAGTGATCGAGATGCTCGCCGCTGCTATTGATTTTATCTTCCCGGGTTTCTTTGCTAACAAACCAGACGGCAAAGACAATCAAGATCAATGCGCCGATGGTCATTTCCAGTTTAATAAAAACCAGAGGGTCCCATACGGCAAACCACAACTGGGCAATGCCCAGCAGTATGCCGAGCACAAACAATCCTGTTCCAGTGATAATGCCAATATTCATAGTGGCTCCTTGGATCTGAAAAATATTAGCGTTGCTGCGCAACAACCGCTGTGCCGTAACAGATAACCTCTGTTACGCCGCGCATGACTTCTGTGGCGTCATAGCGCACGGAAATAATGGCATTGGCGCCATTTTTTTCAGCTTGCACCAACATCAATTTGTAGGCATCTTTTCTTGCTTGCTCACACATGTTGGTATAGATGGTGATATTGCCGCCAATAATGGTTTGCAGCCCGCCAAAAAACGAACCGACGATGGAGCGTGAACGCACGACAATGCCACGCACTACGCCGACATTGCTGACGATGTCATACCCTGGCAATTCAAAAGCCGTTGTTACCATTTTTGCTTCCATTTGATTCTCCCGTCTGTTTTTATGAGTGTCAGATATGGTTTATATCAGAATCGGTATCAGATTTTCTCTGCGCACGCGGATGCGCTGCATCATAAACCTTGGCGAGATGTTGAAAATCCAGATGCGTATAAATTTGCGTGGTAGAAATGCTGGCGTGGCCAAGTAATTCTTGCACAGCGCGTAAATCACCGCTGGATTCCAGCATATGGCTGGCAAACGCATGGCGCAGCATGTGCGGATTCACCGGTTCATCCATGCCCTGTTTCACGCTGTAATGTTTCAAGCGCAACTGAATCGCACGCACACCGAGCCGCGCGCCTTTTTGGCCGATAAATAATGCGTGCTGCACCGCGTCTTGCGGAATGCCTTCGGCGCGCACAGCCAGCCAATCGCGCAGAGCGATGACCGCAACGCGCCCGACTGGCACCACACGCACTTTGTTGCCTTTACCCGTGACACGCACCAGCCCTTCGCTGAGATCGACGGCAGATAAATCCAGTCCAGCCAATTCAGACAGTCGCAAGCCGGATGAATAAAATAATTCAAGCATCGCGTGATCGCGTTTTGCCAGCCAGCTGTCATCATCAATCGACAGGAAACGGTTCATCTGGTCGACATCAAGCGTTTTGGGCAACTTGCGCGGACTTTTTGGTGCGCGAATCGCAGCGACCGGATTGCTTTCGACCAGATGCCGACTGCCCAACCAGGCAAAAAACTGGCGCCATGCTGATAACACTCGCTGTAAACTGCGGCCAGATAGTCCTTTGCTGTGCAAACCGGCCAGCAATTGGCGGATATGGAATTCGCGCACTTGCGCGACATCGTTTATTGCTTGTTGTTGCAGAGGGCTGGCCAGTAGCGCCAGATCACGGCCATAGGCCTCGGTGGTGTGCGGCGATAGTCGCCGCTCGCTGGTGAGGTGTTGCAGGTACTGGCCAACAAGTGCCTGCATGGTGTTACTCAGCCCACAGGTTGAGTGCCGCGCGGTATGGCGCGGGTGAGTACATCGGCAATGTAAGTCAGGAACATGGTGCCCATGCCGGAGCGGTAATGATCCGGATCAAAACTGCCAATAGCCAGTATTCCCAGCGCCTTGTTGTTCTGCGTTTCTTTGCCCGCTGTAATGGGCATGACAGCGGCGGAACGCACAGGCTGTGACGCATCAGCAAACAGAAAGGCAATTTCCTGTGGGCGCAGATGGCCACAAGTTGGCTGGCGGCTGTTAAGCAGTGCACCAATGGCGGTTTGTGCCACTTCCAGACTGGCAGCATCGAATAGCATGATTTTGCAGATATCAACCTGATAATCATCGCGCAAGCTGGACTCAACGGCGTCGATAATGCCTTCGATATTGCGCTGATCAAGAATGGTCAGCACCAGTTTCTGGGTTTTCTGGAACAGGCGGTCGTTATCCCTGGCGGTTTCCAGCAAGCGATTGAGCCGGTTGCGCACATCCCGGTTGCGGGTGCGCAGCACACTGACTTGACGCTCTACCAGTGATATAGCGTGTTCGCCGGTGTGGTGTGGCAAAGCGAGTTCTGGCAGCAGTTGTTCGTAGTCGATAAAGAAATCCGGATGTTGGCGCAAATACTCTGCCACATGATCCGGGTTCAGTGACTCTCCGGGCTGTTGCTCGTCGCGTGGACGTTCGTGATAGAGGGAATCGGTGTGAAAATCTTTGATGCTCATGGGCTTTGATGCTCAGGGTTGTCCGGTAAGGGCTGAAAAGTGTATGAAGCTATCTTACCCTGTTACAATTACTGGCACAGCATCGGCCTTTCTGGTAATTTCTGCGGCCGTTATCGTATTTTGACGGTGTGCGTAACCAGTTTACGTTATTAAGGACAACATGCTCAAAGCCATCAAACGTATCTTCGGACGTAAAGACACAGCTGAGCATCACAACAAAGAGGCTGACAAGATGCCTGCAAAATCCAAGGCTGCAAAACCACAGAAACCTGCCAGTAAGACGGCTAAAACGCCAGCCAAGCCTGCTGCAAAACCGGTAGCGAAAAAAGCAGCGGCCAAGCCGGTCGCCAAACCAGCGGCAAAAAAAGTTGCGGCTAAACCTGCAGCCAAGCCTGCTGCAAAACCGGTAGCGAAAAAAGCAGCGGCCAAGCCGGTCGCCAAACCAGCGGCAAAAAAAGTTGTGGCTAAACCTGCAGCCAAGCCTGCTGTAAAACCGGCAGCAAAAAAGACACCAATCAATAAACCAGCAGCTAAAATGCAGCCAGCTGCGAAACCTGTTGCTGTAAAGACGCCACCGGCAAAAGTGGCAGCGCCCGCTAAACCTGCGGCTAGTAAAGCTGTTCCCGCCCCAGTAAAAACTGTAAAAAAACCGGCGACCCCCGCTCCCGTTATCACCATCCAGAAAGCGAGTAGTAGTAAACCTGTGAGTAGTAGTAAACCAGCCAGTACCAGTAGTAGTAAAAAACCTGCCGCCAAATCCTCTTCGGTTATCAGTGACTTTATGCCGTATCAGGAGAAAGTTGGCGAAGATTATATGAATGACGCACACAAGGTGCATTTCCGCAAATTGTTGCTGGATTGGAAAACCGAGCTGATGCAAGGTGTGGATCGCACAGTCAATCACATGAAAGACGAAGCGGCTAATTTTCCTGATCCAGCGGATCGCGCAACGCAGGAAGAAGAATTCAGTCTTGAGTTACGGGCGCGTGATCGTGAACGCAAGTTGATCAAGAAAATTGACAGCACGCTGGAATTGATCGAGCAGGATGAATACGGATACTGCGAAGCTTGTGGTGTTCCTATCGGCGTGCGTCGTCTTGAAGTGCGCCCGACAGCTACCCTGTGCGTAGATTGCAAAACGCTCTCCGAGATTAAAGAGAAACAGATCGGCAGGTGATTGCCGATTAACTCTGATCCCACGCAATACACGGGGCGTTTTGCCCCGTCTCCCTCCGGCCCGCTTCACTTCGGATCTCTCCTTGCTGCGTTAGCCAGTTTTGCTGATGCACGTCACCGTGCTGGCCGCTGGCTGGTTCGCATGGAGGATCTCGATCCTCCGCGCGAAATGCCGGGCGCTGATCGTCTTATCCTCACAACACTGGAGCAGCATGCCCTGCATTGGGACGGCGACGTGCTGTACCAGAGTTCACGCCATACCCGCTATCGCGATGTATTGAGTGATTTGCAAATGCGTGGACGGGCATATCGCTGCGCGTGTAGTCGCGCCCGCTTGTTAACACTCGATCACGTTTACGATGGCCACTGTCGCACGCACTCTCCTGCACCGGACCAGCCTTGTGCGATCCGCCTGCAACTGCCAGATGAGACCGTGCAATTTGCTGACCGTATCCAGGGTTTACAGCAACAGAATCTGGCTTTGGGCGGGGATTGCATCATCCATCGCAAGGATGGTTTTTTCGCCTATCAGTTGGCGGTGGTGGTGGATGATATCGACCAGGGCGTGACAGACGTGGTGCGCGGCAGTGATATTCTTGAATCCACCGGCAGACAAATTTATCTGACTCGATTATTGGGCGCGAAAGATCTGGGTTATGCGCATATTCCGGTTGCGCTCGGCGCCGATGGCCAGAAACTCAGCAAGCAGAACCACGCACCGACGCTGGATGATTCCCGACCATCCCGCAATTTGCATCAAGCTTTGAACGCACTAGGGCAAAATCCGCCGGTGGAATTGGCGAGTGAAATGCCGGAAGTGATAGTAGAGTGGGCGGTCACTCACTGGAATGTCGCTGCAATACCTGAAGTGAAAGCTTTTATAGCCTGATCTGGCCACGAAACACTGTAACGGCTGGGCCGGTCATCATCACAGCATGATTCTCGCCTGCCCATTCAATCAGCAGATCGCCGCCGGGCAGCGAAACACACACCGGGCTGGTGAGCCAGCCGCGCCGAATACCTGCCACAGCTGCCGCACAGGCACCGGTGCCGCAGGCGAGTGTCTCCCCGCTGCCGCGTTCAAACACCCGTAACCGGATATGGTGCTGATCCAGTACTTGCATGAAGCCGGCGTTAACACGTTTGGGAAAGCGCGGGTGCTGCTCGATTGCCGGCCCCAAGGCCGCGACCGGCGCGGTATCGACATCGTCCACCCGCAGCACGCAATGCGGATTGCCCATCGACACAGCGCTGATATCCAGTGTCTGGCCATTGACATCCAGCATATAACTGCCTGATTCATGAGGTGCATCAAACGGGATCGCCGAGGGCGTGAATTGTGGCGTGCCCATATCAACACAAACGCGTTCATCCTGCAGCACATTGAGTTCGATAATGCCGGAGAGCGTTTGCACGCGTATCTGGCGTTTGTTAGTGAGTCGTTGCTCGCGCACAAAGCGAGCAAAACAGCGGGCGCCATTGCCACATTGCTCGACTTCGCCGCCATCGGCATTGAAAATGCGGTAGCTGAAATCGACATCGGGGGAATCCGGTGCTTCGACGATCAATACCTGGTCGCAGCCAATACCCAGATGACGGTCCGCAATCAACCGTACCTGTTCGCTGGTCAGGTAGCCGCGCTGGGAAATAAAGTCGAAAACAGCAAAATCATTGCCGAGTCCGTGCATTTTGCTGAATTTGAGCAGCATGGCCGTTCATCAGATATCAATAGATGACCAGTATAAGATGCAAGTCTCAGGCTGTCATATCACCAGCCGCGCCTTGCGGGCTGAGCCAGCGGTCGAGTACGCCCGCCAGTTCTTCCGCGCCCTGTTTCGACAGCGATGAAAACAGTTGCACGCTAATGTTGTCGCCCCAGGGCGCCAGCAGCTTGCGCACCTTGAATAACTCCTGTTGCGCAGGCCCGCGGTTGAGCTTGTCGGCTTTGGTCAGGACACAGTGCACAGGCAATCCGGTATTTTTGGCCCAATCGAGCATATTGCAGTCAAATTCTTTTAGCGGGTGGCGAATATCCATTAACAAAACCAGACCGCGCAGTGTCTCACGACGGCGTAAATAGTCTTCCAGATGCAATTGCCATTCATCCTTGGTGGCATGGGAAACTTTGGCATAACCGTAGCCCGGTAAATCAACCAGGCGCTGTCTGGCCTCCTCGTCGATGGCAAAAAAATTGATGAGTTGGGTGCGCCCCGGTGTTTTACTGGTGCGCGCCAGATGACGGTTGTCTGTCAATACGTTGATGCAGCTGGATTTGCCTGCATTGGAGCGCCCGGCAAAGGCTACTTCAGCTCCCTCGTCAGGCGGGCACTCCGTAAGACGGGAAGCGCTGGTCACAAAACGTGCGCGGCGGAAATCAACCAGGGAGAGCGGTGGCATGGCAGTGGTAATCCTCAGGGGCTGATTCTGGTGCTTTCTACCGTTTGGCAGAACGGCAGTATATAATGCCGCGGTTTTTTTAGGGGAAAACGCACAACGTGTTACCCTGACAACCTGTAACGTTTTACCCCGTGGTGAATACATGAAATCCATGATCAGCAAAAATTTTATTTTCGTACTTGGTTTGATCGTCGCTGTGCCCGTATTGGCCGGTGATGCAGCAGCGGGTAAAGCGCTGACTACCGCCTGCGCCGCCTGCCATGGCGCCGACGGCAATAGCATGGCGCCAACGTTCCCCAAGCTGGCTGGTCAGGGCGATAAATATTTATTGAAGCAGTTGCAGGACATCAAGGCTGGTACGCGCGTGGTGCCGGAAATGACAGGCCAGCTGACCAACTTCAGTGCAACGGATCTGGAAAATATAGCAGCCTATTTTTCCAGTAAGGAAATGGCATTGGCCGGTTCCAAAGATGATAAAGAATTGCTCGAACTCGGCGCGAAAATATATCTTGCCGGCAATAAAGATGTCGGCGTTCCCGCCTGTGCCGGTTGCCACTCACCTACGGGTGCCGGCAACGCGCCAGCAGGTTTCCCGAAACTGGGTGGTCAGCATGCGGACTATATTGCCAAGCAGCTGAGAGATTTTCGCGCAGGGGCTGAGTATACGGACAAAGGCCGCCACAACGACGGCGATAACCGCGTTATGCGTGGTGGTGTAGCCCGCATGAGTGATCGGGAAATTGATGCAGTTGCCAACTACATCGCTGGCTTACACTAGGGAACTCTGGTTCGTTTGCAGCATCATAAGGAAGGCGGCACATGGCCGCCTTTTTTGTACTTCAAAACGTAAAGTCCTTTTACCTAGATTGTTTTTCCACAGGAGAGCAACATGAAACAACTGATAACCTCACTGCTGTTGATCAGTAGCTTTTTGCCGTTTATGGCGCAAGCACAAGATTCAGTTGCACCATTAGCGTCAGCGTCTGCCGAGAAATATCAGGAGGGTAAACACTACCGACGGATACCGGTGCCTGTGCATACAGCCAATCCGGAAAAAATCGAAGTGAATGAGGTGTTCTGGTACGGCTGCCCGCACTGCTACCATTTTGAAGCGATACTGGAACCCTGGGTAAAAAAATTACCGGATGATGTGGATTTTGAACGCACGCCAGCAATATACCGGCCTGCCATGGAGGTGCATGCGCGCGCTTACTATGTGGCAAAACAACTGAATATGCTGGATGCCATGCATACCATTATTTTCAAGTCGATGCAGGAAGAAAAGAAAGCGTTGGCTAATGAAAATGATATTGCAGCCCTGTTTGCTGCACACGGTGTCAGCGATGAAGCGGCGCGTAAAGCCTACAATTCTTTCTCGGTACAGTCACAAACCAGACAGGCTGATGCACGTGTGCGCGGTTACGGAGTGGAAGGGACGCCGGAAATTATCGTTAACGGCAAATATCGCGTATCATCATCTGATACCGGTTCGCAGGAAGCCATGTTGAGTGTAGCCAGTTTCCTGATTGAAAAAGAACGAAAAGAAAAAGGCACCAGTAAATAATCTGCACCAATAAATATTCCAGACCGGGGCTTTGCCCCGGTTTTTGTTTGTGTGTTATAGAAATCGTATGTTGAAGACATGATGGATATTTCCAGTTTGCTTGATAATTTGAACGATGCGCAGCGTGAAGCCGTGAGCGCGCCGCCAGAAAATCAGTTGATTCTGGCTGGCGCCGGCAGTGGTAAAACGCGTGTGCTCGTACATCGCATTGCATGGTTGATCCAGGTAGAAAATGTTGCACCACACGCTATCCTTGCAGTCACATTTACCAACAAGGCCGCGCGTGAAATGCGCAATCGGTTGGAGGAACGGTTGGGTGGTGCGGCGCGGCATTTGTGGGTGGGCACATTTCACAGTCTGGCACATCGCTTGCTGAAACAGCATTGGCGCGATGCCAACTTGCCCGAGCAATTCCAGATTCTTGATAGCGATGACCAGTTGCGGCTGATCAAGCGTGTGATGAAAAATCTCGAAATTGATGAAGGTCGTTGGCCGGCAAAACAGACGCAGTGGTTCATTGGCGGGCAGAAAGATGAAGGCCGGCGCGCCAGATATTTGCAGCGTACTGGCGATTTGCACACAGACACGCTGATAAAAATTTACACCGCTTACGAAGAAGCGTGTCAGCGCGGCGGCTTGGTGGATTTTGGCGAGTTGTTGTTGCGCTCGCATGAACTCTGGCTCACCAAACCGGAATTACTGGCGCATTACCAGCAGCGTTTTCGTTTCTTGCTAGTCGACGAATTCCAGGATACCAATACTATCCAGTATGCCTGGTTGCGCGTATTGGCAGGTGATAAAGCATTTATTACAGCCGTGGGTGATGATGACCAATCTATCTACGGCTGGCGCGGTGCACAGATCGAAAATATCCAGCGTTTCCCGCAACACTTTTCTGATGTGCATACGATCCGGCTGGAACAGAATTACCGCTCGACCGCCACCATCTTGAAAGCTGCCAATGCGGTGATCGATAACAATCGCGGCCGCATGGGCAAAGAACTGTGGACAGACAGTGTCGAGGGTGACCTGATTTCTGTTTTTGCTGCGTTTAATGAACAGGAAGAAGCACGATTTATTGTCGATCGTATCAGTGCCTGGGTGGAAGGCGGTGGCTTGCGCAAAGATTGCGCCCTGCTGTATCGCTCCAATGCACAGTCGCGCACATTGGAAGAAGCGCTGTTGCAGCGCGGTTTGCCGTATGTGGTTTATGGCGGTCAGAAATTCTACGACCGGCTGGAAATTCGCAATGCGTTGGCCTATTTACGTTTGATCTGGAATCGTAACGACGATCCTGCGTTCGAGCGTGTGATCAATACGCCGACACGCGCCATCGGCGAGCGCACGGTGGAAGATATTCGCGCTTATGCGCGTGAGCGTGATTGCTCGCTATGGCAAGCAGCAGACGAGCTGACACAAAACGACCGTATGACTGCGCGCGCCGGCAATGCCGTAAAAGGTTTTTTAAGCCTGATCAATAGACTCGATGTAGAAACACGTGAAGAGCCACTGCATAAAATTGCGGACCATGCGATGACGGCGAGTGGCTGGATTGATTTTCACCGCAATGAAAAAGGTGAAAAGGGTTTGAGTCGTGTAGAGAACTTGCAGGAATTGGTTGGCGCGTGCAAGGCGTTTGAAGCGGAAGACAGCGAACAGTCCGTGCTCGGCCAGTTTCTTGCAACTACCGCACTGGATGCAGGTGATGCACAGGCAGAGCCGAACAGCGATAGCGTGCAATTGATGACCTTGCATTCAGCGAAAGGGTTGGAGTTTCCGTTGGTATTTATTACCGGTGTGGAAGAAAACCTGTTTCCGCACAAGATGTCGATGGATGAGCCGGGGCAGCTCGAGGAAGAGCGCCGCTTGTGTTATGTGGGCATCACACGAGCAGAGAAAAAACTGTATCTGACCTATGCAGAAAGCCGGCGTTTGCATGGCAGTGATTCGTTCAATATGCCATCACGTTTTATTCGTGAAATTCCGCAAGAGCTGTTGGAAGAAGTGCGGCCGCGCACGAAAGTCACGCGCCCTGTCTATCACTCCCAGCCTGCTATGCATCCTTCATTGCGGCAACAGGAAACCAGCGGCGGTGAATTCCGGCTCGGCCAACGCGTGTTCCACCAGATTTTCGGCGAGGGAATTATTCTTAACGTCGAGGGCAGTGGGCCGCGCACGCGTGTGCAGATCAATTTTGATACCGACGGTACAAAGTGGTTGATGCTATCGCACGCTAATTTGCAGTGATCGTCCTACAGAGAGTAATCCATGATCAGCGGTGAGTGATCAGAAAATCGCTCGGCTTTGTAGATTTCAGCGTGTCTGATCTTGTCGCGCAGTGATGGCGACACTATCTGGTAATCGATACGCCAGCCGACATTTTTTGCCCAGGCCTGACCGCGGTTTGACCACCAGGTAAATTGATCCTCTTCCTGGTTAATCACACGAAACGCGTCGACAAAACCTACTCCATCAAACAATGTATCCAGCCATGCGCGTTCCTCTGGCAAAAAGCCGGAATTTTTCAGGTTGCCTTTCCAATTTTTCAGGTCGATGGGCTTGTGCGCAATATTCCAGTCGCCGCACAGGATGTAATCGCGGCCATCTTGTGCCTGTTTTTTCAGTATCGGTAAATAGCGATCCAGAAAATCAAATTTCTTTTCTTGTGCTGCTTCACTGCTGGAGCCGGATGGAAGATAGAGTGATACGACAGACAATTTGCCGAAGTCTGCTTGCAGATATCGGCCTTCAGTATCGGCAGATGGCCAACCTAGACCAGTGATGACACGATCAGGCTCACGTTTTGAATACAACGCAGTGCCGCTGTAGCCCTTTTTCTCGGCATCAAAATAATGGCAGTGATAACCTCTTGGGCAGAACATTTCATGCTCGAGTTGATCGCGCTGGGCCTTGGTTTCCTGAATGCAGATCACATCGGCTTTTTGCGTTTGCAGCCAGTCAAAAAATCCTTTTTTCGCTGCCGATCGAATGCCGTTGGTATTGGCGGTAATGACGCGAAACATCAGTTAGCTCTTTTCATTAGTTAAACATTTCGTGTAATTGCAAGCCGGGATCGTCTGCGCGCATAAATGTTTCGCCCACCAGAAAACCGTTCACGCCGTGGCCACGCATCGCTTTTACATCGTCTATAGTGAGTATGCCGCTTTCGGTGACGACCGTGCGGTTTTGCGGGATGGCTGTCAGCAACTCGTAAGTCGTGTTGAGTGTGGTGTGAAATGTGTGCAAGTCTCGATTGTTGATGCCGATCAGTTTGTTGCCCAGTTCCAGCGCCAGTTCCAGTTCTGCTGCGTTGTGTACTTCCACCAGCACATCCAGCCCGGCTTCAATGGCGCAGTGGTTGAAATCTAACAGCTGTTGCGAGTCCAGTGCCGCGACAATCAGCAAGATACAATCGGCGCCCAATGCGCGCGCTTCCCAGATTTGATAGGGATCAACGGTGAAGTCCTTGCGCAATACCGGCAGCTTGCAAGCGTTGCGTGCCTGTTGCAGATATTCGTCACAACCTTGAAAAAAATCCACGTCAGTCAATACCGACAAACAGGCCGCGCCGCCTTTTTCATATGAGCGCGCGATTTCTTCCGGATAAAAATTTTCGCGGATCACGCCTCTACTCGGAGATGCTTTCTTGATTTCTGCAATCACTGCCGCATGGCCCGCGTGCAGCTTGCGCTCGATGGCGGCGACAAAACCGCGCGCAGGCGCTTGTGCCTTTGCACGCTGTTGCTGTTCTGCCAATGATACTTTTTGCAAGCGTTCGCGTACTTCTTCATGCTTGCGATCAAGTATTTTTTTCAGGATAGTCGGTGTGTTCATAAGACTTCTTTATTAAACGAGCGGTTTATTAAACGTGCTGGGTGAAAACAGCAAACTCTTGCAGTTTTTCCCAGGCGATACCGATGCCGAGAATGTCGCGCGCCATATCCACGCCCTGTTGCAAGTTGGCGCACAGGTTGGCGGCATAAATGGCTGCACCTGCATTCAAGGCAACAATATCAGCGGCGGCAGAGTGGTTGTCAGTCAGCGCTGTTTTCACCAGCGCGAGACTTTGTTTGGCATCGTCGATGTATAAGCTGTCGAGTGATTGTGATTTCAGCCCGAGTGATTCCGGTGTGATGCTGTATTCGTGAATTTCGCCATCTTTCAGTTCGGCCACAAAGGTTGGCGCAGCGAGACTGATCTCATCGAGCCCATCTTGTGAATGTACAACGAGTACATGCTCACTGCCGAGATTTTTCAGCACTTCCGCCAGAGGCCGCACCAGATTTTTATCAAACACACCGAGTACCTGATTGGGCGCATCCGCAGGATTGGTCAACGGACCCAACACATTGAAAATGGTACGCACGGCAATTTCACGACGCGGGTTAATCGCATGTTTCATCGCGCTGTGGTGATTCACGGCAAACATAAACCCTACGCCGATTTCATCCACACACTTTGTCACTTGTGTTGGCGTGAGGGCGAGATTGACGCCGGCCGCTTCCAGTAAATCTGCACTGCCGGATTTGGATGTCACCGACCGGTTGCCGTGTTTGGCGACAAAACCGCCGGCACAGGCGACAACAAATGCACTGGCAGTAGAAATATTGAATAAGGGGATGCCGCTGCCACCTGTGCCGCAAGTGTCGACCAGATGTTTACGTTTAACGTGCAGCGTTACTTTGCTCGACAGTTCGCGCATGACTTGTGCAGCAGCAGTAATTTCCGCCACAGTTTCACCTTTCATGCGCAACGCGACCAGAAATGCGCCGATCTGTGCCGGTGTTGCTCCACCGGTCATCACCGCCATCATTGCGGCGTGCATGTCTGTTTGTGTGAGATCGCGCCGATTGATAAGCTGTTGCAGCGCTTGTTGAACAATCATTGTTTCATCTCAAGAAAGTTTTTCAGCAGAGCGTGACCGTGTTCGCTGAGAATGGATTCCGGATGAAACTGCACGCCTTCCAGAATAAATTTTTTGTGCTGCACGCCCATGATTTCATCCATGCTGCCATCATCGTGTTGTGTCCAGGCAGTGATCTCCAGACAATCCGGCAGTGACGCTTTTTCAATAATCAGTGAGTGATAACGCGTGGCATTGAAAGGCGATGGCAGGCCAGCAAACACACCCTTGCCGTTGTGATGGATAGGCGAAATTTTGCCGTGCATGACTTGCCGTGCACGCACCACTTTTCCGCCGAGCGCTTGCCCGATGCTCTGGTGACCGAGACACACACCGAGGATAGGCAGTTTGCCCGCGAGGCGGGTAATGACTTCCAGCGATACGCCGGCTTCTGTCGGTGTACAGGGGCCGGGGGAGATCACGATGCGTTCAGGTGCCAGTGAGATGATCTCATCGACCGTCAGCTCGTCATTGCGGATCACCTTCACGTCGGCGTTCAGTTCACCGAGGTACTGCACCACGTTCCAGGTGAAGGAGTCATAGTTGTCGATCATAAGCAGCATGGCGGGGTTAACCTGTTGAAGTCACAGAGTCGTGGGATTACAGCGGCGGATTATACCCGCTTGGATACCCGCTATTTAAAATGGCACCCTCGCCCTCCATACAGCCGAGAAAAAGGCATTGTCACCCGGAATCTGATTGCTATAAAAACTACTTATAACTTTTGAGTCATTTGGGGCTTGTATCTATATCTCCGCTTGCCTTTTCAGGCCCTCCCCTGTAGCGTAATTACTTGGCAGGATGTCCACTGAATGTGGGCAGACTGGATGTCCAAAGTTCGATTTTCTGGACTATAGTTGGGCCGTAGCTTGCGCAGGAGGCAGGGCAAGTGTCTATAGAACGCAGTATTCAGGAATTCGTCCCGGGTAAGCAGGTGACCCTGGCGCACCTTATTGCGCATCCTCAGGAGGAATTGTCGAGCAAGATCGGCGTTCCCGGCACCCAGGCCATCGGCATCATGACTCTGACCCCGGGCGAAACCGCGATGATCGCCGGCGACTTGGCCACCAAGGCGGCGGATGTACATATTGGTTTCCTCGACCGCTTTAGCGGTGCTCTGGTGATACACGGCAGTGTCGGCGCGGTAGAAGAGGCGTTGGCGCAGACCAGCACAGCACTGGGTCGCCTGCTCGGTTATACCGTCTGCCCTGTAACCCGGAGCTGATGATGAGCTCGCCGCGTTTTGCCTTGGTTGGCGGCGTCGGCGCCGGTAAAACTACCCTTTTTAACGCCCTGTTCAGTAATCCGGAGCAGGCGCTCAAAACCCAGGCGCTCAACTACCACGCCAGCGGGTCGCTGGATACTCCCGGCGAATTTTCCTGTCACCCCCACCTGTATCGCGCCTTGATTACCAGCACCGATGACGTCGACACGCTGGTCTACGTGCACCCCGCTGACTCCCTGGAGTTTCGTTTGCCACCCGGCCTGCTGGATATTCATCCCGGACGGCGTTTGCTCGGCGTCATCAGCAAATGTGACCTGCCCGGTGTCGATCTGCCTGCCGTCGAGAAATTACTGCGCTGTAACGGTATTGACGGCGAAATCGTGTATACACGCCATGATGACCCTGCTGGCATCGAGCACCTGCGCGTGCTACTGCAACAGCAGCAACAACCGAAAACCGAATTTCGAGTGAGGACTTGTTGAGATGAAGAAGGTAATTACTGCTAACGACATCCGCGACGCCATTGCTGCCGGGAAGCGTTCCCTTGAAGTGGAGCTGCCGCATTGTATTGTCACGCCAGAAGCGCGATCGGTTGCTAACCAATCGGGCTTCAGTCTGCAAGAGCGCCTTGCCGAGAAGCCTGCGGTGGCCAAGGCACCTGCAGATGATGAATTGGCGAAGATTCGTGCCGCAGTGCTGGCGCGCTTGCCGGCTGGCAGCGCGGATCCGCAGTTGGTGGAACAGCTGGTGCGCAAAGCCTTACAGGGGCAGGCGCTGCAAAATCAAGCACCACAGAGTCAGAGCAGTGCCACCACATCGCAGGCGGGATTCGAGTCGCGCACTGGCAGCGGTGGCATCAAACTGGTGAAGGGCGGCAGCGTGCGTTTCGGACGTTTTGATGGTGTTGCGGATAACTGGATCGGCATCACCGATGTGGTCGGTGCTGAAGATGGTAGCAGCATGGGTGCCGGTTTTATGCAGTGGGAAAACGCTTTCTTCCCATGGACCTTGAACTACGATGAGATCGATCTGGTATTGGAGGGCGAGCTGCATATCCGTCAGGGTGGTGAGACGCTGGTAGGCAAGGCAGGCGACCTGTTGTTCATCCCCAAAGGCAGCAGCATCGAGTTCGGTACCCCGAGCAAGGTGCGCTTCTTCTACGTTACCTGGCCGGTGAATTGGCAGGATCAGTGAGACAGAATATGGCCACATTCATCACCGAGACCTGGCTGCGCGAGCACCACGGCCTGAGCGAGGGCACGGAGCTGCACCTGCCGGCCGACGCTCGCCTGACGCCGGCGGCTCGCACGCTGATCAGTGAGCGCCATTTGTCACTCAAGTTTCAGGATGAGCAGGGGCGTTTGTACCGTCAGGTCGGTGAACCCAAGGCGGATGGCGCACCGCAATTACAGGTAGTGCATGGTTTGACCAGCAGCACTGAACGGGTGACTGCGAATTGCCAACTGTGTGGCGAAGCGCCAGCACAAAAACCGGCCGCCATGACCCACCTGAACGCCCATGAACTGGTGGCCAAGAATGACCCGCGCCTGCAATTCCGCGCCCAATTGGACGCGGCCATCGCCATGGCGGTGTGGTTACAGGTGGAGTTGGCCGAACCCTCTGAGTTGGGCATCTGGTTGGCGGATATCCGCTCGGTGCTGGGTCAGCTGATGCGCGCTGATGTGCTGGAAGAGACGCTGCCGGCCTATGCCATCGCCGGGCTCGACGATGAAGCGCTGCACCATTTATCCCACGCGCCGCTGAAATATCTGGGGCACGACCATCTGGTGCCCGAACACAGTCACGGTCGCACAGCAGCCCTGCTCAACCTGTTGCGAGCCAAGGTGCGCGAGGTGGAGATTGTCGCTGCACAGGTGTTTATCGATTCCGGTTTCAAGCTGCGCCGTCCTGACCTGTTGCACGCGCTCAACCGGCTCTCCAGTGCGATCTATGTGGCCATGCTGCTGAGTGTACTGGTGCTGCACGGGAAGTCGTGGCCCAGCATTGCGCAATTGCAGCGGCGTTTGCAGGGGGAACCGGTATGAAACTGCTGGATGATTGCCGCCGGGCAGCCCAACAGAACCCGCCGCGTGTGGTGTTTCCCGACGCCCTCGATCCGCGCACTATCGAAGCGGCACAATATCTGGCCAGCGAAGGGTTGGCTGAGCCCTTGTTGCTGGGCAATCCTTTCGCCCTGCGCGGCCACGGTCTGGAGCGCCATTTGCGCCTGGGCGGGCTGGCGCTGATCGATCCACAATGCTCGCCTCTGCTGCCTGGCTTTGCTGAAACTCTGGTGCAGCGGCAGAGCAAGATGACCATGGAGCAGGCGCTGGAGCAGCTGCGCAACCCGCTGTGGTTTGGCGCGGCATTACTGGAAGCCGGGCACGTGGATCTCTGTATTGCCGGCAACATCAATTCTACTGCCAACGTGCTGCGTGCCGGCTTGAAGGTAGTCGGTCTGGCGCCGGGCAATCGCACATTGTCTTCGGTGTTCATCATGCTGCCGGCCGACGACGGCCCTCCCATGGCTTTTGCTGACTGTGGTGTGGTGCCGCAGCCGACGGCTGAGCAACTGGCCGATATTGCTATCAGCTCCGCCGCCAGTTTCGAACAATTGACCGGCGAGACGGCGCGCGTGGCTATGCTCTCGTTTTCCACCAAAGGCAGTGCGAAGCACGAGGATGCCGAGCTGGTGCGCGAAGCCTGCGACCTGGTGCGCCAGCGTGCGCCGAAACTGTGTGTCGATGGTGAGCTACAGTTTGATGCAGCCTTTGTGCCCGAGGTGGCAGCACTGAAAGCGCCCGACAGCCCCCTGCACGGCGTCTCCAACGTATTCATTTTTCCCAGCCTGGAGGCGGGGAACATTGGCTACAAGATCGCCCAGCGGCTAGGCGGCATGAATGCTATCGGCCCCTTGCTGCAAGGCCTGAGTGCACCGATACACGATCTGTCGCGCGGCTGCACCAGTGAAGAAATGATCCAGACAGTATTGCTGGCCAATAAAATGGCTGGCGGTGCCAAGGCTGTCAGGCGAGTAGCCTGAGCCGGACGGTGGCCCCTGCCGTCCGGGGGTAAAGTGAGTGGTTCGCCACTCATTACGAGGTCCCGAAAGGGGTTATTGATTGTTCGAGGAGAATGAAATGGAAGCATTAGGCATGATTGAAACCAAAGGGCTGGTGGCGCTGATCGAGGCTTCCGATGCCATGGTCAAAGCTGCCCGGGTAAAGCTGGTCGGTTTCCAACAGATCGGTGGTGGTCTGGTGACCGCTATGGTGCGTGGCGACGTTGCGGCTTGTAAAGCTGCCACCGATGCCGGGGCTGCTGCTGCACAGCGCGTCGGCGAAGTGGTATCGGTACAGGTTATTCCTCGACCGCACGCGGATCTGGAAGAAGTCTTTCCGATCAAACTGTCAGCGGATCGTGCGTTGTCGGATTGAACGGCTCGTTGCGGCTTTCCGTGCGGTGACTGAGTTCGTCTCGTACGCTCTCGGCGCCGCGACCGCACGAACTGTTTAAAAAACGCACCGCGTTGGCTTTGCCTTTCCTGAACGGGAAGTGCTTGGCTTCGCGGTATTGAAGAGGATTCATACGATGAAACTGGCGATAGTCGTCGGACAGGTAGTGTGCACCGTGAAGCACCCGGGCGTTGGCCATGATCGTTTGCTGCTGGTCGAGTTGATCGACCGGGCTGGGCGACCAAAGGGCGAGACATTGGTCGCGAGCGACAGTATTGGTGCCGGCGATGGCGAGTGGGTGCTGCTGACTGCTGGCAGTGCGGCGCGGCAGGCGATGGCGGACAAGGCTGCGCCGGTCGACTTGTGTGTGATCGGCATCGTCGACGAAGCGGTACTTGAAGGAACCTTGCTCTATTGCAAGTAAAAATGGGCAAGTAAAAACGTGCAAGTAAATCCGCCATGTGCGGTTTTTGAGAATTAAGTGCCACCTGCGGGTTTTAGCCAGGTTGGTGCTCGGGATTTTATGAGGTGCGGTGTGGACATCAGCCCCAAGGAAATTGAACAGGTAGTCAAGGCAGTGCTTGCTTCCATGGGAGCAAACGGAACAACGGCCGGTTCGCCTGCGGTGGCGCCGGGTGTGTTTGTCGAACTGGACGACGCGGTAGCTGCTGCTCGGCAGGCACAGAAGGCGCTGCACTCGGTGGCCATGCGTGACCGCGCGGTTGCCGCTATTCGCGCCGCTGGAGAACGCTATGCGCAGGAGCTGGCGGAATTGGCTGTGTCAGAGACCGGCATGGGTCGGGTAGCTGACAAAGCAGCAAAAAACACTATTCAGGCGCGCCAGACGCCCGGTACCGAATGCCTGCAGGCCCAGGTGATCAGTGGCGACCACGGTCTGACCCTGATCGAGAATGCCGCATGGGGTGTAATCGCCTCGGTGACTCCCTCGACCAACCCGGCCGCCACGGTGATCAATAACGCCATCAGCATGATTGCCGCTGGCAACAGCGTGGTGTTCGCGCCACACCCGGCGGCCAAGCGCGTGTCGCAGCGTGCCATCAGCCTGCTCAATGAAGCCATGGTGGCAGCGGGTGCACCGGCCAATCTGATCACCACGGTAGTGAATCCGGACATCGATACGGCCCAGCGCCTGTTCGCCTATCCGGGTATCGGTCTGCTGGTAGTGACCGGCGGCGAGGCGGTGGTGGAAGCTGCGCGCAAACACACTAACAAGCGCCTGATCGCTGCGGGCTCCGGCAATCCGCCGGTGGTAGTGGACGAGACCGCCAATCTGGAGCGCGCCGGCCGCGACATCGTGTTTGGTGCCTCTTACGACAACAACATCATCTGTGCCGACGAGAAGGTGCTGATTGTGGTCGACAGCGTGGCCGATCGTCTCAAGGCCGAGATGCTCAAGCACCAGGCGGTGGAGTTGACCGCCGCCCAGGCACAGCAATTGCTGCCGCTGTTGCTGCCGAAAATCGACGCGCAGGGAGTTGGCAGTGTTTCGCGCGACTGGGTCGGTCGCGACGCCGCGAAAATCGCTGCGGCTATCGGCCTGCAAGTGCCGCCGGAAACCCGTTTGCTGCTGGTAGAAACCGCTGCCGACCATCCCTTTGCCATCACCGAGATGATGATGCCGGTGCTGCCGATGGTGCGGGCAGCCAACGTTGATCAGGCTATCGACCTAGCGGTGAAACTGGAGGGCGGCCGCCACCACACTGCTGCCATGCACTCGCTCAATATTGATCATCTCGATCGCATGGCCAACGTCATCGATACCAGTATCTTCGTCAAGAACGGCCCTTGCATCGCCGGTCTCGGTTACGGCGGCGAGGGCTGGACCACCATGACCATCACCACGCCCACCGGCGAGGGTGTGACTTCGGCGCGCACCTTTGTACGTCTGCGCCGCTGTGTCATGGTCGACCATATGAGGATCGTCTGAGGCAACTATGCAGCGCGATATCGAACAATGGGTTTTTCCGCGACTGGCACGTGCCGCACACTGTCTGGCGAACCCTGATGCCAGCGTTGATAACGCCGGTGCGCTGACTCTGGGCGTTGATCTGGGCACCAGCAGCGTGGTGTCGATGGTGCTCGACGCCGACGCGCAACCCGTGGCGGTAAGGCTGGACTGGGCCGATGTGGTACGCGACGGTGTGGTGTGGGACTTCGTCGGCGCGGTGGCCATTGTCCGCGCCCAGCTCGACAGTCTGGAGCGCCAGCTCGGTGTGCGCTTCGAGCGCGCCGCGACGTCTTTCCCACCGGGTACCGAGCCGCGTTTGTCCACCCATGTGCTGGAGGCGGCGGGGCTCGAAGTTGCCTGTGTGATCGATGAACCCTCTGCGGTGGCGCGGATGCTGCGCCTGAAACGCGCGGCTGTGGTGGACATCGGCGGCGGTACCACGGGCGTTGCCGTGGTGCATGACGGTCAGGTGATCCACAGCGCTGATGAACCCACTGGCGGCCACCATGTCAGCCTGGTGCTGGCCGGCCATCTGAAATTGCCGCTGGAGCATGCCGAGCGGCATAAGCGTGAATCCGCTGACGACACACTGTGGTCACTGGTGCGTCCGGTATTCGAGAAGATGACCGATATCGTCCGCGATCATTTACGCGGCCAGCAGGTGGACGAGCTCTACCTGTCTGGCGGCTCCTGCAGCCTGCCCGGTGTCGGGCAGTTGTTCGCCGAAGCGTTTCCCGCCCAACGGGTGATCCTGCCGGCACCGTCGCTATTCACCACACCGCTGGCCATTGCCGCCTGCGGCCTCCCTGCCGGGGAGGGGCGCTGACATGCAGCAGCAGGACATAGGCCGGGTGATCTACCGAGCGCTGGACGCGCTCAATGCCCGTGCGGTGCGTGAGTTCCGTGTACCGCCCAGCAGCTATGTCGGTCCCGGTGCCATCGTGCGCGCTGGCGAAGCCTGCGTCGCTTGCGGTATTAGCCGCTTGTTCGTGATGGTCGATGCTCTGTTGCACGAGCAGGGGCTGGATCAAGGTCTGCTGCGTTCACTGGAGGATGCCGGGCTGGCAGTCGAATGGCTGGTCTATCGCGGCGGCGAGCCACACAGCGATGTGGCGGAGGACGCCGGCCGGCGTCTGCTAGCCGCCAACTGCGACGGCGTACTGGCTTTCGGCGGTGGCTCGGTGCTGGATGTGGCCAAGGTCACTGCGATGCTGGCAGCCAATCCGGAGCACACAGTGGCGAACCTCGACGAAGCCAAGGGACTGCGTCGGCGTATGCCGCTGATCGCGGTGCCAACCACAGCCGGCACCGGCTCGGAAGCGACCAATGTGTCAGTGATCACCGATAGCCAGCGCAACCTGAAACAGGTGCTGGTGCATGTCGACATGATTCCGGATGTGGCGATTCTCGATGCCAGTCTGACCCTCGGTGTGCCGCCGGCGATAACTGCCATGACCGGGGTAGACGCACTGACCCATGCCATCGAAGCCTATGTGTCGCCGAGCTCCTCACCGCTGACCCAGGGTCTGGCCCTGCGCGCCGTGGCGCTGATCGGCGAGGCCTTGCCATTGGCGGTAGGGCAAGGCGGTAATACGGCGGCGCGCGAGTCGATGATGCTCGCCTCGTACATGGCCGGTATGGCTTTCAGCAATTCCGGGCTGGGTCTGTGCCATGCCACTGCCCATCCGCTCGGTGCACGCTATGGTATCCCGCATGGTCGTTCCAATGCCCTGATGCTGCCAGCGGCGATGCGCTTCAACCAGCTGGTTTGCAAACGCGCCTTCGCCGACATCGGCCACGCCCTGTGCCGGGAAAACCTGGATGCAGCGCAGACCATTGTTGCGGTGCAGCGCCTGATCGACGAGGTCGGTGCTGCTGGCGGTTGCCTGCGCGACCACGGTGTGCACAGAGAGGATTTCGCGGCCATGGCCGATGTGGCACGTGTTGATATCTGTCTGGCCGGCAACCCACGCACGGCCAATGTGCAACAGATTATTTCGGTTTACGAGGATGCCTGGCAGCGCTGAAATGTCTGCCGCGAGAGGTACGAGAAGTAGAAGCTGTGTTGTTAATCAAGGAGAAGGACGTATGAGTATCAATGTAATCATCATGTACATCATGATGGGCTTCCTGTTGATAGGGGCGCTGGATCGGGTATTCAACCAGTTCGGCGGTGCGGAAAAGGTTCTCTGCTACGTGAAGCTGGGTTGGCTCGGGCGCGGCATCGGCGGCGCCGGCCAGCAGTTTGAAGAAGGTTTCATGGCCATGGGTGCCCTGGGTCTGGCGATGGTCGGTATCACCGCCCTGGCGCCTGTGCTGGCCAGTGTGCTGGGGCCATTGATCATCCCGCTCTATGAGAGTGTCGGCGCCAGCCCGGCCATGTTCGCGGGCACTCTGTTGGCCAACGACATGGGTGGTTTTCCTCTGGCCAAGGTCATTGCCGGCCCCGACACCGCTGCCTGGCTATACTCGGGTCTGCTGCTTGGTGCCATGATGGGTCCGACTCTGGTGTTCACCATCCCGGTGGCGCTGGGCATTATCGATAACGCCGACCGGCGCTTCCTCGCTCTCGGTACTCTGGCCGGCATCGTCACCGTACCCGTAGGTACCTTCGTCGGTGGCCTGGTGGCGATGTATTCGAGCATCGAGGTCAACGGTGTGGCGGTGCCTTTCACGCTGCCTATGCTCCTGGTCAACATCATCCCGGTGGCGGTGGTAGCAGTGCTGATTGCCCTCGGCCTGAAGTTTATTCCGGAAAAAATCATTGCCGGCTTTGAAGTGTTTTCCAAGTTGCTGGTGGCCATGATTACCATCGCCCTGGCCGCCGCCGTGGTGAATTTCACTGTGGGCTGGACGCTGATTCCCGGCATGGACCCGATCTTCATGAATGCAGATGCAGGCGACATGCCGGGTCATGTCATGCGCGCCATTGAAGTCATCGGCTCGATCGCCTGTGTGCTGCTCGGTGCCTACCCGATGGTGTTGCTGCTGACGCGCTGGTTCGGCGGTCCGCTGCTGAGCGTCGGCAAGTTGCTGGGCATGAACGGCGATGCCGCCGCTGGCATGGTAGCCAGTCTGGCCAACGTGATCCCGATGCTCGGCATGTACAGCAAGATGGATGATCGCGGCAAGGTTATCAATTCGGCCTTTGCTGTATCCGCAGCTTTTGCCCTGGGCGACCACCTCGGTTTCACTGCGGCAAACATGCCTGTGATGATTTTTCCGGTGCTGGTCGGCAAGCTGGTCGGCGGCACTACTGCCGTGATCGTCGCCATGCTCATCGCACCGAAGTCAGCCAACAAGTAGGCGCAGGGGCGACAAGGCCATGAGCAAGCGCGAGCTGCGCAGCGTCGGTATCGACGTCGGCACCACCACCACGCAGGTGATTTTCTCCCGCCTGGTGCTGGTCAACCGTGCGTCGCTGTCGCAAGTCCCTCATTACGAATTCGACTCGCGCGAGGTCACCTATGTCAGCCCGGTGGCTTTTACCCCGATCGATCTCGACGGGCATTTGCGCGAAGACGAGCTGCTCGCCTTCATTCTGGAACAATACCGCTTGGCTGGACTGGCGCCCGAGCAGATCGAATCCGGTGCGATCATCATCACCGGTGAAACCTCCAAGGCGCAAAATGCCCGTCCGGCCGTGTTGCGCCTGGCCGAAAGGCTCGGTGACTTCGTGGTCGCTACTGCCGGACCGCATCTGGAGTCGGTCATCGCCGGGCGCGGTGCTGGCGCGGCGGAACTGTCGGTCGCAACAGCCGGTCGCGTGCTCAATATCGACATCGGCGGCGGCACCGCCAACTACGCGCTGTTCGAGGCCGGCCGCGTTATTGGCACTGCCTGTATGAACGTTGGCGGGCGTCTACTGGAGACAGACAATAGTGGCGCATTGCGGCATATGCACGAGCCGGCGCGGGCCATCTGCCGTGAGCTGTTCGGCAACGAACCGTGGACGCTGGGCAGAGAGCACATGGAAAAAGTGGCGCGCCGTATGGCGGCGCTGATTTTCGAGGTGGTTGACGGCAATCTGACGCCGTTGGCTAAGCAACTGCTGATGACTGATCCATTGCCCCCGGTAGGCCATTTGCAGGCGTTGACCCTGTCCGGTGGCGTTGGCGAATGTTACTACCATGATCAAGATCCGGCGCCGTTTCGTTTCGGCGATATCGGGCCGCTGTTGGCTGCGGCGTTGCACCGTGACCCCGGTCTCCAGAGCCTGCCGCTGCGCGAGCCGAAACAGACGGTGCGCGCCACGGTGATCGGCGCGGGCGCCCACAGCCTGTCGCTGTCCGGCAGCACTATCTGGTTGCGCGAGATGGTGCTGCCGTTGCGCAATGTGCCGGTGGTGCAGTGCCCGCAGACTTGGGCGGCTCGGCAGGGCGACGGGCTGGCCGATGGCTGGCGGCAGAACCTGAAGCACATGGACTTGCGCGCCGACAACGACCTGTACGCGCTGGCCTTGCCGCAGGATATGCCGGTGGCCTACCAGGCTATCCTGCGCTGTGTGGAGGAGCTCGGCAAATTCCTGCAGCGTATGACCAACCCTCATCCTTTACTGCTGATAGCGCGCCAGGACCTGGGCAAGGTTCTCGGCATGTTGTTGCAACCACGCCTGGCTGGTCGCTCCCTGGCGGTTATCGACGAAGTGGCGACCAATGATGGCGATTACATAGATATCGGCAGCCCGTTGTTCGACGGTGAGATCCTTCCTCTCACCGTCAAATCACTGGCTTTTCCTTCCTGAGGTGACGTGATGAAACTGAAAACCCAATTGTTCGGTAAGACCTATCAATTCAAGGATGTCAAAGAGGTTTTGGCCAAGGCCAACGAACTGCGATCGGGTGACGTCCTCGCCGGTGTGGCGGCTGCCACCGCACAGGAGCGTGTGGCGGCCAAGCAGGTGCTGTCGGAGATGACCGTCGCCGACATCCGTATGAATCCGGTGGTTCCTTACGAGGAAGACTGCGTTACCCGGATCATCCAGGACGGCATCAACGAGACCTCCTACAAGAAGATTGCCCAGTGGAGCATCAGCGAGCTGCGTGAATACATTCTCGACGATACCACTTGTACCAATCGCATCGCTTTTTTACGCAAGGGTCTCAGCTCCGAGGTGGTAGCGGCGGTGACAAAAATTTGTTCCAACGCAGACCTGATCTACGGCGCCAAAAAAATGCCGGTGGTGAAGAAAGCCAACAACACTATCGGCTTGCCCGGCCATTTCAGTGCACGCCTGCAGCCTAACGACACCCGCGACGATGTGAAGAGTATTGCAGCACAGTTGTACGAAGGGCTGTCCTTCGGTCTCGGCGACGCGGTTATCGGGGTCAACCCTGTGACCGACAACGTGGAGAACCTCACCCGGGTCATGAACGTCTTGTACGAGGCCATCGACAAGTTCGCTATCCCCACCCAGGGCTGCGTATTGGCGCACATCACCACGCAGATGGAAGCAATCCGGCGCGGTGCGCCGGGTGGGTTGATCTTCCAGAGCATCTGCGGCAGCGAGAAGGGCCTGCGCGAGTTCGGCGTGGAGCTGGCGATGCTCGATGAGGCGCGCGATGTCGGTGCCCAGTACTGCCGTATCTCAGGGGAAAACTGCCTGTACTTCGAGACCGGCCAGGGTTCGGCGCTGTCGGCTGGCGCTCACCACGGTGCTGACCAGCTGACCATGGAGGCGCGCAACTACGGTCTGGCCCGCCACTACGATCCGTTTCTGGTCAATACCGTGGTCGGTTTCATCGGCCCGGAGTACCTGTACAACGATAGGCAGATCATTCGCGCCGGTCTGGAAGACCATTTCATGGGCAAACTCAGCGGCATTTCGATGGGTGTCGACGCCTGCTACACCAACCACGCCGACGCCGACCAGAACTCCAACGAGAACCTGATGGTGCTGCTCGCCGCCGCTGGCTGTAACTACATCATGGGCATGCCGATGGGCGACGACATCATGCTCAACTACCAGACCAGTGCCTTCCACGACACTGCCACCATGC
>DATIDQ010000085.1:0-22035 GCA_035456205.1 Pseudomonadales bacterium
TGACACCGGGCAAAGTGTTGGCGTATGCCCTGTTCAGTTTGCAAGATCGCGGCCGTCTGTTTCTGGAACCTAACGTGGAAGTCTATGAAGGCCAGATCGTGGGATTACACTCACGCGACAACGATCTTGTTGTGAATCCTACCAAAGCAAAACAGCTCACGAATATTCGCGCTTCCGGCACGGATGAATCGATTATTCTCGTGCCACCTGTCCGTCACTCGCTGGAACAGGCTCTGGAATTTATTGAGGACGATGAGTTGGTGGAAGTGACGCCAAACCATATTCGCTTGCGCAAAAAACTGCTGACAGAAACCGAGCGCAAACGTGCGGGTAATAAAAAATCCGACTAAAAATCTGATAAAACAAAAAGCGCCGCAAGGCGCTTTTTTATTGCGTCACATGTATGTAACACACACATGTTGTCATGTCGTAGCTGACGTTACCCGAGGGGATAGCTACATGATTGACTCACAACATTTTTATGAACTGGAACAACTGATTACTGCAGGCCACTACAGTGATGCAAGGCACTATGTGCGCAGCTTGCTCGGTATGTTACAGCAACAAGACATCTCCTCTAGCGACAGGGAAGGCTCGACACGGCTGGCTGTAGAGTTGTTGTCAGATACGTTAGATATGTTGTTGTTTTACCGTCATGAATCGCAGATCACCACCTACCCGATAAAAGCTGCACGCCTGCTCTTTCAGGGTTTAAGCCAGACGCAGTAACACTAAGAGAGAAATTCTTTTACTTTGTCTGCCTGTGCCATGCAATCGGCATAACCGTTACGCATCAACTCCTGGCAATACGAGGCTTCAAACAACAAATAGCTGGCGATACTCGCGCCGCCACTCGGTCTGGTGGCACCGATAGTTTTCAGGAATACACGCATGGCTTTTGGCAAGCTGCCGATATGTCTGGTGGCCACTTCGTCAAAATGCACACTCGGTGAAATCACCAACACATCCACTGGACGAACACGCAACTGTTGTTGTTTTTCTTTGCTTATTTCGCCTATGAAGTGATTAAAGCGTTGCATCATGTCGATATCTTCTTCCATCGAATCGACAAACGCACTATTGAGTAGCTGGGCAAAAATTTGCGCGAGCGAAGGAGAATGTACGGTATTGGCACGCTGTACCGGCAAGTTGCCGAGATTGCGTCGGCCACTCACACCGATTACCAGCAATTTCTCTGCGCCGAGATGCAATGCCGCACTCATGGGTGAGGTCTGGCGCATCGCACCATCACCAAAATATTCACGATTTATTTTTACTGCAGGAAAGAGTGCCGGCAATGCGGAGGATGCCATTAAGTGTTTGTGCGTCAGCTCTGTTAACACGCCAATCCTGTGTGACCGTTTCCATGGCTCAATCGAAGCGTGTCCCTGGAAAAAACTGATGCTCTGTCCACTCTGATAGCCAAGCGCTGTAATACACAAAGCATGCAGATGCCTGTTTTCAATCAATTTTGGCAAATACTGTAACTGGATATTTTCCATCAACAAGTGATACAACGGCATATTATCAAACAGTGATAACGGCCGACCAAATGTCGTGCCGCTGCGAAAAAACGAGAGCAATAATTTCAACGTACTGCCCAGTAATTCACTGTAGCCAACGCGGTGTACATGTTCCGAACGCAAGGTACCCCACAACTGTTCCAGTCCCGCCACACCAAGACTGAAACAATCTGCACGACAGGCAATCGTGGCAGCATTGATTGCACCAGCAGATGTGCCACAGATAACAGGAAAAGGATTGCCACAACCGGGCGACAACAATTCAGCGATGGCCTTCATCACGCCCACCTGATATGCCGCACGCGCACCACCACCGGATAACACCAATGCAGTTTTTAATTCACGATCCGGCGGCGTCATCACGGCTTGTTCTGTTCAGGCGCAGTTTTAGTGTTAATTCCGGGCTCTGATCCACGCCACCACTCACCCGCACTGAAACTTTGCCAACCCCAGCGACACCATGCCAACAGAGAAAACACTAACCACAATGACCACAGCAACATCACAGCTCGATACACCCACATCGGCAATGACACCGCCCACGCTGTTGGAAAACCTTGCAATGTACGATCCTGATACCACAGCAATTGTGCTGCACTGGACTGGTTGCCAATCACTTGCATATCCGGTGTGGACAGCAGGCTCATCGGGATCGTGCTGATCAACGTGCCCAGTGCCAGTACCGTGAGAAACACCAGACCCACCTGCATCAGTTGCAAATTGCTGCGACTCAAGCTGGCAGTATCTACAACTGCACGGCGCGCCATCGCCACAAACCACAGTACCACCAGAATGCTGCCCGCACTGTTGACCGTGCTCATGCCGATGCCGAGTAACAGCCACTGCCACGTCGCCACTGGTGCAACGCGACTGCGACCCAGCATCACCGCCACAAACAGGATCACCACCAACACACCCCAGAACAGCAACGCCGGCCCCATCGCCGGGCCTCCGACCGCCAGCAACCAGCGGCCTTCCGGCATCTGCAACGTCAGCCCGATATTGCTCAACGACTCCACCACTTGTGGCTGCGGCGTCACCATGCGCCAGTTGAGGCTTTCATCCTGCCGCCACGTCACATCAACGCGCTGCTGGCCAGGGCGCAACGGTACACTCAACGCCACACCTTCTGCTGGATTGGCTTGCTCAACCCCATCAATCGCTATGCGCTGCAACTGACTCGCTGGCGGCAAAGCCAATGGCAATTCACCACCCTGACTGCTGCGTACCTGCAAAGACATCGTCGATTCGGAAGAACGCGCACCAGGGCGATAACTCAGCATCGCCGATTCGATGGTGCGGGTATTGCCATTCACGGCTTCCGGTCTGCTGATCGCCACCGTCAATGTTTCGCCCGGCCACGGTTGCCAACGCGGCAACTGGCCGGCCTGCATATCCTGCTTGACCGGATTCAGGCCACTGAAATCCACATGCCAGATCGGCGCTATATCAAACAACCAATGCTCCACCCACGGTGCCGGTTTGGCTGCTGCCAACGTCAGATTGCTACTTTGCTTGAGGCTGGAATTCCAGGTAAAAGAAGGTGAGTAAGCACTCAATACCACCTGAACTTTACCATCAACGACCTCGACACCCGGTGTGAGTACAGCCTCGCCGGGCAGCAAAGTGACTGGTACCGAGATTGCCCCCACGGCTGGCGCCAGGCGCTCGACCTGAGTCTGTACCTGCCAATCCAGCCCCAGCAGCAAAGTACGAGTCACACGCAGAAAGGGCGGTGCTACATCTGGCAATAGCTGCTTGCTTGTCTCCTGGTCCACCGCGGGATCAACCTGGCTCTCACGTGTCAGCTGCAGACTGCGGCCAGGGATCTGGCCATTGGCCAGACCGGATACCTGCCAACCACTCGCTTCCACTGCTACGTTATGCACCGGCATGTCGAACGGCAGTTGCAGGTTGTCGCCCGGTACAGGCCCTTCCAGCAACAGGCGGTGACTGCCCGACACCAGCACTATCCACAACAAGCCCGCTGCATCACGGCGCAAGTTAACACTGGTGTCACCGTCGACCAGAATCGTGCGCGGCTGCCATTGGTTGCGCGCTACCGGCAGTGGCACAGCTACCGTTTCCTGCGCATCGATCTGCAATTCCATGCGCAAATTATTGGCGCCCAGCTGCAACACACCATGACTGAACGCTGCGCACTGTGGTTCGCAATCCGGCAAGCGTGTGAGGCGCTGTTCCAGTTCCGTCAGCAACGTTGCATCAGGGAATCCGCTAACAGCCTGTTGTGTTGATGGCTGTTGCGCCAGAACGGGTGAAGGTTGTATCAACATCAGTGCAAACAACATCACTGCCGGGACAATCACTTTTGGTAGTGAACGCCAGTGGGTGGATGGCCATGCCGCACGCAACAATAAACCCGCGAAAGCAAATACCAGCAGCACTGAAACCAGATTCCACAAGCGATGCAAGTTGGGCGAGAGTAAATATAATTTCAACATTTGTGTCTGTGTCACCGGCCCACTCCAGTTCAAGGAAACTGCGCGCCAGTGCCATGCGGGTTCACCGGGGCCAGTCTGTACTTTCGCGCCTGTGTCATAACCTGTTTTCAGTTTGCGTGCTGCTTGCACTCTGGCTTTAGCTACACGCTGCACACTGTTGTATGCCATGCCTTTATCTATTTCACTGTCATCCATTTTTTGTTCTGCCAGTTCACCGGCCGCTTCCATTTCTGCAGCGGGAGCGGCGGCCATTGGCGGTTCCATTTGTGTAACACTGTCGGCGTATGAAGCAACGTCTGCACGTTGCTGGATGTCTGCATAAGCGCCCAATTCCAGTTGCGGGTACACACTGCGCCGTGTTTGGTCCACCGCAAAATTCAACAGCATCAACACCAGTGCAACGAACACAATACCGTTGTAAATACCCAACACACTACGCAATTTTCCTTCCGGCAATACACGCACCAGCGCCACACCCACCAACGCGGCCAACCAGAAAAATACCGGTGCATATTGCGCGTGATACGTCAGTAACAACGCCAGCAACGCAATAATGCCTGCCGCCACACCCAGCAAACGCCAACTCGCCGCTGCCACAATCAACACCAGAAAAATTGCCCACAAATTCCAGTTTGCCAACCATGATCCACTGGCGCTGTCTGCGCCAGCTGCATGCAATAACATCCAGCCCGGTGGTAAATTCAGACGCGCAGATACATTATTAAAATCACGCTGCCAGCCCGTTACGGCAAAACGCGAAGGTTGTTCCAGACGGCTGACACTCAACAAACTCAAAGGACCCGGGCGCAGCTCGATTCCCGCCTCCGCTTGTTGGCCGTCCAGGCGCGTAATCAATTGCGCTGCACCATTCACATCCGCACGACCCAGCAGTTGTTCCGGCACAGTGGAAAAACGCGCCGCCTGTTTCAATACACCACGCACTGTGTCGCGACTGGTAATGCCACTGCCATCAAAATCCAGCCAGAGTTCGCGGTTCAACACCAGTTGTTCGCCGGATACTTCTCCGCCAGTCAGCACATCACCACGCTGGATTTCTGTGAGCGCCAGCGCGTCGCCGGAGCGCATCAGCCACGCCGGCAGCCCACGCCATTCCGCAGGCATATCTGTCTGGGATGGATCGATAGCTGCGGGACCGTTGGCAGAAATCTGGCGCAAACTACGATTGTCGCGCAATGACCAGATCTCTTCTTCCGGCCAATTGTCATCCATTTTCTTGCTGGCAAATGTCAGCGCTTGATCACCGGCACGCGCTCGCAAACGCACTTCCCATTCACCGGCGCGTAACTGCACGCGCAAGCGACCATCCTCTTCCACGCGTGCAGGCAACGGTGTCTCGAGTGCAAGCGGCACAAAACCGTCCAGCAATAGTTGGCCTAGTAATAATTCACGATCGCGTCCTGCAACACGAAAACGCACAACCGTTTCCATCGTGAGTGGAATACCATCCTGCAATTCACGAAATACCTGCACAGACAAACTGTCCGCCACGGTTTCCGGTTCACTGTTATTGTTTTCACCGAATAGCAGGCCACCCTGTTCATCGATCGACGGTTGCGACACGACTTTGCCTTGCAGCGTCAACGCCAGCAAACCGGTATCCGTTGGCAGCGCCAGACGCGTAGGCAATTCACTCCAGCGAATGACACCTTGTACGTTGTGTTCACCAACAGACAAATGAATGACCGGCAAGCCATCGCGCTCGATAACAGCCACACTTTTATCATCCACACGCACATCTTGCGGCCAGTTATCCGTATCACCCGGTAACGCTACCCAGCCTTCGTTATACAAATGCCACTCCTGTGAAAAACCCGCACCGTGTGCATCCGCCTGCAGCTGCAGTTTTCCCGGCCAACGGCAGTAGCGCTCGCCAAGATTGGCGTAATGCGATGGACAGGTAAGTTCCTTGTGCGAATCGAGTACCCATTGCTTCCACGGCTCCAGCGGAGCGGGCACTGCAACATTGGCAGCTTGCGCAAAACCGAAATACATGCCGGCCGACAGTGACAATAACGTTTTTTTCCAGCAAAACATTTTGCTCTCCTTGTTAGTTTTTACCCCAACGAAACATCACCGCAGCAATTGATAAAAATACAACACTCATCACTGCCATTACCAACAGGTGTACCGACACATCACGCCACCCTGCTCCCTCCAGCATGACAGCGCGCGCTGCATCCAGCATATGCGTCATCGGTAATACTTGCGCGGCAGTTTTCATCCACTGCGGCGCACCATCCAGTGAAAACCATACTTCCGATAACAATAACATTGGATAGCTAGCTACGTTCAACAGACCACCAGCCAACTCTTCATTGTCTGTGCGACTGGAAACAATCAGCCCCAGAGCAATCATGGAAAAACCACCAAGCAAGGCAATTATAAATAACAGGAAGTAACTGCCTAGCATCAGGAAGTCCAGAAAAATATCGCAACCCACAAAAATCATGCCGCTGACCACCGTAATAATCAGCAAGCGAGAAATCAATTGCGCACTGAGAAACTGGAACGCTGTCACCGGTGTTGCCTGCAAGCGCTTTAACACACCCATCTTGCGATAGCGCACAATCACATAACCCACACCAAATAATGCACCGAACATGATGTTCATGCCCAAGACGCCTGGCATCGCCCAATCGATATAACGTACCGCACGCCCACTGACGGTTTCTTTATGCGCCTGCGGTGCAGATACCAATAACAGAGCCTGCAATACTTCACCTTTTGCCGCGTTGTCATTAATCCAGTAACGCCAACCACTTTCTGTCTGTTGCAACAATAAATCAAACTGGTGATGGCGCACACGCGTCAGGGCCTTTTCCTGATCCTGAATCGTCACGACTTCAATATAATTTTTCTGTAATGCATCGGACAAAACAACCCGCGCAACATTCTGTGTCGACGCTTGTGCCAACAAACCGATCTTGAATAATTGCTGGTCACGGCCAGAAAACGCTACCGACACCGCCATGATAATAATGACCGGCAAGATCACCGCCCACGATATTGACGCGCGATCGCGGTAAAACTCTTTGTTACGCGCCAGCAGCAGCGCCAGAAATGTTTTCAAAACGCGCCTCTTATTCTCGTAAATGATGTCCGGTTAACTTGAGGAACAAGTCTTCCAGTGTGGGGTTGCGCACACTCAGCGATTGCAGTGATACGCCTTTGGCCATCAGCTCCTGTAGAGTCTGTTCAGCAGACTGCGTGCGGATAAAAACACGCTCGCCATGCATCTCTACACCAACAAAATCACCCAACACATGAGCACAATCCTGTCGATCCAGACAGACATAAAGATAACCGAAATGCTCTTGCAGCAATTGTGCAGGTGAACCACGAGCAATAATTTTTCCGCGATCCATGATCGCCAGCTCATCGCACAGCTGCTCCGCTTCGTCCATGTAATGCGTGGTGAGAATAATCGTTGCGCCACGCCTCTTGATAGTATCTATCAATTGCCAGAAATTCCGGCGTGCCTGTGGATCAAGACCGGTTGTCGGCTCGTCCAGAAATATCAACTGCGGACGATTCAATATAGCGAGCGCCAACAACAGCCGCTGCTGCTGGCCACCTGACAATTTATTGGCATAGCGATCCAGAAAATCACCGAGATCACACTGTCGAATCAATTCATCCAATGACTCTGTCTGATCATAAAAATTACTGAACAGTTTCAACGTCTCACGCACTGTCATGAAATCCATCAACGCTGTCGATTGAAACTGGATACCGATTTCTTGCAAAAAATTATTCGAGCGCGGCGCACCCCGGTACAGGATGCTGCCGGATGTCGGCTTTAAAATACCTTCAATCATTTCTATTGTGGTGGTTTTTCCTGCACCATTGGGGCCCAGCAATCCAAAACAGATACCTTCGGCGATTGAAAAACCCACGTTTTCAACGGCAAGCACATTGCCGTACTGCTTGCGTAAATTCTCAATCACCAATATCGGCTGCATCCGCATATTCTCTTGTAGTAGCGAGAACGATAGTAGCGAGCCGTGATTGCAGCCACAAAAACAGCAATAGCGCCGGCAATACCGCTACGGTAGAAAAAATGAAAAACGCCGGATAACCGACACTCGCCACCATAAAACCGGAAAAACCGCCCACCAGTTTTCCCGGCAATGCCACTAGCGAGCTGAACAATGCGTATTGTGTAGCGGTATATTCACGATTCACCAGCGATGACAACCACGCTACTGCAGCTGTACCCAAAAAACCGCCGGAAAGATTTTCACCTGCAATTACGGCGGTAAACACACTGATGTTGGCGGGAAACACTGCCAGCAACAAATACAGCAAGTTGCTGGCGGCACCGAGCAACATTGCGATCAGCAAGGTACGCTGCACCCCCAGTAATGCGACCACTGCGCCGCCGGCAAATGCACCGCCGATACCAATCCAGACGCCAAATATTTTTGATACTGCGCCAATTTCCGTTTTACTGAATCCACAATCCAGATAAAACGGTAAGGCCATTACGCCTATCATCTGGTCTGAAATTTTGAACAGTCCCATAAACGCCAGCAACAACACACCGAGCCAACCGCTGTAACGCAGAAAAAAATCGCGGAATGGCCCGATCACACCTTCACGGATAGCCATATCGAGTGATGGGATACGCACCACAATGCGTTCGGGTTCGCGGGCAAACAATGTCACGACCATGACCACAAGAACGGCAATCGCCATGCTGCAATACACCACTGTCCACGACACACTGTCTGCCAGCAACAACGCAAGAGCACCAGACACCAGCATCGCAATGCGATAACCCAGCGTGGCCGTAGCCGCCAATGCACCCTGCGCTTCTGGTGGTGCAATTTCGATACGGTAGGCATCGACCACTACATCCTGCGTCGCACCCGCAAAAGCGGCGACGGCTGCAATAGCAATGAATAATCTGAAAGATCCTGATGGCGTAATAACAGCCATCGCCAGTAATGACAGCGCCAGTAACAGTTGTGCGGCCAACAGCCAGCTGCGACGTTGTCCCAATTTACTGAGCAATGGCAAACGCAACCGGTCAACCGCAGGAGACCAGAGAAACTTGAATGAGTATGTAAGACCGACCAGGCTCACCAGACCGATATGCTCCAGTGGTACGCCGCTTTCTTTTAGCCAGGCTGACAAGGTACCGCCCACCAATAAAAACGGTAAGCCGGATGTAAAACCGAAAAAAAACATGGTGAAAGCAGCGGGCTGGGTAAACGCCTGACGCAATGTGATACGGGATGATCGGGGCATGCGGGAGCCTGTCTTATCAATCCGGCTTACGATAACGGAATCACGCCATCGCTGCGAGTTGCTGTGCGTTCAGTGTCAGGATTGTTTCTACCAGATCCATAAAATCATCGCTATCGACCCGGATATCAAACAACTCCTGGATTTCATCGGAAGAGGAGTTAAACGCGATAGTTTTACCAGCAGCCTCGATCAGGTATTTGTCTACAAAACTGCTACCGACACAAATACTCTGCGCGGGATGTAGTCCATACAGGCTGCAGAGATAACGCGCAGCATCCGGTTTACGCTCGAAATCAAAGGGCGTGGGCACAATATTGATCAGTCGCCCCTGTGCATCAAACTCCATGCGGTTGATAAATACCTGATCAAACCACTGCGCATATTCAGGTATCAATGTTTGCAAAAATATATCCAGCCCACCGGACACCAGTGCCAGGCGGAAACCGGCATTACGCAGTGTCTGCACGCCTTCCGCCAGATGCTTGATCACCGTAAAGCGTTGCGCCAGGGTTTCCAGCTGTTTTTTTTCCAGACCATGACTGCGGTAGATATCACAACACCACACACACCAGTCCTCGTAAGACATGCGCCCCGTGTGGAACCACTTCAATCCTTTCTTGCGCAGCTCACCGGTATCACCCAGTAGTCCCCACACTTCCTCCCAGGAAAACTGGAAACCCCTCAACAAAGTGCTGTCCAGTGAAAAACAGATCAGACGGTAGGGCAACTCATCACTGTCTGGCAGCAATACATGAGCGGGCAATGACTGCCGGAAGTGGGCGCTATAAAAAATCTGCAGCGCGGCATCTGGCGTTTCGCCGGGCTTCAACAGCAGTTCATCGCTACTGTCCAGACCAAAACCGGCGGCAATGGCTGCCAGTTGCGTGCTGCGCGGCAAACGCGTCTTGCCCGTTTCCCACAGGTGATATTGTTTCTTGTCTGATGCGCCGCAATGAAAAGCGGCTTCCTCCTGTGACCAGCCTTTCTGCAGGCGCAGCCACAACAGTTTTTCCTTGTTCAGCACCGGCTTCATGCCATTCAGCGCTCCAGTTATGCCCGCACGTTCCCCGCAAACACTGTGGATTGTAACGCTTAAATGCCAACGGCTTTGCCATCGTATCGGAGCGTTCGCAGCGCTGTAATGATCGTGCCAGCCGAGCTGTAGGCACGGGGTTGCGGGAAGTTTGTTGTACGCACCCTGTTTTATCCACAGCAAACAGGAGAACAGTGATGTTAATTTTAACAAGACGTATTGGCGAAACGATCCGGATAGGTGATGACATTACCGTCACCGTGCTGGGCATACAGGGCGGTCAGACCCGTATCGGTATTGACGCGCCAAAAGAAATCAGTGTGCACAGGCAGGAAATCTATAACCGCATCCAGCAGGAAAATAACCCCGATTGGCAGCCCGAGCCCGGGAATACAATCGAAGTAGCTCCTGCCGCACGCGCGCACAAACCAAGCATTACAATACGATCCAGAAATCGCTTATGGGTCGATAATGGGATACCTGTTACGGCCTGAATCTATGCCTTGACAGTATGTGGAGACAGGACGTGGTGGTACACACGGCAGTATCGTCGGACTTACCTGTTCCGCATCTGGTTGCTGTTGATGATGCGTTGAACAGTATTGCCACTGATACGAGTGACGATCCGTTATTGGCCGTTGTTACGCTGGTTCAGGCACTGCGTCCGCAGAAGCGCGGAAATGCAGAAGAGGCTGTACAACGCTGGCAGCATATGAACGCATTGCTGGCAGCGACACCCGATTATCGCCATTCACTGCGCAACGCTGTGGTGAAACTACTGGCCAGCCGTCATCAGGTGAGCTTTTACACTGAGTCAGGCCTGTTACCCAATAGCGGTTTTTTTTCTGAACTGAACCGGAAAATAGCCCACAAATTTTTACCAGAACCTTGCGACGACAGCGATCTACGCAGTTGTGTCAGCCGTATTTTTTCGCGCAGTGACGACAACATCTGGATGGCTGCCATTCCTGCTGAACAGCGTCAGGCATTCTGGGCTTTGCTGGAAATTCACGCATCAGAAGATATCGAATCCCTGCATGCCATCATCGAACAGATGATTGAATCACTGCTGGTGTTATCACACCGTATTTGCGCCATGGGGCTGGAGCCGGAAATGCTTCGCGCCTATCCGCGCTTGCGCGATAACGAGTCTCCCTTTATTGCCATGAATATTGAGCTGATCAATTTCATTGCCGATTTCCGGCGCGGCTTCAATGATGAAGCCAGCCAGGATGACGGCAACCATTTGCTGGTATTACTGGACCAGTGTGCAGAAACAGTAAAAAAAGCACACCGTTCATCCATGCGTCTCGGCACCAGCATGACACTATCTTTTTTGTTGACCCGCTTGTCACAACATCTGGACCGTTTGCAATTATTGATCAGGGTGTTGACTGTCCGCTTTAGGCCGGAATCACCTACAGAACTGGTGGAATGCTGGACAGAATTTTTATCGGAGTCACTGGAAGGCGAACGCACACACAATAGCGTTTCACAACATTTTTCCAATTTACTAGGAATGATGGCGTTACGCATCACCGATAACGCTGCCCACACTGGTGAACACTACATTGCCAACAACGCACAGGAATGGCGCAACATGCTTTTAAAAGCCAGCGGCGCCGGTTTTTTTATTGCTATTCTCGCGTTATTGAAAATCCTCAGCGGCCACTGGCAGCTCGGCGCATCGACACAGGCCTGGTTCAATGCACTGCTGTATGCCAGTGGTTTTGCCATTATTTATATGTTGCATTTTGTTATCGCCACCAAACAACCAGCGATGACAGCGGCAACACTCGCCGGCAGCATCAGCCAGACTCGCGGGCGTTTGCACGAAATTGAAAAAATTGTTGATCTGGTTGTCGACACGTTTCGCAGCCAGATCGCAGCCATCGCGGGCAATATCGGTATCGCGTTTCCATTAGCCATCCTGCTCAGTGTCGCACTGGATACGCATCTAGGTGAGCACGCAGTCGGATCAGAAAAAGCATTGTATTTGTTAGCCGATCTCAATCCTGTTCACAGTCTGGCGTTATTTCATGCTGCCATTGCAGGGGTATGGCTGTTCCTCACTGGACTAGTATCTGGCTACTTGGATAACCGTGCAGCGTATACACAACTCCATCTTCGCATTGCACAACTGCCATGGCTGCAGGCATGCATAGGGAAGCGCGGTGCAACGGCAGCGGGCACATATATCGCGGACAATGCCGGCGGCCTCGGCGGCAATATATTTTTTGGTTTGATGCTTGGATTAACACCACTGTTGGGTGCGGTGCTGGGATTGCCTCTGGATATCCGCCATATCGCTTTCTCGTCGGCCAATCTCGGTTATGCACTGATAGCACTCGATTTCGATATCCCTGCCCTTGCAATCCTTTCGGCAGCCTGTGGTGTGTTACTGGTGGGATTCGTCAATCTCAGCGTCAGTTTCGCACTGGCCTTGTGGGTGGCGATGCGTTCACGCAAAGTGAGCATGTACATGTTAGTACCCGTGTTGCCACGTTTGTGGCAACGGCTGCGCGAACATCCGGAAAGTTTTTTATTCCCATCTGCATAGGGGCGATTCATGAATCGCTTCTTCCGTTTACAATCGCCGCCATCCATTTGACGGGGCACCAGAATGACCCAAGACGAACTGAAACAGGCTGTTGCAAAGGCCGCGCTGGATTACGTGTTGATGCGCATATCCAGCGACTCCATTATCGGCATTGGCACCGGCTCTACTGCCAATTGCTTTATTGATGCGCTGGCAAAACATGGCAGCAAATTCAGAGGCTGTGTATCCAGTTCCGATGCCTCGGCTGAACGCCTGCAAAAACACGGCATCGAAGTGTTTGATCTCAACAGCACCGGCGCGTTTGATATCTATGTGGATGGCGCTGACGAAGCCAATGCACAACTGGAGTTGATCAAGGGCGGCGGCGCGGCACTGACGCGTGAAAAGATTGTCGCGGCATGCGCAAAAGAATTTGTTTGTATTGCCGATGAATCCAAATGGGTCAAAACACTCGGGCAATTTCCGCTACCAGTGGAAGTGATCCCGATGGCGCGCAGTTATGTGGCGCGCGAACTGGTAAAACTGGGTGGCGATCCGGTCTATCGCGCCGGCGTGATCACCGACAATGGCAATGTGATTCTTGATGTGCATCACATGCACATCAGCAGTCCGCGCCTGCTCGAAGAAAAAATCAACAATATTACCGGCGTGGTATGCAACGGTTTGTTTGCACTGCGTCCGGCAGACGTATTGTTACTGGGGCGCCAGAGCGGGATCGAGACCCTGCGCCCGGCGTCCTGAAAAATTTATGCCATATAAAATATTTCTTCTGATAATGCTTGTGGCTAACTGCAGCAGTTGTGCGTCTATCGCCACCTGGCATTACAGCGACGAAAAGCAGATTTCTTTTCTGCAAAATCGTCGCACGCATTGCGACTATCTACCGCGCGTATATAGTGGCTTCTATTTTGATTACTGCTGGTTGAATAGCGATCCGCAACGCGTATACGGCAGCGCACCGATGGCATTACTGCTGGTTGACGGGCTCTTTTCAGGCATTGCCGACACCATCGCCCTACCTTTTACGCTAGTCAAACAACATGAATATGGTGTTATTTCTCTCGCGTATCCCGCCAAAACTCCGGTGACAGAATGAGCAGACTACATTCGCAAGCATCGCCTTTGCGCAACTGGTTGCTGGACCGCGGATCGCTCACCCGTCGCTTGCAAAAAAAAAGCGGTGGCCATTTTTCTGTGAAAGTATTGAAGCAACGCTGGGAAAAACCCAAACTGGATGAGGCTCGCGCACTGAATATTTCACCGGACCAACTTGCGCTGGTTCGCGAGGTCATTTTATACGGCTGTGATCAACCCTGGGTCTATGCACGCAGCGTGTTGCCACAACAAGTGCTGAATGGTCGTTTACGTTTCTTGCGCCGACTGGGTAACAAACCACTGGGCGCATTATTGTTTAGCAATCCGTCTATCAGACGCGAACCTGTTGTTGTGCAATGCTACGCGCCATCACGATTACCACCCTTACTACAAAAACCGTCTCAACAGCCATTATGGGGTCGCTATTCCATATTCCGTTATGGCAGGGGCGGCATTCTGGTGTCGGAAATTTTTCTTCCTGCGTTCGTTGATTCCGTTATGCTTTCCCCATGAAAAAAACAGCACGCAATCAGTACAGCAAAACCAACTGGCTTGACTGGGTCCAGTTGATGCGACTGGATAAACCCATCGGCATCCTGCTGTTACTGTGGCCGACGCTGTGGAGTTTGTGGCTGGCAGCAGCAGGGATGCCATCACTGAAAAATCTTGTGATATTTACCCTCGGCTGTGTGTTGATGCGTTCGGCTGGCTGCGTCATCAACGACTATGCTGACCGCGATTTTGATCGCCATGTAAAACGCACCAGGGAGCGCCCCATCACGAGCGGGCGCGTCAAACCTGCGCACGCTTTGTTGCTATTTGCCGGACTGTGCCTGCTATCGCTAGGGTTGGTGTTATTAACCAATACACTCACTATCAAACTGGCTTGTGTGGCTGTAGCACTCACGGCCATCTACCCCTACTGCAAGCGCCACACCCATCTGCCACAGCTGGTGCTGGGTGCGGCTTTTGCCTGGTCTATCCCGATGGCCTGGGCAGCAGAAAAAAATGCGATCAATGCGCCGATCTGGGTGGTGTATTGCGCCGCCATTTTGTGGACTCTCGTTTACGACACGTTCTACGCCATGGTGGACCGAGAAGACGATGTGAAAATCGGCATCCATTCCACCGCCATCCTGTTTGGCGAATCGGATCGCGCCATCACCGGCGTGCTGCAGGGTCTGGTGATCCTGAGCCTGTTATTAGTCGGCCAGAAATTTCATTTGCACTGGCCTTATTTTCTGGGATTGCTGGTGGCCACCGCTCTATTTGCGTGGCAGCAGCACCTGATCCGTGAACGCGAACCCGCGGCTTGCTTCCGCGCGTTCCTGCACAATCACTGGGTAGGGATGGTGATTTTTGCCGGTATTGCCGGCAGTGATGCTTTGCCTGTCATAACGCCGTAACAAAACTGTAGCGTAATGGATTCACCACGTTATGGAATGCCCTGAATGAATGTAACGCCCGAAACTGCCACGGTCCTTGTTGTTGATGACGAGCATGCCATCGCCGATATGATCTGCACATCACTGGAGATGGCCGGTTTCCGCTGCCTGCGCGCTGACAACGCCCAGCAAGCTCACGCCATCATCATCGATGAAAAACCGGATATCGTGTTGCTGGACTGGATGATGCCCGGCACTAGCGGTCTGGAGCTAGCGCGCCGCTTGCGTCGCAATGAACTGACCGCCCGCCTGCCGCTGATCATGCTCACAGCCAAGGGAGAAGAAGACAACCGTATTCAGGGTCTTGATGCCGGCGCAGATGATTACATTGCCAAACCTTTTTCAACCCGCGAACTGGCTGCCCGCGTGAAGGCCGTCCTGCGCCGCAGCAATAGCACAGGGAATGAGGAACCATTAATAGCAGGCAGCCTGACCATGGATCGTGTCAGTCGACGTGCAATCGGCGACGGCAAGCCAGTGGATCTTGGCCCTACCGAATACCGTTTGCTGGAATTTTTCATGTCTCATCCAGAGCGTGCTTACACCCGCGCACAATTGCTCGATCATGTATGGGGTGGTAACGTCTACATTGATGAACGTACTGTTGATGTTCATATCCGCCGCCTGCGCAAAGCACTGGAACCCAGCAACAATGACACGCTGATCCAGACCGTACGTGGCACGGGTTACCGCTTTTCTACCCACAACTGATTGCACAAATCCCGTTCATCGTTTCTACTCAGGATCACTCCACTTGTATCGCGGTTTACGCACAGAAATACAGCGCATTATCCTGTTTATGGGGTTTTGCGCGCTGATTGGCTGGCTCGCCGGGGCAGAGGCCTGGGGGCTGATTATTGGCAGCCTGTTGTACGGCATATTCCTGCTGCGCCAGATGCAGCGCTTCTACATCTGGTTATCACATCACAGTGATCGCCCGCCCCCATCCAGCAGCGGAATCTGGGGCGATATTTTTGATGCCATCTACCGCATGCGCAAACAGCAAGCTATACAGCAGCAGGATTTGATGCAGCAACTGACACGCATGCAGGATTCAACCGCCGCTCTGAAAGATGGTGCCGTGTTGCTGGACAATCGCGGCCAGATTGAATTCTGGAATGCCTCTGCAGAAAAATTACTGGGCTTGCGCCATGACACGGACAGACAACAAAAACTGACTAACCTGTTGCGCGATCCACAGTTTGTTGCCTACTTCCAGCACGAACAATATGCAGAACCGTTGACACTGCATTCGCCCATCAGCAGCGACGGTTTTCTGGAAATCCAGATCAATGTATTTGGTGACAATGAAAAACTGGTAGTGGTACGTGATGTAACCCGCCTGCAGAAGCTGGAAAAAATTCGCAGTGACTTTGTAGCAAATGTATCGCACGAATTGCGCACACCACTGACTGTACTGAAAGGATATCTGGAAACTCTGGAAGACCAGAGTGCCGACCTGCCACAACAATTTACTCTGCCTGCGCACTGGCACAAAGCCATCAACCATATGCAGCAGCAAACTGCACGCATGCAGAGCCTTGTAGATGATCTCATGCTGTTGTCAAAACTCGAAGCAAAAAACACTGACCAGAACCAGAGCGTTGCAGTGGATCTCGCTGCACTGGCGCAATACCTGCGCGACGATGCGCAGCGTATCTCGCCACAACACAATATTATTATGGAAGGCAATACACTGCATGTATTAGCCAATAGAAATGAATTGCACAGTGCAATCGGCAATCTGGTGACCAATGCACTGCGTTATTCCCCACCCGATTCAACAGTGACATTGCATTGGGGAACAGATGATGACGGCGCATTTTTTTCTGTGGCAGATCAAGGACCCGGCATTGCTGCGGCACATATACCTCGCCTGACAGAACGTTTTTACCGCATTGATACGGGCCGCGGCCGTGCCGATGGTGGCACAGGTCTTGGGCTCGCTATCGTTAAACACGCACTCGCGCGTAACAATGGCCAACTGGATATTGCATCGACACCCGGCAAAGGCAGTACATTTACTTGCCGCTTTCCTGCATCCAGCGTTTTGTAATTTTTCAATCCCTTTTAGATAACGCGATCATTGCCGCCATCAACGGCCAGCTGCGCACCGGTTGTGCAGGCGAATTCATCACCACATAAAGCAACAATCGTTTTTGCCACTTGCGCCGACGTCACTTCTTTTTTCAGCACATTACTGGTTTTGTAATCCGCAACTGTCAAACCATATGCCGCTGCACGCGCCTGCAGGGTTTTTTCATCCCATATTCCCGTATCAAACACAGCGTTCGGGTGTACCGCATTCACACGAATACCGTGCCCGCCAAGTTCCAGCGCCGCAACACGCACCATTTGCGTCAACGCAGCTTTGGCACTGGAGTAAGCCATTGCCCCGGGGCCAGGTGCCGGTACATTTTTTGAGGCAACCACCACTACCGCAGGTTCATAACCTACACGCAGAAAAGGTATACATTCACGCAGTAGTGAAAAATGTGACGTGAAATTTAATTGCAACGATTTTTCCAGCACATCGTCGGCCAGCGTTTCCATTGGTGCAGACGCTGGAAAAAATCCGGCATTGCTGACAAGAATATCAATGCCCCCAAAATGCTGGACCGTTTTCTGCACCGCAACACATAACTGCGCGTTATCCGTCACATCACACATAACACCCAGCACTTGCGCGGTAGCAAATTGCGTAGTAACAGCAGGATTGATATCGAGCGCCATCACACAAGCACCGCGCTTGACCAGCAGTTCAACACAAGCGCGACCAATGCCCGATGCCGCACCTGTCACTATGGCAGTTTTTCCTTCCAGGGCAGGTGTAACCGCTGACGACTTCAGTTTTGCCTGTTCCAGCTCCCAATATTCCAGTTCAAAAATATCTTTTTCCGGCAATGCTCGCCAACCACCCAGCGCTTCGCCCCATTGCACTGCACGGCGTGTATGGCTGGCAATATCCTGCACAACCTGCAAGCGTTTTACATTCGGGGAAAAATACAGCATGCCGCGATTTTTCCACACGCCGACACGCGGTGCAGTATCCAGACACGTCAGATTACCGTTGTTATGCTTGTCAAAATAAGTGCGGTAGTCTTGTGAAAAATAATCCACTGCACTGTTGGCAGTTTTATCAACAATCATTGCAGTACGTTTGGTATGCAAGGTATGGTCAGGCGTCGCCGGTCCGCGTGTAGCCGCGTCTGCAATATTGTCCAGCGCACTGTAGCCTATGGCAGCAGAGGATAAATCCCAGCGCGCGCACATCGGTTTTCCCACTAAATCTGAAACCTGTTTGCGCATAGTGGCCAATTGCAAATAATCGTCTGGCGCAGGTTGATAATCTGCCGTCTGTGCACAAGACCAGATATTGTTATCCCGTAAATACTGCTCCGCCCTGTTCACCAGAACAATCATATTTTCGTAGCTGGTTTTTGCATTGTCATGGAATGTAAAAACACCGTGATGCAACAATACAATACCTTTCAATGACGCCCAATCAATCGTCCGCGTGGCATCAAAAATCTGTTGCGCCAACACAAAACCCGGCATCACATATGGCAATATCAATACATCATCACCATAAATATCACGCAGGATTTTTTCACCATCGTTCGTATTACTGATAGCAACGACAGCATCGGCATGCGTATGATCAACAAAACGCGCAGGAATAATGGCATGCAGAATGGCTTCAACCGATGGCGTTGGTGCAGCCGGGTTCGTACACGCTGCTTTCAGCTCACGCATCATGTCACTGTCTGACAAGGAAGGAAGCATAGCAAGACGCTGCAACGTCACCAGACGTGTAGGTGCAAAACCGGCAGCGCCTATTGTTGCAAGATCCCAACCAGAACCTTTAACGTAGAGAATACTTTCCTCATCACCAAGAATATTGTGTACAGGTGCCTTTACCGATGTATTGCCGCCGCCGTGCAACACCAGTGACGGTTCACGCCCCAATAAACGCGATGTGTAGACGCGCTGTGCCAACAAGTCATTGCCACATAACGCTGCTTCCTGATCATCCCACGCACTCTGCATTGCTCATCGTCTCACTGGTTTATCACATCGCTGCATATTATTGCATTTGTCACCCATCAGCAGCGCACGCAACACGTATAATGCGCTACACCCCAAACAACATAATTTGAGACGAGGAAATACCTATGCAACGCCCCAGCGGCCGCCAACCCGATCAGTTGCGCCCTATCAAGATTACCCGCCACTACACACGCCACGCCGAGGGTTCGGTATTGGTGGAATTTGGTGACACAAAAGTTATCTGCACTGCGAGTGTTACCGCCGGCGTACCACGATTTATGAAAGGCGAAGGGCGCGGCTGGATCACCGCTGAATATGGCATGCTGCCACGCTCTACGGGCACAAGAATGGATCGTGAAGCTGCACGCGGCAAACAAGGTGGCCGCACGGTGGAAATCCAGCGCCTTATCGGTCGCTCATTGCGCGCAGCTATCGACATGAAAAAGCTGGGCGAAAACACTATCGTGATTGATTGCGATGTTATCCAGGCCGACGGTGGCACGCGCACCGCTTCTATTACCGGTGCCTGTGTGGCATTGGCCGATGCTATCAGCGTCATGCAACAAAAAAAGATGATCAACGATAACCCGATGATCCGCATGATCGCTTCTGTATCGGTCGGTATATATGAAGGGCACGCGGTGCTGGATCTGGATTATCCGGAAGATTCCACCGCCGAAACCGACATGAATGTGGTGATGGGTGAAGACGGTGGTTTTATCGAAATCCAGGGCACCGCCGAAGGTCAACCGTTCAGTGCCGAGCAATTCGAAGCGATGTTAACACTGGCAAAAAAAGGTATTGTCAATCTGGTCAATGCGCAAAAAACTGCACTGGCAAATTGACAACCCATCAATAGATATCAATGTCGTAATCGACAACCAGAGGGAGATGGCTGGAAAAAATCTGTTCGCGATAATGCTGCACCGTTTGCACGTATGGTGAAAATTCTGGCGATATCACCTGCGCATCCACACGCCATCCATCACCCTTGCCAACGGTGCCGGATGGCCACCAGCTATAGATATCCCGTTCACCACTGATAACCCGCAAGGCATCCGCATAACCCAGTTCGTTATACAACCCGTTAAGCCATTCGCGTTCAAAAGGTAAAAAACCGGGTGTTGCCTGATTAGCTTCCCAGTTTTGCACATCTGCTTTCTGATGCACGACATTCCAGTTACAGCAGAAAATATATTTACGCCGCTTGTTACTGATTTTCTGAAAATGTGCCTGCAGATGATCGAGGAAACGTATTTTGTCTTCCAGCGCCTGCGGATCCAGTGGCGCAGGAGGGATTAACAAGGACACCACACTCAGCTGTTCAAAATCAGCTCGAATATAAACACCATCCAGATCAATCTCCGGGTTATAACCAAACCCTTGCATGACTGCCCGCGGCATCTGGCGCGTATAAATAGCCACACCTTTATCGCCATTAGCCTTGTCGCAAAAATATGCACAATAGCCTTCTGGGAAATACACATCAGAATCCAGGCGATCTTCGCTAGTACGTAAATCCTGCAGGCAAATGATATCGGCGGCCTGCTGTTCCAACCAGGTAAACAACCCGCGTTGTGCCGCCTGTACAATGCCGTCTACGCTCAAACTGATAATACGCATACTGCTTCAGAAACTGCCTCTTGTTATGATGTGCTGCACGCAGCGTTGAAATCATACTTATACGCGGCAGTTTCATGGTGTGCTGTTTTTTTTGAATCCACAACCTAGGATATTTCACATGCATGACTATCAACAGCAATTCATTGAACTGGCGGTGGCTTACGATGCGCTGCGTTTTGGTGAGTTCACACTGAAATCCGGAAGAAACAGCCCTTACTTTTTTAATGCAGGACAGTTCCAGACAGGTAAGGCACTCTCACAATTGGGTCGCTGCTACGCTGCCGCACTCGTCAAATCCGGGATTGAATTTGATATGTTGTTCGGCCCTGCCTACAAAGGTATTCCTCTGGTGAGTAGTGTCTCCATTGCACTGGCGGAACATTTTGGACGTGATGTGCCCTGGTGCTTCAACCGCAAAGAAGCCAAGGATCATGGTGAAGGAGGCACGTTGGTAGGCGCACCCTTACAGGGCAAGGTAGTTATTGTTGATGACGTCATCACCGCAGGCACTGCCATCGCAGAAGTCATGCAATTGTTCACAGCCTATCCGCAAGCAACGGTTAGCGCTGTCTTGATAGGACTGGATCGTCAGGAGCGCGGCCAGGGAAATCTATCTGCTGCTCAAGAGGTCAGTCAACGCTTTCATATGCCAGTTCTGCGAGTACTGGGCTTACCCGAATTGGTCGCCTTTCTTCAAACGCAGCCCGACAAAGCACAAACACTGGCAGCCATAGTAGACTATCGTGAGCAATACGGCTGCTGTTAACTTTACAGGCGGAACATCTCTGCTTACAGTGAACATATTGATATCGGGCTGACTTATGCACACATCACACTCTACGCGCATCAATACACTACTATTGCTGGCATTCGCAGCGATATTGCCTCTAGCCAGCAGCGCCACGTATGCCGACCCCAAAGCCAAAGCTCCGGTGCATATGTACCGCTACACCAATAGCAAAGGGACAAT
>DATIDQ010000086.1:0-7457 GCA_035456205.1 Pseudomonadales bacterium
TACGCAAGTATTGTTCGGCCATCCAGACCAGTTCACTACTCCCTACTCGGGTGATGTGGCAATCAGCAGCAAAATCATCAATTAATTTCTGGGTGTATGAGCGGCTGATAGTGCCGGGTGTCGCCAATATACCGATGGCGCGTGATTGACTGATCCGGGCGGCGGGTTTGATGGCGGGTACGACGCCGACCACCGGTATGCTCAGTCTTGCCCGCACAGATTCCAGTGCTATGGTGCTGGCCGTATTGCAGGCGAGCACGATGATATCTGGTTGGTGTTGATCCTGGAGTGCAGTGAGTACATCGGTGACGCGTTCAATCAACTCGTCTTCTTTCTTTGTGCCATAGGGAAAGAATGCGTTGTCCGAACAAAATAGCCACTGGTGTGGTTCATGCTGCAGATCTGTGCTTCTCTGCAGCGCACGAAGAATAGCGAGGCCACCCACTCCAGAGTCGAATACAAGAATGCGTGCCATGGATGATGCTCTCCCCACTGCCGGTTGCTGGCTATGATAAGGCATAATGCTGCCGGTAAATTAAGTGGGTGTTGATATGGCATTTCCAAAGCTTGGCAATCTGGCACCAGCGTTCAGTCTGGTGAATCAGGATGGTAAAACCGTTTCTCTTAAGGAGCTCAAAGGCAAGCGCGTGGTGCTGTATTTTTACCCTCGGGCTATGACTCCCGGTTGCACAGTGCAAGCTTGCGGTTTGCGCGATAGTGCGAAAGCGTTGACCAAGTTAAACGTTGTGGTGCTGGGCGTCAGCCCGGACCAACCCAAATCATTGCTGAAATTCCGGGAACGTGATCAGCTGAATTTTGATTTGTTATCAGACCCTGATCATGCCATTGCTGAAAAATACGGTGTATGGGGTCTGAAAAAATTCATGGGGCGAGAATCCATGGGTATACTGCGCACCACATTTATCATTGGTAGCGATGGCAAATTGCGCCACATCATCAACAAAGTCGCTACCAAAACCCATCACGATGATGTGCTTACATTGTTACAGGGCGAATTAAAAGATATCTGATCATTATTTAATTCTTATTTTTCCACTAAACGCAGTTGAGGTTTTTATGAGTTTTTTTATTTCTGATGCCGTAGCCCAGACAGCCGCACCAGCAGCAGGCGCGCAGAGCAATATGTCTATGGTCATCATGATGGTCGGTATGTTTGTGTTCATGTATTTCCTGATAATCCGCCCCCAGCGCAAACGTCAGAAAGAACAGGCGGATTTGATGAGCAGTCTCAATAAAGGTGATGAAGTGGTACTGACGTCAGGCTTGCTTGGGCGCATTGTGCGCATTGATGGTGATTATCTGGTGTTGAATACCGGTGACAATATCGAGCTGAAATTCCAGCGTCAGGCTGTGCATGCCGTGTTACCCAAGGGCACTATCAAGGCGATCTGATTGCTGTCGAAGATTCACGCATAAAAAAGCCCGCATTACGCGGGCTTTTTTGTTTCAGTTTGCTGCAGCGATTATTTAGCTGCTTTTTCCTTGTCAGCCAATTCATCAGCCATCTCACGCAGCACATTCTTGGCAACTTTTTCCAATGTGGCACGTGGCATCTCTTCAAGGAAATAAACAGCACGAGGGCGTTTGAAATCAGCCAGGCCGTCTTTGCAGCCATCCATGATTTTCTGGCGAATCTCATCTTCGCTCAGTTGCGTCCAGGGGCTCTTGATAGCAAACAGTACAGGGACTTCGTCGAGCATGTCATGCTTCTGGGCAACGATAGCATGTTCGTCAAGAACGCCCATGCCGAGCAGGGCGCCGACAAATTCCTCTACCTGACGCGCGGATACGTTTTCTGCACCGACTTTCAGCACGTCTTTGTCGCGATCGGCAAAGTACATATAGCCGTCTGCTTCGAGACGTGCCATATCACCCGTCTGGAACCAGCCATCGGCAGTGAAAGATTTTTTCATCGCTTCCGGATTTTTGTAGTATTCGTAGAACAACTGAATTCCGCGTGTGCCGCGCAAATACAAATCGCCGTTTTCACCGATTTCGCAATATTTACCGGTTTCCGGATTGATGATGGCGTATTCGTAGCCGGGTGTCGGCACGCCGATATTCATTTCCGGTGAGTCTTGCAGAATGTCTGAGCGTGTTGCGTGGGTAACGGTTTCAGTCATGCCCCAGGTGGCAAACGTGGTGACTTTGAAATGCTGCTCGATGATGTGCAGTTTTACGCCGGTAGACCAGGTTTTATAGAAATGCTTTTCTGGCACAGCTTGTGAAAAGAGGGCTTTGAAAGTAAATGGAATCATCGAAGCGCGGGTGATTTTATGTTTCAGGGAAATTTCCCAGAATTTGCTCGATGAGAATTTCGGTTGTAACACCACCGAGCCGCCGCACCACATCATGCTCCAGAAGCTCCAGCTTTGCGCGTTCACGTGGAAGCAGGGCAAGAAGACGATGTAAGTATCGTCGCTGGTCATCAACAGGTTTTGCGAGCCGGTGCGACCACCCCACAGTGCGTTGGCATGAGTGTGTACCACCGCTTTTGGGCGCGACGTGGTGCCAGAGGTGTACTGGATGCCTACGGGGAGCATTGGCTCAGCAGGGCGTGCCGGTGCTTCTTTGCCGTGGCCATATAACTTTGCCCAGCGATCATATTTTGCTGCGTAAGCCGCTTCTGCTGCTGATGGCGCTTCCCCGGAGTTGTCATCCAGCACGATAAACCACGGCAGGCTCTTGGCATTTTCAGCCAGAGCCTGGATAAATTTAGGCTGGGTAATACAGCCCACAGCATCGGAGTGTTCAGCAAAGTAGGTGAGTTCATCACCGACACAGCGGGTGTTGGTAGTAACGGCTACCGAACCGACGATGCTGGAGGCATACCAGGCAAGCATCATTTCCGGGCTGTTTTCAGCGTGGATAAGAATCTTGTCACCTTTTTTCACGCCTTTGGCAATCAAACCACAGGCGATTTCGTTGATCTCTGCCCAGAACTGGCTGTAAGTCCAGGTCTTGCTGTCACCTTCTTTGGGTTCCCAGATCAGGTAAGGCTTATCTGGTGTCTGGGTGGCCCAGAGTTTTGCCAGCCAAGGCACGTCCTTACCGGCAAAGGTATAAAGTTCGGAGGAAAACTGTGCATTAATTTGCGGTGAAGCCATGGTTTTTCCTTTTATATCAGTAGATTATGTTTATAAGTTAATGTTATTTATTAAGTCTGTTGGCGAGTATGCCTTTGAGTTTCTGGTGAGCAGAAGTCAGACAGGTTTCGGTAGTGGGCCAGTCTATGCAGGCATCAGTGATTGATACGCCGTAGGTAAGTTTGCTGAGATCGTCGGGAATTTTCTGATTGCCAGCACCAATATGGCTTTCGATCATGACGCCAATAATCGAGCGATTGCCTTCTACAATCTGGTTGACCACATTTTCCATCACCAGTGTTTGCAGCTCGTGGCTTTTGTTGGAGTTGGCGTGACTGCAATCGACCATGATATTGGGTTTAATCTTTGCCTTGCCCAGCTCCTGTTCGCACAGTGCTACGCTCACGGAATCGTAGTTGGGTTTGCCATCGCCGCCGCGTAATACCACATGGGCATAACTGTTGCCTTTGGTGGCGATAATCGCGACCTGGCCTTCATTATTAATACCGAGAAAGCGGTGGGGAGCGGTTGCTGATTTCAGCGCGTTAATTGCCACCGCCAAGCCGCCGTCTGTGCCATTCTTGAAGCCGACAGCACATGACAAGCCTGATGCCAGTTCGCGGTGGGTCTGCGATTCTGTAGTGCGAGCACCTATAGCTGACCAGGAAATCAGGTCTTGCAAGTATTGTGGTGAAATAGGATCCAATGCTTCGGTTGCTGTCGGAAGCCCAAGCTCAGCTATATCAAGCAATAGCTTACGGCCAATGTGCAGGCCTTCTTCAATCTTGAAAGAATCGTTGATATGCGGGTCGTTGATCAGGCCTTTCCAGCCAGTCGTGGTGCGGGGTTTCTCGAAATAGACTCGCATAACAATCAACAGGCTATCTTTTACTTCTTCAGCCAGGCGTTTCAGGCGATTGGCGTAATCCATGGCTGCAATCGGGTCGTGTATTGAACATGGGCCGATAACAACCAGTAATCTAGGATCTGTACCATCCAGAATGCCGCGTACTGCGGCTCGTCCGGCTTGAACAGTAGCGATAGCTGAGGCTGTGAGAGGCAGTCGAGACTTGAGTTCAGCAGGGGTGATCAGAATGTTCTGTGACTCTACGTTGAGATTCTCAACGCTGCTGTTAATAGCCATATTCATGTATATCCACTGGGTTTGATCAAAAAATAGGCCTGCATTCTACTGTACTCTTTATCGCAGTTCACGTTGCCACCAGTTGATACGAAAAACTTGCAGCTGTTCACATATCCCGGATGCCTACAACATATATCTCAGAGTGCTGGGTTAAAAAGACTATGAACTGCCTTTTACCTGCCGGTTCTTTTGGGGTAACCTACCGCATCCTCATTTCTGGGGTTCACTGTAAACCCGTTAACTTTCTGGAGTACACGGAAGCATATGAAGACAAAAATAAAAGTAGCAGTGTCTGCTAGCGTTCTGCTGTTGGCTACTGCAATGCAGGCAGAAGCAAAGGTTTCTCAGCAAGAAGCCGACAGGCTGGGCACAGAGCTCACGCGTATGGGAGCTAATCCGAAGGGTAACGCTGCGGGGACTATTCCAGCGTTTACTGGCACAACGCTTGGCGTTCCCAAGGGTGTGAATTACAAGGGAACAGGTTCCTACTATCCAAACCCCTACCCAAATGAGAAGCCATTGTTTGTTATCGATGGTAAAAATTATGAGAAGTACAAGGAGAATCTGACAGACGGTCAGATTGCTCTCTTCAAGAAATATCCTGACACCTTCAAGATGAAAATCTATCCCTCAAAGCGTGACGTTCGCTATAACGATTTTATTCTGAATAACGTCAAGTTGAACGCTACTTCAGCGGATCTCGTACCAAGCGGTAACGGAATTCAGAACACTATGGGCGGTGCTCCGTTTCCTATCCCAAAAAATGCTGTAGAGGTGGTGTGGAACCACCAACATTCACCGCAGATCTATTTCAGTGAAGGTGTTGTAGCCAGCGGTGCCGTTTTCAATAACGGCAGTATCTCAATGCGCAAACAAATGGAGAGCCGTTATTTCCCAGTGTTTGATCCAGCCCTGACCCGTCAACAGGTGCAAGCTGCCGGTTTTACTGGAAAGGTTCTTGTAGAAGTCACTGATCCACCTCGTGAAAAAGGTAAGGTGACACTGGTTCATGAATTCATGGATCTTTCCGAGCTTCCACGTAATGCTTGGCAGTATCTGCCAGGTACTCGCCGTGTACGCCGTGCACCAACAATTGCTTACGATTTCCCGGATGGCCCTGGTGGCCTGCGTACGGTTGATGACGCGATTACATTCATTGGCGCAACAGACCGTTATGATTGGAAACTGGAGCCTTCTCGTGAGGTGTACATTCCTTACAACAACTACGAAGCGGATTCACCTGAACACAAGTACAAAGACATATTGACTGTGAACCATCCAAATCCGGAGTTCATGCGTTATGAATTGCACCGTGTCTGGGTTGTGGTTGCTGTGCTGAAAGAAGGTAAGCGCCATATCTACTCCAAGCGTCGTCTCTATATGGATGAAGATACTTGGTCTGCTTTGCTGGGTGATAACTATGACAGTCAGGGAACATTGTGGCGTACAACTATGCGTACTTTTGTAAACGCATACGATATGCCTGGCATGAGCCCACGTCAGGAAATCTATCATGATCTGCAGAAAGGTGCCTACTTATTGAACAACCTCGTTAACGAAGAAGGTGGTGTTCAGGGTATCCCTGCTAAAGTTCATGGAGACGACTATTACACACCTGCTAACTTGCGCGTTATTGGCAAGTAATCCAGCGTTTCATAGTCTGTTAGCAAAAAACCAGGGCATGCCCTGGTTTTTTGCTTCAGGGATGTATGTATGTTAGCCAATACTTTTTCCAGTCAATTAAGTCTTGTTACGGGTGCTGGTGGCTTTATTGGATCGCGATTGCTTTCTGAGTTACACATCAACCGTATCCCTGTGCGTGTGCTTTTACGAAAGCCGTTGTTATTTCCGCCATCGACCAACACAGTTATTGGCGAGTTGGGAACATCTAATGTTTCATATGCATCGCTACTAGAAGGGGTGGATACCGTATTCCATCTTGCCAATACCGCTCATGCACGTTCCGCATCTAGCAGCTATCAGGCTGATTGTGAAACAACATTAAATTTGGCACATCGTGCACGGGAAGCGGGTGTCAAACGTTTTGTTTTTGTGAGTTCGACAAAAGCAGCTGCTGAGCCAGGTTTATTGAGACGCGATGAAACATGGAGCGAGTGGCCCAAGGATGCTTATGGTTACTGGAAAAGAATGGCTGAAAAAAAATTACTGGATGAAATTGATATCCCGCAGCTAGTGATTATTCGTCCATGTCTTGTGTATGGTGCTGGTGTTAAAGGCAATCTGGATAAATTGATTCGCGCAATACAACGTGGTTATTTTCCTCCGTTACCGGACACTTCTGCAGAGCGTTCAATGGTGTCAATCAGCGATGTGGTTAACGCCATGCTATTAACGGCGATGCATCCGGATGCAAACCGCAAACCCTTGATTGTTGCAGATGATGAGCCCTATACGGCGTATTCAATTTATCTTGCTATACGCATGGCTTTAGGGAAAGGGCAGCCGCATTGGGCTGTGCCTGTTAGTCTTTTGAAAAATCTGGGAGCACTGGGAGATTTTCTGCAACAGTACTGGTCTGGCTGCCCTGTATCCAGTGAAGCAATTTCTCGCTTGACTGAACCTTCTGCATATTCTGCTGCGCAATTAAAACAACTTGGCTGGTATCCCGGCACAACTTTTTACAAGGAGTTGCCTGCAATTATTTCCACTTGTCTGGAGACAACATCGTGACGCCACTGATCGTGGAGTGGTCGGCTTTCATTGCAACATTCTCCGTGTCGGTAATGTTATGCAGATGGATTATTAGTCAAAAACAGGAAGCATGGTTGGATAAACCTAATGAACGTTCCTTGCACAGCACACCGGTACCACGACTGGGTGGTGTGGGTATCTGGGGTGGTGTTGTCGTTGGCGTGATGATGGGGTGGGACGTACTCCAGGAAACGATCAATGCCTACTGTGTAATAGCTGCAATATTGTTGCTATTGGTTGCATTGGTTGATGATAGAAAGGCATTGCCACCCTGGGCGCGTTTATTTGCACAATTCGTGGCAGCGGTGATGGCTGTTTTTGGCGCAAAGTTATATGTGTATTGGAATATATTTATCTGGATATGGCCCTGGATCGGGATATTGGTTCTACTGTGGGGAATCAATCTGTATAACTTTATGGATGGCATGGATGGCTTTGCAGGGGCAATGGCTGTTATTGGATTTTCTGCCCTTGCTATTCTTGGATTCATGCAG
>DATIDQ010000087.1:0-5341 GCA_035456205.1 Pseudomonadales bacterium
TGTAACCGGAGCGGTATTCGCTGCCAGCGATAATCTGCGTGATGTTGTTGTCGCCCACACCGCCGCTGATATGGAAAGCGTTTACGCCCGCAGCGACCAGCGTCGGCGCCATACGTTGCGTATCGTTGATTTCACGACCACCGGATTCACGTTCGTAACCGGACAGACGCAGTGCAATTGGAAAATCCTCGCCGCATTTCGCGCGGATATCGGCCAGTACTTCCAGCAGGAATTTCATGCGACCTTCCAGCTTGCGCCCGCTGTAAGCGTCGGTGCGGTGATTGCGCAGTGGTGACAGGAAGGAGCCGATCAGCATGTAGCTGTGTGCAGCGTGCAGCTCGACGCCGTCGTAACCGGCTTTTTTCGCACGCAAACAGGCATCGCCGAACATCGCCACGTATTGCGGAATTTCTTCAATCGACAATTCCCGGCACACTTGCAGCGTGGTTTGTGTGCGCACGACCGACGGGCCGACCGGCGGAATGCGGCGATAGAACGGTGACAATGATTCCGGGCCGGTGTGGGAAATTTGTGGAAAGATTTTTGCGCCGTGTGCGTGTACGGCATCTACCAGTTTCTTGTGATGTTCGATCAGATGATCGGCATACAAGCCGAGAGAATGCGCCTGGTAGCGATGGTCGGCATCGACCGTGCACACTTCCATGGTGATCAAACCGACGCCGCCTTTGGCGCGTTCGGAGTAGTAGGCGATCTGGCGTTCGGACGGGGTTTCGTCGTCATTGGCATAATCGACAGTCATCGGCGCCATGACAATGCGATTGCGCAATTCGAGAGAGCCGATTTTTGTCGGGCTGAATAATTTATCTAGCTGTGTCATTTCAGATATTCCGCGTGATAATGCAAATGGTTTTCAAAAAATGTGCTGATGAAATAGTAGCTGTGATCGTAACCTTCTCGACGATTGACTGTTAGTGTCACGCCAGTTTTTTTGCATGCATTTTCCAGCAGCTCCGGTTTGAGTTGATTCACCAGAAAGTTGTCTGCCAGACCTTGTTCAACGAGTATCGGTTTGTCATAACCACGTGCAGTCAGCAACGCGCAGGTGTCGTGCTCTGCCCACAGGGTTTTATCATCACCAAAATAATTGCCGAAAGCTTTTTCGCCCCATGGGCATTGCATGGGCGCGACAATCGGTGAAAAGGCAGAAACGGATTTGTATTGCTGCGGGTTGCGAATAGCGAGTGTCAACGCACCGTGGCCACCCATCGAATGGCCGCTGATCGATTGGCGCGATACATCAATCTTGTCGGAAAATTCTTTTGCGACCAGTGCTGGCAATTCGTTCTGCACGTAATCGTACATGCGATAGTGTTTAGCGAAGGGCGCTTGGGTGGCGTTGATATAAAATCCGGCGCCGAGACCGAAGTCCCAGGCTTTTTCGGCATCGTCCGGCACGTCGTCACCGCGCGGGCTGGTATCTGGCGCGATGATGGCGATGCCGAGTTCGGCGGCGATGCGCTGCGAACCCGCTTTCGTCACGAAATTCTGGTCGTTGCAGGTGAGGCCGGATAGCCACCACAGCACAGGCACTTTTTTTGTGCTTGCTTGCGGTGGAAGATACAAAGCAAAAATCATCTCACAGGACAGTGCCTGCGAGTGATGTTTGATGCGCAGTTGTTCGCCGTCAAAGCTACGGTTTCTTTCTATGATATCCATATTAGTAAATAATCACAGAGCGAATAGCTTTGCCTTCGTGCATCAGATCAAACGCGCGATTGATGTCATCCAGCGGCATGGTGTAGGTCACCATCTCGTCGATTTTTATTTCACCTTTCATGTAGCGTTCAACATAATCCGGCAATTGCGTGCGGCCTTTGACGCCGCCGAATGCGCTGCCGCGCCAGACGCGACCGGTGACCAGCTGGAATGGACGCGTGGCAATTTCCTGCCCCGCACCGGCGACACCGATAATCACCGATTCGCCCCAACCTTTATGACAACACTCCAGTGCCGAACGCATCAGGTTGACGTTGCCGATACATTCAAACGAATAATCCACGCCGCCGTCAGTCATGTCGACGATCACTTCCTGTATCGGGCGATCAAAATTTTTCGGATTGACGCAATCGGTGGCGCCCAACATTTTCGCCATCTCGAATTTACTTTCGTTGATGTCGATAGCGATGATGCGTGCGGCTTTTGCCATCACTGCGCCTTGCAGTACAGATAGACCAATACCGCCCAAACCGAATACGGCAACGGTAGAACCGGGTTCTACTTTCGCCGTGTTCAGCACTGCGCCGATGCCGGTGGTGATGCCGCAACCGAGCAGACACACTTTGTCCAGCGGCGCCGCTTTGTTGATTTTTGCCAGCGCGATTTCCGGCAACACGGTGTATTCAGAAAATGTCGACGTACCCATGTAATGAAAAATCGGTTTGCCGTTTTTGCTGAAACGCGAAGTGCCATCCGGCATCAAGCCTTTGCCCTGTGTGGCGCGAATCGCCTGACACAAATTGGTTTTGCCGGATAAACAGAATTTACATTTGCCGCACTCAGGTGTGTACAGCGGAATCACATGATCGCCGACGGCGACGCTGGTGACACCCGCGCCGACTTCGACAACGACACCTGCACCCTCGTGACCGAGAATGCACGGAAACACGCCTTCGGAATCTTCACCGCTTAAGGTGTAGGCATCGGTATGGCACACGCCGGTAGCGACGAGTTTTACCATCACTTCGCCGGCCTGTGGGCCTTGCAGATCCACTTCTTCAATCGTGAGGGGCTTGTTCGGTGCCCACGCCACCGCTGCGCGTGTTTTCATGTCGATTTCTCCTTACGCCATTTTGTCCATGACGTCTTCTTTAAAACGCTTCATGCAGTCGATTTTGAACTGGATGTCGGATTTGAATTTGCCGCCGTACATGAACCACGGCATGACACAGGCTTCAGTCACGCCGTTGTCGGCCAGTTTCTGGTTGCCGGCCAGATCGAATACATCCGTTGCCACAGAAATGAATTCAAACGGTTTGTTATCAGTGCCGTATTCCTTACGGTATTGCGCGATTTTCTGCGCCATCTCGATGATGTGATCCGCTTTGGTATTCGGTGAAGCAAAACCGTCAGCGATGCGCGCGGCACGTTTCAATACAATGTCCGCGGTGCCGCCGATCACGATAGGCATCGGGGTTTTCGGTGCAGGGTTGATCGACATTTTCGGGTAGTTGGGATAGTACTTGCCGTTGTGCTCGAACATCTCGCCGCTCAGTGCTTTGCGCAGGATCTCGATCATCTCTTCCGAGCGCGGGCCGCGATCTTCCCAGCAGGCGCCGTTGATGGAAAAATCTTCTGGCCACGGTGACAGGCCCACACCCAGTGTCATGCGGTCCTGACAGAAATAAGAGGCAGTACCGGCCTGCTTGGCCACCAGCATGGGTTGGCGCACAGGCAGCTTCAATACGCTGATCAGGAAGCGGATGTTCTTGGTCAGGGCGCCCATGTGGGCGATGGCGCAGAACGGGTCGAGGAAGGCGGTGTTGGCGTTCCAGTAGCGTGCGCCGCTGTCGCTGTACGGATAGTTGACCGAGGTTTCATCGTAGAAAAACAGGCCGTCGCCGAGGTTCACGGAGTGAAAGCCCAGCTCATCGGCGGCAATGGCCAATGGCACCTGGTCATCGGCGGGGTTGAAGGTCAGCGTCAGCGAAAATTTCATGGTCATGCCCTCTCAGGGTCGGTGGGATTAAAGTGTAGAACGAGAGGGAATATACCAAGCTTCCTGCTATTTTCAATACGGATCGTTTCGTAATGCGGATATCCGCAGCGCGCGTTGATAGCCTGACTGTTTATAGCCTGACAACAACGCCCTGTTCGGCCATAAAGCGCTTGGCTTCCGGGATGGTGTGCTGACCGAAATGGAAGATGCTGGCAGCGAGCACGGCATCGGCGCCACCCTGTTTCACGCCATCCACCAGATGCTGCAGGTTACCCACGCCACCAGAGGCGATCACCGGGATATTCACGGCATCGGAAATCGCGCGCGTGACACCCAGATCAAAACCGTTCTTGGTGCCGTCGCGATCCATGCTGGTCAACAGGATTTCACCGGCGCCATAACTCGCCATTTTGATTGCCCATTCGACGGCATTGATACCGGTCGGTTTACGCCCGCCATGGGTAAATATCTCCCAATAACCCGGTTCGTTGTCAGCGCTCACTCGCTTGGCATCTATAGCTACCACGATACATTGCGAGCCGAAACGCTCGGCTGCTTCGCGTACAAAAGCAGGATTATGGATGGCCGCCGTGTTGATGCTGACCTTATCTGCGCCGGCGTTCAGCAGGCGGCGAATATCATCCACTGTGCGCACGCCGCCGCCGACGGTCAGCGGAATAAACACCTGGCTGGCCATGCGCTCGACCGTGTCATAAGTGGTGGCGCGATCATCGCTGCTGGCGGTGATATCCAGAAACGTGATTTCGTCCGCACCCTGCTCGTTGTAACGACGCGCCACTTCCACCGGATCGCCGGCATCGCGGATATCCACAAACTGCACGCCCTTGACCACGCGGCCGCGGTCAACATCAAGGCAGGGAATAATACGTTTGGCGAGAGTCATGGTTCGTTCTGCAAGATCTGGAGGTGCGCATGGTAGCATCGTGCCTTACCAACATTCAGCCCAAAATTTAGCCGGAAGCACCTGTGGAATTACCATCACTTACTGAACAACTGCACGCATTGCTCGCTCTGCCATCTGTCAGCAGCAGCACGCCGGGCCGTGATATGGGTAACCGTGCGGTGATAGACCTGTTAGCGGGTTGGCTGGAATCTGCCGGATTTGTGGTGGAAGTCATGCCCGTCACACCCTGCGGCCATAAAGCCAACCTGATCGCTACTAAAGGTACGGGTGACGGTGGATTGGTGTTGGCGGGCCACACCGACACCGTGCCGTTTGATGAAAATTTGTGGAGTGTTAATCCGCTCGCGCTCACCGAAAAAGACAACCGTTTTTACGGTCTCGGTGTGTGCGATATGAAAGGTTTTTTCCCGTTGGCGATTGCAGCGGCGCAAATGTTTGCCGAGCAAACGCCCACAGCCCCATTGATTATTCTTGCGACGGCGGATGAAGAATCATCAATGAACGGTGCTCGTGTTTTACTGGAACACAGTAAACCTACTGCGCGTTATGCCGTCATCGGTGAGCCGACGGGATTGAAACCTGTGCGCATGCACAAAGGTGTGATGCTGGAGAGTGTGCGCATCACAGGTCACTCCGGCCATTCATCCAATCCGGCTCTTGGCGCCAGTGCGCTGGATGCAATGACCGTCGCATTGCATGAACTGACAACCTTGCGCAATGAATGGCAGCAGCGTTTTCAC
>DATIDQ010000088.1:0-27533 GCA_035456205.1 Pseudomonadales bacterium
TGCGCCGCGCTGCATGAATTTGTCGCCGAGAAAATCTTTCGGCAATGCCCAATCCGGCTGCATGCTTTTGTTGAATACCGGGCCGACGATGTAGCGCGAGCGGAAACGGTTATCAAAAATCATCCACGCCGGATAACAGGGATTCTCTTTGGTATGGCGTGCAAAAAATTCACGTTGGTAGGCCATATAGTTCTGGGATTCATTGCTGATGCGATTTCCCTGCGGATCAACAACAATGCAGCCCGGTAAAGATTTTTCCATAATACTCAAGCGTGGCAGTGGTTCTCCCGGTACGGCGAGTGTGGTACACCACCATGCACCGTCCATCAAGCGTGTGGCAGCACCGAGTTTTTGTGCGGCGCGAATGGCATCACCGGTGTTGCCTTTGTGTGCAGCACTCCACGCAGTATTGGTGGGTTTTGGTAAATACTGGTCGCGCATGGCTTGATTATTTTCAAAACCGCCAGCTGCCAATATCACGCCTTTACTGGCGTGTAATATTTTTTCTTCATTGTGTTGCAATACTTTTATCCCGACAATCTGATCACTTTCTGTCACCAGTTCTTGCAATGCGGTGTTGCGCCACAAGGGAATGCCGAGATCCATCATGGATAAACGCAAACGTGCGACACCGGCGCTACCGCAAGTCAGACGACGGCCGCGTTTATGTTTGCTCCACCATCCAATATCTTTCCAGTAATTCCACAACATGCCGAGCATCACTTTTATCCAGCCGGGACTGCGGCTCATCAACACTTGCGCTTCCACTTGTGTAATGCCGATGCGATCAAACAGATACATCATCTGGTGATTCATTTGCAGGAAGGGGGCTTCATCGCCCAGTTCTGAATGCGCAATAGTTTCTGGTTCCAGTGAGCGGTGGCCGGATTTTGCTCCGGGTTTGTCCGTGTAGTAATCAGGATAATGGTCGAGGGATTCGTAGCGCACGCGCGTGTTGTCATGCAGGAATTGCATCATCTTTGGTGCTTGTTCGAGATAGGTATCGAGCAAGTGTTCCGGCACGTCGCCAGCGGGAATAGTCTGGCGCAAGTATTCACGCGCTTCGGCGATGGAATCCTGCGCGCCAGCCGCTTTGGCATAGTGGTTGTTGGGTATCCAGACACCACCACCGGAGAGGCCACTCGTGCCGCCAAACGTATCGCATTTTTCGATCACCAGTACTCGTTCAGCGCCCAGCAGTTTTGCGGTGATGGCTGCGGTCATACCGCCGTTGCCGGAGCCGACGACGATGACATCCCACTGGGATTGTGATGTGTTCATAGTATTTTCCCTGTTGTGGATGACGCTGTTGTTTGATGCTGTTGTTTTTTGATGCTGCTGTCTGGTGAAAACTTTCTTGAAAAGTGTGTATGGTCTATACAATAGAACCTGCTGGAGAAAATGATTATGACACTTTCAGTGCTGGGCTACGCAGCCCGATCCGCTACCGAATCGCTGGCACCTTTCCGTTTCGAACGCCGTGACCCGCGATCGGATGACGTGGTGATCGACATCCTTTACTGCGGTGTCTGTCACTCGGACTTGCACCAGGCGCGCAACGACTGGCACAACAGCATCTATCCCATGGTGCCTGGCCACGAGATCATCGGCCGTGTGGTGAGTGCGGGCGCGGCGGTGAAACGTTTCTCGGTGGGGGATTGCGTGGGCGTCGGCTGCATGGTGGATTCCTGCCAGCAGTGCAGCGCTTGTGCACAGGGGGTGGAGCAATACTGCCACGCCTTTCCGACGTTGACCTACAACGCCATTGATCGCCGCGACAACATGCCGACATTCGGTGGTTATTCGCAGCGCATTGTGGTGCCGGAAAAATTCGTGCTGAGCATCCCGCAGGGGTTGGATCCCGCCGGCGCAGCGCCTTTACTGTGTGCCGGTATTACCACTTGGTCGCCGCTGCGGCATTGGCAGGCTGGCAAGAACAGCAAGGTGGCGGTGGTGGGCCTCGGCGGTCTGGGCCATATGGCGCTGAAGCTGGCCAGGGCAATGGGAGCGGAAGTCACCCTGTTCACCCGCTCGCCGGGCAAGGAGCAGGACGCACGTCGCCTCGGTGCCGATCGTATCGTGCTGTCGACGGACGAGTCGCAGATGCAGGCGGTGCACAGCCGTTTCGATCTGATCATCGACACCGTGCCTTATGTTCACGACATCAATCCTTATGTGCCGACGCTGGCGGTCGATGGCACCTTGGTGCTGGTGGGGTATCTCGGCGATCTTGAGCCGCCCGTGAATTCATCAGCCCTGATCATGGGCAGGAAATCGGTGGCCGGTTCATTGATCGGTGGTATTGCTGAAACGCAGGCCATGCTCGACTTCTGTGGCAAACACAGCATCACCTCAGACATTGAAGTTATCCGTATCCAGGACATCAATGCGGCTTATGAACGCATGTTGAAAAGTGATGTGAAATACCGTTTTGTGATTGATATGGCATCGCTGGGCGCGTCGGCCTGACACCTTCTGTGATTTGTCCCTGTTGCGTTGCTGCGCGGATGCCGACACCATGGCGCTATGAGAATACGCAACCGCAACCGGATCCTGCAGTTGATACTGGTCATGTCCAGTGTCGCTGTATTGGTATTGGGTGTGACCATTTTTGTGTTGTTCATGTCTGCATCCGAGCAAAACAAACGCATCATGGTGAGTTATGCGGAACATCAGGCCAGCATGTTGCAGTCTGTCATGCAGTTGGTTCCAGAGCAGACACGTCTTGATGCAGAACCACCGGAGATGGTGGTAGACCATATTCGCCAGACGCTGGCACGCAATCCAGTGATTACCGATAGCGGTGAAATGTTGTTCGCCTATCGCACCGATAATTATATTCATTTTGTCTCACCATACCGTTTTGCATCAGAGACGCCATCGGTATTGTCAGAAGATGACCCGAGCGTGCAAGCCATGAAGCTGGCGCTGGATGGCAATGCGGGTGTGATGTATACGCATGATTATCGCGGTGTGCTGGTGTTGGCTGCGTTTGTTCCCGTTGAAAATATGAATCTGGGTATTGTTGTCAAGATTGATGCCGAAGAAGTGCGCAAGCCGTTTCTCTACACAGCGTTGTACGCAACACTTGCTACGCTGGGTATTATTATCATTGGCATTTTGTTGATGCATAAAGTCACCAGGCCGTTGATTGATACGCTGGAAGAAAACGAATCCAAATATCGCACACTGTTCGAAAGTGCCAATGAAGGCATTATGGTGATCAGTGATCGTATCGAAGAATGTAATGATCAGGTCACGCGTCTGCTTGGTTATAGCAAGGATGAAATGATTGGTCGTCGTATTGTAGATTTCACACCGGAACGTCAACCACACGGTGACCGCTCTTCGGAAATGGAGCGTGACCGTTTTGAGCTGGCGCGTCTGGGCAAGCCGCAATATTTTTTGTGGCGCAGCCGGCGCAAGGATGGTGAGGAAATTGATCTGGATGTTATGTTGAAAGCTGCACGTGTTGGTAATCGCACGGTAATTTTGACAACGCTACTGGATATCACTGATCGCCGTCGTGCAGAAATCGAATTGCGCCATAAAGAAAAAGAAGTGGCGGACGCGCGGGAGCATCTGGCACATATGGCAAGGCTGTCTACTATGGGTGAAATGGCAGCGGGGATAGCGCATGAAATCAACCAGCCACTGGCAGCCATTTCGGCGTATGCACAAGGTTGCAAGCGTATGCTGGATGCTGGGCTGACAAATATCGCCGAGCTGAATGATCCGCTGGAAAAAATTGCCACACAGGCTATTCGTGCTGGCGAAGTGATTCGTCGCCTGCGCAGTTTTATTAAAAAAAGTGCGTCCGAGCTGGAATTGATGGACGCTAATGAATTGGTATCCGAAGTGGTGCAATTGGCAGAAGTGGATGCACGCAAACATGGTATTCCTGTGTATTTGCATCTGGCCAGGCATTTATCCGAAGTACGGGTTGATCCGGTGCAATTGCAGCAAGTGATCCTGAATCTGATCCGCAATGCACTGGAGGCGATGGAGCAGACGCCGCGCGACCGTGCGCGTGTTGATGTCTATACCGCACAGGAAGAGAGTGGTCAGGTGAGTATCCGCGTGGTTGATACCGGGCCGGGTTTAAGTGAAGATGTACTGAAACGTGTATTTGATCCGTTTTTTACCACCAAGAGCACCGGGATGGGGATGGGCTTGTCAATCAGCCATTCCATTATTACGGCACACGGTGGCCAGCTATCTGCATCAAATAATGACAACGGTTTTGGCGTGACTTTTACTGTATTACTGATGGCTCGCCCGGCAAGGCTGCCGGATAATATCAGCGGTTCAATCGTTTAAGTTTTTTATAACAACATCAGCCTATCACTAAACCAACCAATGGAGAGCAACATGGCTACAGCAGGATTAAACCAGGAAGCCACTGTTTTTGTAGTGGACGATGATGATGCCGTGCGTGAATCGCTAGTGTTTCTGATGAAGTCCATTGGTCTCAAGGCAGAAAGCTTTCCCTCCGCACAAATTTTTCTTGATAGCTACAATCCTGCTCGTGCAGGCTGTCTGGTGCTGGATATCCGCATGCCGGGTATGAGTGGTCTGGAATTACAAGACAAGTTGATCCAGATGGGATCTATCCTGCCGATTATTTTTATTACTGGTCATGGTGATGTGCCGATGGCTGTGAAAGCGATCAAGGCTGGCGCTGCAGATTTTGTACAGAAGCCATTCCGTGATCAGGAGTTGATTGAACGTATCCGTGAAGTGTTGGAAGAAGATTCGCATGCGCGTGCTGAAAAATTGCAACGCACAGAAATTTTGCGTCGCATGGAAACCCTGACGGAACGTGAACGTGAGGTTATGGGTCAAGTGGTAGATGGTAAAGCGAATAAAGTGGTGGCGATTGATCTGAATGTATCGCAACGTACAGTTGAAATTCATCGCGCCAATGTGATGGAAAAAATGAAAGCCCGCTCACTCGCACAACTGGTGCGATTGGTGATGAAAGCGAGAGGCGAGCTCTAGTTGCCGGGGTGAGTGACAGATTCGGGTTGTAGCGCCGCAATTAAATATTTCGGCGCTTCTTTCTCGAATAGTTTTCGGCCGCCGCGCTCATAGGCAATACCGAGATGGGTGCAGGCGGTGCCGGAAACATCCAGTTCCAGCAGGCACTGGCCAAGACGCAGATGAATAAAGGGGTTGTCGATCATGCCTTCGCAATGCAGCGCTGAGGCCAATGCTTCCCGGCCTTGTTCGTATTGTCCGCTGCGGTAGTAGCTGTCACCGATGGCAGTCAGTATCCAGCCACCTTCGCTGAAATCGGTTTGCGGTTTAGGCAACAGCATCCACGCCTGATAAAACTTTCGCAACGCATGTGTGTAATCGGCAGCGTCATACAGTACGTAGCCAGCGGCGCATAGTGTCTGGATTTCTTCACGGATATTGGCGTTCAGTTCACTCATGTTGCCAATCCTTTATTGAGTCATCAAGTTGCCTTGTAAGTTGTTATGATAACAACATCAATTCAGGCTTAGCCAGCCAACAGGAGGTCTGTTTGTCTTTTGATATTCAATTACTGATTGCGGTTGCTATAGCCTGCCTGGTCGGCATTGCGCTGGGTTGGTTGCTGGCGCAAGTTTTTGGCAAGCGTGAGCTGGAACAGACTCGCATCAAACTGGCTGATGTGGAGGCGCGCCGTGAGCAAGAGCAGTTGGCTACACGTGAACAGATGGCACTGATTGAGCAGTCGCGCACCATATTGGGCAATGAATTTGAGGCGTTGGCCAACCGCATTTTTGAATCGAAACAGGCCAGCTTTGAAACCAGACAAGCTAACTTACAGCAGCATATGCAACAGCAAAGCAAACAAAGTCTTGAGGGACTGGTCTCACCGCTGCGTGAACAGTTGCAACAGTTTCGCCAGAAAGTTGAGCAGGTGTATGACACGGAAAACCGTGAACGCGCATCGCTGATTACAGAAATCCGTTTCCTGAAAAGTCTGAGCCAGCAAGTCAGTGAAGACGCCAATAATCTCGCCAATGCGTTGAAGGGTGACAACAAGGCGCAGGGCAATTGGGGTGAAGTCATTCTGGAGCGCATTCTGGAGCAATCCGGCCTGCAAAAAGGGCGCGAATACGAGACGCAAGTGAATTTGCGCAGTGATGAAGGTGAGCGTCGCCTGCCGGATGTGATTGTGCGTTTGCCGGAAGGCCGCGATGTGGTGATCGATGCCAAGGTTTCACTAGTGGATTACCAGCGTTATTGCGATGCAGAAGATTCGCTGGAGCGTGAACGTTATCTCAAGGCGCATGTGCAATCCTTGCGTTCTCATGTGATGAGGCTGAGTGACAAGTCTTACCAGAATCTGGAAGGGATACGCACACTGGATTTTGTGATGATTTTCATGCCGATAGAAGCGGCATTTTCAGTGGCATTCCAGTACGACCAGAATTTGTTTGGTGAGGCATTCGAGCGCGGGATTGTGATTGTCAGTCCGACGACCTTGTTAGCGACCTTGCGCACCGTGCACAGTATCTGGCGCTATGAAAAGCAGAATAACAATGCCGAGAAAATTGCACAGGAAGCAGGAAAACTGTTCGACCAGTTTGCTCGTGTGGGTGAATCACTGGATGATCTGGGAAAACAGCTCGGCAAAGCAAATGACAGTTATCTGGAGACCGTCAAGCGTTTCACGACCGGGCGCGGCAATATGGTGTCACGGGTAGAGAAACTCAAACAGCTTGGTGCGCGTGCCAGCAAATCACTGCCAGCAGCTTTTTCTGATGCAGATATTACTGATGAGTCAGTTGATTAAAATCGATGTCCTGATCCTGGATATCCAGTCCTTGTAACAGTTCAGTACGCACGGCAATCATTTCCTGTGCAGTAATGTCGATACCCGGTTTCACATCAACACGCCCCGTTTGCCTGAAAACAATCCTGTAACCCTGGCTGCGCAGGAAATCCGGTAATGGCGTGGTTTCGCCCCAACCGTAAATATCGTAGATGATATCTGGTGCGCGCAAGCCGCATTCTTTTTCTGCTTGCGGCAAGCGTTCAAAAAACTTGCGGTAGTTTATTCGCAAACCCTGTTTGTCGAAGCCGTCCTGAGCTATCACGGCGCAATTACGCAGGGTGTTATCCACCAGTCCAGCCATATCCCGTACGAGAAATTTGCCGTGAAATTGACTTGCCAGATGATAATTCACCATGCCCATCTGTTTGCTCATCACGGTTAAGGGCTTTTCTACCGATGGATTCAGCGCAGCTAATAATGTTTGCAAGGAGCGGAGAGCGGGCCAGTCGCGCACATGCTCGCGGTTTGTTGTTTCAAAGAAACTGGCTTGATCGCCTGCAATAGTTTTTTGCTGTGAATAATTCCATACAGGCGTGCCAAGGTTGTAGGTGTTGATGAAAACCGGTGTGTAGCAAACGAGTATCAACGGTAATACATAGCGTGTCAGTAAGGTGCGTTTGTCAGAGAGAAAAGTGAGGCAGATCGCCAGCCACATCGGGGCAATCAACGGTACCCAGAAGCGTCCTTCTTTCATCCAGTCGCCACCACTGGCAATAACAAAACCTCCATAAATGCCTACCCAAAGGCAGCACAGTAATAGCAGGTGGTGTTGTAAGCGTGTGCGCAAGCAGGCAACACAGCTGACGCAAAAAGCCAGCAGTGTGATGCTGACACCCAGCGCTGCAAGCGGATGGCGAAACAGGCGCTGGAAATAGTCCAGTCCGTTTTGTAATTGTTGTAAATCAATGCTGCCACTTTTGGCATAAACAGGATTGGGGAACCACTGCCCGAAATAATTATGTCGCCAGAATGACAGCAGCAGGAATGGCAGGATAAATAACAACACTGCGGGGCGACGCAGCAATATTGCAACGATGAACAGGAACACGGGGCCAAGCAATACCATTTCTGGTCGTACAGCAGCTAATGCCAGGGCAGAAAACATCAGTGCAATAAATTGAATGGACGAAGGTTTTTTTTGCCATGCCAGTAGCGTAAAAATAAATAACATGACACAACTTGCCGCCAGTGTGGTTTCCATACCGGACCACGCCCAATATGAAAAATAGGGAGTCAATGCCGTCAGTGCTGCTGCCAGCCAGGGTCTTGCTATGTGGGATTGTTGCGCCAGTCGCCAGACCAGCCAGAGTGTCAGGATGGCGGCTCCCAGATTGAGCAGGTAGCCGCTATCAACTATCGATAAGCGCGTCACTAACGCCGTGAGCGATGTGAGCAACGTCATTAACAAGCTGGAGCTTTGTTCGATACGTGCGCCGTTGTAATTGCGCAAGTCGCCGTAATCCAGCAGTGCTTGTGCCTGCCAGAAGGTGATGTGCGAATCATCATGCCCGGTCGAGCCGCACAGCAGGCCGTAAAGCCACACTGGTAGTGTGCACAGGGCGAAGAGCAGCGCTGGTTTAAGGGAAAGCGCTGGTTTTTTAAATGGGGGCTTGGTTAGCACGGCGACCTTTATTTATTTATAATGCGCCCGCATTCTGGTTGATACCTGACGCAAGCTCAACTCAAAAGGTTTTGTCGGCGTGGTTTAACCTCTTCTCATCACACCCTTGTTGGAGTTCCTACCGTGAAACAACCTGTACGTGTCACCGTTACCGGCGCTGCCGGCCAGATCAGCTATTCCCTGTTGTTCCGTATCGCTTCTGGTTCCATGTTGGGTCCGGATCAGCCAGTGATCCTGCAAATGCTGGAAATCACTCCGGCGCTGGAAGCATTGAAAGGCGTGGCGATGGAATTGGATGACTGCGCATTCCCGCTATTGGCTGGCATGGTGTGCACTGATGACCCGATGGTGGCCTTCAAGGACACCGATTACGCACTGCTGGTAGGTGCGCGTCCACGCGGTCCTGGTATGGAGCGCAAAGATTTGCTGGAAGCCAATGCAGCGATCTTCTCCGTACAAGGCAAGGCCATTGATGCTGTAGCCAAGAAATCCATCAAGGTCCTGGTTGTAGGTAACCCGGCTAACACCAACTCCTTGATCGCCCAGCGCAATGCGCCATCGATCAATCCGCGCCAGTTCACTGCCATGACCCGTCTCGACCACAACCGTGCTATGGCGCAGTTGGCTGGCAAAACAGGCAAGACAGTCAACGACGTGAAAAAAATCACCATCTGGGGCAACCACAGCGCCACGCAATATCCTGATATTTCCAATGCGCTGGTCGATGGTAAAGACGCCAACGGTCTGGTTGATCGCGCCTGGTACGAAAATGATTACATCCCGACTGTGCAACAGCGCGGTGCAGCGATTATCAAAGCGCGTGGTGCTTCATCTGCCGCTTCTGCTGCGAATGCTGCGGTTGACCATATGCGCACCTGGGCATTGGGTACTGCAGCGGGCGACTGGGTGTCCATGGGCGTATACTCCGACGGCTCCTATGGCATCGAGAAGGGCCTGATCTACTCTTTCCCTTGTGTGTGCAAGAATGGCGACTGGGAGATTGTGCAAGGTCTGGACATTTCTGATTTCTCACGTGCCAAAATGAAAGCGACCGAGCAAGAGCTTTGCGAAGAGCGCGATGGCGTTAAACACCTGCTTCCTAACTAATTTATTTCTAACTGATCGGGGAATACCAACATGGCTAATCCACAAAAAAATGACAGTAATACAGTCTTTGAGGAAGATGGCGCTGCTGATGTGTTTGCAGCAGTGGCTGTTATTGCTATCGTCGTTGCGTCTGTTTGTTTCTGGCTGCACGGTATGGCGTGATCCTGCTTTCATTAGCATGATCATCGGAAAACGCAGCTTCGGCTGCGTTTTTTATTACACACTCCCAAGAGTTTTTCATGACTGAGACACAAAAGAAAAAATTATCCACCTTGTTGGCATTGGTGCAATTCCTGAAGCCGTACAAAGGAACCATTGCAGCCTTTCTGGTGGCGTTGCTGTTTACCTCGGGCGTGATGCTTTCGATAGGTCAGGGTGTGCGCTTGCTGATCGACCGGGGCTTTGCGCAGCAGTCACTAGAGCAACTCAACTGGGCCATCGGTTTTTTACTGGTGATCGCTGTGTTGATGGCGCTCGGTACTTTTGTGCGATTCTATCTGGTGTCGTGGCTTGGTGAGCGTGTGAGTGCAGATATCCGGCAGGCAGTGTTTGATCATATTGTCGGGTTGCATCCCGGCTTTTTTGAAGACAACCGTAGCGGTGACATTATGTCGCGACTCACTACGGATACGACGTTATTGCAATCCATTATTGGCTCATCATTTTCCATGGCGCTGCGCAGTGCGATTTCGGTGATCGGTGCCTTGATTCTGTTGTTTATCACCAATTTCAAATTGTCATTGATTGTGTTGGTGTGTGTGCCTGCCGTGTTGCTGCCCATTTTGTTGTTGGGAAAACGTGTGCGTACTTTGTCACGCCAGAGTCAGGATTCCATTGCTGATGTTGGCACGTATGCCGGTGAAATTATCCAGAATATAAAAACCGTACAAAGCTATACGCGTGAAGCACAGGAAAAACAGGCGTTTGGTTCTGAAGTGGAGCGCGCATTTAATGTGGCAAAAAACCGTATCCGCCAGCGTTCGGTATTGATGGCGCTGGTGATTCTGTTGGTGTTTATGGCGCTGGCCAGCATGTTGTGGGTGGGTGGTAGTGATGTAATCCAGGGGCGTATGACCGGTGGTGAACTCGGTGCATTTATTGTCTACGCCATTATGGCGGCAGTGGGTGTAGCAACGGTATCTGAAGTGTATGGTGAGTTATTGCGTGCTGCTGGCGCTACAGATCGTTTGATGGAATTGATGCATGAAAGCAGCCATATACAGCCACCTGCCGTTGTGCTGTGCAAAGCGGATAATTTGTCTGCAGCGTTTGAATTTAAAGATGTCAGTTTTTCTTATCCAACACGGCCAGAACAGCGTGCGCTGGATCATTTCTCTCTGCAAATTATAGAGGGCAAGGTGTTGGCTCTGGTTGGGCCGTCGGGTGCTGGAAAATCTACTGTGTTTGAAATGTTGCAGCGTTTTTATGATCCGCAACAAGGTGCAGTAACATTGGGTGGAAAAGATATTCGTGAATTACAGCCGCAAGATTTACGCCAGCAATTGGCGGTAGTTCAACAGCAGCCGGCCCTGTTTTCAGCTGATGTTATGCACAATATCCGTTACGGAAAACCGGATGCGACGGATGAAGAAGTTATCGCTGCCGCTAAAGCCGCCTATGCACACGATTTTATTATTGCTTTACCACAAGGCTACCAGAGTGATCTGGGCGAGAAGGGCGCGCGTTTATCCGGTGGGCAGCGGCAACGTCTGGCGATTGCACGTGCAATCCTGAAAAATCCACGTGTGCTTTTGTTGGATGAAGCTACCAGTGCTCTGGATGCTGAAAGTGAATACCAGGTGCAGCTGGCGCTGGAGCATCTGATGAAAGATCGTACAACAGTGATTATTGCGCACCGGCTCGCCACGATCTTGCATGCAGACAGTATTGCTGTGATGGACGGCGGACGGTTAGTGGCGCAAGGTAGTCACAATGAATTACTGGCATCCAATGCCTTGTATGCACGTCTGGCACAACTGCAGTTTGGTGCGGATGCTGCCTGATTTTTTATTCAGTGTTTTTTATTCAGTAATGGCGCCCTTGTTCATGACAACAATGCGATCACAGAGATAACGCATCATCGCCAGATCGTGTCCGATAAATAACAGGGTCAGGTTCAGTTCGTCGCGCAGGTCTTTCAGTAAGTTGGCAATCTGTGCCTGCACAGAAACATCCAGCGCCGAAATGGGTTCATCACAAATCAGTAGCCCGGGTTGGGTAATCAAGGCGCGGGCAATGCCGATGCGCTGTAATTGTCCACCAGAAAAGGAATGCGGGTAGCGAGACATATCACTGCTTTTCAATCCCATACGCTGTAGCCACTGTACAGCCAGTGCCTGTTGCTCATTGGCTGGCACGGTGCTGTTCAGGCGCAAAGGTTCAAGCAGGATGTCGCCAATCGTCAGGCGCGGATTGAGTGATGACAGTGGATCCTGAAATACCATCTGTACCTGTTTGGCCTGTTTGCGAAAATCCGTGACAGAAAATTGCTGTGGCAAACATTGATCACGAAAATAAATTGCGCCACTGTCATAGCTGTGCAAGCCTGCAATGCAGCGTGCCAGTGTGGATTTTCCTGAACCGGATTCCCCGGCCAACCCCACGATTTCACCGCTATTCACCATCAGCTTGACGTTGTGCAGCACAGTGATGCGCTGCTTGCCGCTGCCAAAACTTTTATAAAGCTTTTCTACTCGCAGCAGCTTGTTCATGTTTTTTCCATTTCATGCAGCCAGCAGCGTGCTGCGTGTTGTGTTGCAACAACCGGTGGTACTTGCTGTGTGCAAATTGGTATCACTTGTGAACAGCGTTCTGCAAATGCGCAGGCTGCGGGTGGAAAGCGCAAGTCAGGCGGGCTGCCTTCCAGTGCCAGCAAGCGTTTTGTCTCCGGCGTTGGTAAAGCCGCGAGTAGGGCTCTTGTATAAGGATGTGCAGGCTTTTTTAATACATCGTTAGTGTTCGCTGTTTCAATGATTTCACCGGCGTACATCACCGCAATGCGGTCGGCGTGGCGGCTCACCAGACCGAGATCGTGCGTGATAAATAATATCGCGAGCTTTTCTTCTGCTCGCAACTGTTCATGCATCAACTCCGTCAACAATGCCATCACTTCATGCTGGGTAGAAATATCCAGCGCGGTAGTCGGTTCATCAGCAATCAATAATTGTGGTTTGCAGGCGAGCGCCATTGCAATCGCTGCGCGTTGCAGCATGCCGCCAGAAAATTCATGGGGATAACACTGCGCTTTCTGTCTGGCATCTGAAATTTTCATGCGTTCCAGCAGGCGTACCACTTCCTGTTCGGCATCTTTGCGGTTGTAGCCATGCAGTTGCCGTAATGGTTCGGCAATCTGATAGCCAATGGTCAACACAGGATTAAATGTCGCCATCGGATTCTGGAAAATCATGGCAATACCATTCTGGTATTTTCCGGTAAATAATGGTTTCTGGTTGAAGGTGGCATGTTGTGAGGTGACTTGTGCAGAACCCGGCAATAAGCCAGTGATGGCCTGAGCGGTAACGCTTTTGCCACAGCCGGATTCTCCCACCAGCGCCAGCATCTCGCCGTGTTGAATAGAGAAACTCACATCGCGTACTGCGTGCACAATGCCTCGTGCTGTCGGGAGTTGTACAGACAAATTCTCGATTTGTAGCAATGGGGCGATGTCTTTCATTGTCTCGCCTCACGAGTCTGTACATCCAGTGCGTCGCGCAAACCGTCACCAAACAGATTGAATGCCAGCACGGTAAGACTGATAAAAGTGGCAGGAAATAATAATTCATGTGGATGCGTAAGCAGTGTGGACAAGCCTTCGTTGCACATTGAACCCCACGACGAAGCAGGCGGCACTACTCCCAAACCGATAAACGATAAAAATGCTTCGGTAAAAATTGCGGCAGGAATAGCAAAACTTAATGTCACCAGAATACTGGGTAGTACATTGGGCAGCATGTGCTTCCACACAATATAAAAACCGGATGCACCCTGTAATCTCGCGGCATCCACATACGCCATACTGCGCAATTGCAAAACTTGCGCTCGTACCAGGCGCGCGCTGTTTGGCCAACTCAATAGCAATAAGGCCACCAGTAGTGCGGTGATGCCGCTATCGCCAGCGCCAAGACCGAACGCGATGCGCAATAAAATCACAAACAATAAAAAGGGTAGGGCGATAACAAAATCTGCAAAGGCCATCATGCCTGTGTCGATGCGTCCTCCACGATATCCCGCCATGGCGCCATACAGTGCACCGAACAAGACATATAGCATGGGAGCAGCAAAGCCGATAAACAACGATGTGCGGCCGCCTTCAATCAAACGTGCCAACAGGTCGCGGCCGAGTTTGTCGGTGCCGAACGGGTGAGCGGGTAATTGAATGGTTTTCGGATGTTCGCCATCGTGCCTGTTCAGGTTTTCTGCAGGTGTTGCGTGTGCTACGTCTACAGCCAGTGTTTCTACGCCAATCGGTTTCCCGGCATGATCCAATGACACCACTGAATAAAAATAACGACGGTTTTCCAGTAATAACTGATCGATATAATTCACAGTAGATACTGTGCTGTCTACGTGCACAGTGGCTAATGGTAAACCGAGATCTTGCAAGCCGGATGGCGGTAACGTATGCCGGTATAAGGTAAAGTTCATGGTGTTTTTTGTTGGCCATGCAAGCCGGACAGCTTCGGTGTGTGCAGGTGCTGTCAGCTGTAATGCATGAATATTTTCCGGTGCGATGACAGGCGATGCATCATCCGGATAAATCACCAACGTTTGTAGGCCGAGATGTGGCGGCTGCGAAATTTGCGTGAGATCCAGTGCTGCAGGATCATCAGGCCACAGCAATTTTCCGAAAGTACAAAACAACAGTAACGATAACAATAAGAAAAAACCGGTGAGTGCGGATGGGTTGCGTGCGATATCGTGCCGCACATCTCGCCACAAATTGCCGGTTTGCTCGTCAAGTGTTGCGGCCATATTAGCGACCATCCTGCAAACGGATGCGAGGATCAATAACACCAACTAACAGATCCACGACTAATACCATCAATACCAGAAAGCTGCCGTAGAAAACGGTGGTACCCATAATCACGGTGTAATCCAGTTGTTGTACCGCTTGCACAAAATAGCGACCAAGGCCCGGGATTGCGAAAACAGTTTCCACCACAAAGCCGCCAGTGGTAATTGCAGCAATCGCTGGGCCTAAAGTTGAAAAAACCGGCAACGCTGCATTGCGTAAGGTGTGTATCCAGAAAATACGTGACGACGACAAACCTTTTGCACGCGCAGTACGAATGTATTGTGCTTGCTGCACGTCGAGCATCGACGAACGCATAAGGCGTGCCATATATGCCATCGTACCCAGGCCGAGTACTAATGCGGGCAACAGCATTTGTTGTACTGTTCCCCAGCCTGCTAACGGAAACTGTGTGCCAAATTGTTGATTGATATGCAGTACCGCAATTTGTGCCAGTGCTGCAAACACAAAACCCGGAATAGAAATGCTGGCGACGACTACGCCCATAATCAGATAATCCGGCCAGTGTCGGTGGAAACGTGCGGCAAGTGCTCCCCACAACATTGCACCGCCGGTAGCAAATAACAGTGCGATACAACCGAGCAGGGCAGACACAGGAAAATGCGCACGGATAATGTCATTCACTGCGCGATTTTTTTGCGTGAAAGACAAGCCGAAGTCGCCATGCAACATGTTGTTAAAAAAACGCAGGTATTGCACAGGCAGTGGTTGATCCAGTCCGTAATACTCCAGCAACGCTGTGCGAATTTCCAGAGGCACAGCTTTTTCATCAGCTAAAGGATCACCTGGCACCATGTGCATCGCCAGAAAAGTCGCGCTCGCAATAAACCAGATGGTGATCAAGCCGGTGAATATGCGTTTGAGTGCATAATGAATCATAGAGAAGGTTTCTCCTCTATATAGGCATGCCGGAAATCCGGATCGCCACCAAAGCGACTGCGTTTTACATTTTTCAGTTGTCGATTTTGTACATAGATAATACCGGGCTCTGTCAGTGGTACTACAGAAATATCTTTTGCAATGATGGTCTGCATGGTAGCAAATGTTTCAGCGCGGGTATCACCTAGCGGTAACCTTGCAGCTTGTGCTACGAGTTGATCGTATTGTGGATTGCTGTAGCGCCCATGGTTGTTGGCATTGCTGGAAGCGAGCAGATCAGCAAAGGTCATCGGGTCATTGTAATCTGGCCCCCATGCGGACAGTGCCATATCAAAATCACCACTGTTCAATTTTGCCAGTTTCTGTTTGAAGATCTGTTTATCAATGATCAATTGTATGCCCAGTGTTTGTTGCAATATGCGTTGCAAATATTCCGCTTGCCGCACAGCAGAGGGCGTGTCATAGATCAACAGAGTTAATGGCGGCAGTGTTTCTACATTTAATTCTTTTTTGGCCAGGCTTAGAGCCTGTCGGGCTTTTTCGATATCAGGCGCAGGTATGTTGTTTGTCGATGGCAGTAATCCGGGTAGCCATGCCGGGAAAAAATTCGTAGTAGGTCGGGTGCCGGGTGCGGCAATCACTTTATTGACCAGTGCCTGCCTGTCGATCACCAGACTGATTGCCTCCCGCAATGCATGATTATGCAGCGGACTTTTTTCGCGGAAATTGAACTCCATGTAGTTCAACATGCCATTCAGGAATGACTGGATATACAGCCGTTGTTGTAGTGCTTGCGGCAAAGTTTCACGGCTCAATTCTGTCAAGGCGATTTCATTGGACTGGAACAGGTTAAACAGGGTGTTGGCATCATTAGTGATATGGGGAATGTTGATGGCATTCAGTTTGATATTGGCTGCGTTCCAGTACTGCGGATTTTTTTCCAGCGTCAGGCTGGCACCGTGTGTCCATTCTTTCAGTGTGAATGCTCCGTTGTATAACAGTTTGCCAGCATCAGCGGCATAGCGGCTTTGTTGGGTAGTATAAAAATCTTCGCGCAAGGGAAAGTAAGTGGCAAATGTAGTCAGACTCAAGAAATAGGCAGTGGGCTGTTCGAGTTCTACACGTAGGTGGCGGTCATCATCTGCCATTACTCCGAGTTCATCGGGTGATAATTCACCACGATGAATTTTTTCAGCATTCTTTATGGGGTAAAAAATAAAAGCATAGTTGGAGGCCGTTTTTTTATCCAGCACTGTGCGCCAGGCAAAAACAAAATCCTGTGCCCTTACGGGCTTGCCATCACTCCAGCGTGCATTGTCACGAAGGGTGAAGCTGACATGCGTGCCATCCATCCGCCAGCTTTCTGCTACGCCACCGACCAGTTCATCGTTGTCGCCATAACTCAATAATCCTTCTTGCAGATGCAATAGCATAAAAAAACTCACACTGTCTGTGCTGGTGAGGCTATTGAGATTGGGTGGTTCGGTACTTAATGCCATCTGTACAGTTTGTGTGTTGGCATTCACAGCATGGCTTACTGCCCATGCCGGAATTGGCAAGCACAACAGGCTGGCTATTAAAAACAGCTTACATTTTTGCCAATTATATTTTTGAAAGAACATCGTCTGCAAAACGCTTGATGGCATCGAGTTTTTCATTCAGTGGGCTGGTTGGTTTACCATTATAAAAAAACCACGGTGGTGTGCATAAAGCGGTGACACCCATATCACGCATGCGGCGAAAACCGTCCAGATCATAGGCATCGCGTGCATTAAAGCAGAGTCGTTCAAACGGCAGATGATCGCGTCCCAGTTCACGCCGGTATTGCTGCACTTTATCAAAATAGTTTTGTAGTTCTGCACTGGTGTGTACATCGGAAATCCAGCCGTCATGTTGAGCGGCGCGTTTCAGTGCGGGTTCGGAAAAGCCACCGACATACACCGGCACAGCTTGTGATGGAGCAGGTTGCATTTTCAAAGCAGGTAAATCAAAAAAAGCGCCGTGATGCTCTACCATTTCTCCAGACCAGAGTTTGCTCATCACGTCGAGCATTTCATCGGCACGCGCGCCACGTTTTTCAAATGGCTGACCGCCTGCAGTAAATTCTTCCGGCATCCAGCCCATGCCTGCGCCGAGCGCCACACGGTGATTGCTCATGACGGCGAGTGTGGAAAGAAATTTTGCTACATGCACCGGATTGCGTGCCGGCAATACATAGACATTGGTGTAGAAGCGCAGTTTTTGTGTAACGGCGGCCATCGCACTGATGGCAATCCATGGATCGGGCCATGGGGTGTCTTCACTGAAGCGCGGTTTACCGTCTTTGGTGTAGGGGTAGGGCTGCGAAAATTCTTGTGGGTAAATCAGGTGATCGGAGACGGCGATCCAGCCGTAGCCGTGTTCGTCGGCAGTTTTGGCGATGGCAGTGAGTTCGGTGGGGTCACAGAGTGCGACGGGTATGGCAAATTGCATGCGTAAAAAACCTAAATGTGGCGTATGGCTACGGTATCATCTAGCCCATTATTTTTATGCCATTTTTTTATAGAGGTTGATGTTTATGGGGCCATTGAAAGGTTTACGTGTGATTGAACTGGCTGGTATCGGGCCGACGCCATTCGGCGCCATGATGCTGGCAGATATGGGAGCCGAGGTGATCACCATCGAGCGCGCTGCCGGTATTCCCGGCTTGCGCCCGGTGGATCCGACGCTGCGCAACCGCCGTTCCATCGTGGTGAACCTGAAGAAGCCGGAGGGTGTCGAGTTGGTACTGAAACTTTGTGAAGGCGCAGATGCCCTGATCGAAGGTTATCGCCCCGGTGTGGCTGAAAGACTGGGTCTGGGGCCGGAAGCTGTGCAAGCCCGCAATCCGAAACTCGTATATGCCCGCATGACCGGCTGGGGTCAGGATGGCCCGCTTGCGCAAACTGTGGGGCATGACATCAACTACATCGCTATCACCGGTGCGCTGGAAAAGATGGGCAGAGATACAGGTCGTCCGGTGCCACCCCTGAATCTTGTCGGTGATTTTGGTGGTGGTGGCATGTTCATGGCCTATGGTGTTGTCTGTGCCTTGCTGGAAGCGCAGCGCTCCGGCAAGGGGCAGGTGGTGGATGCCAACATCGTCGATGGTGCGGCAACCTTGATGGCTTATCTCTACAGCTACGAAAAAAATCCGTTCTTCGCGCCGTTCAAGGATCGCGGTCATCACCTGTTTGGCGGCAGCAATCACTTCTACAACACCTACGAATGTGCTGATGGAAAATTTGTTTCAGTTGGCGCGCTGGAAGTGCAGTTCTATCTCGATTTCATCGAACGGATCGGTGTTGATAAAGCTGAATTCGAAAACCAGTGGCTCGGTCATCCCGAGCAGGACTTGTCAAAAATTCCCGAGCTCGAAGCAAAAGTGGCTGCGGTGTTCAAAACAAAAACGCGCGACGAATGGGTGAAAATATTTGAAGGCAGCAGTGCATGTTTTGCCCCGGTGCTGGATATCCAGGAAGCGGCGCAACATCCACACAACATAGCACGCAAGACCTTCACAGAAGTGGATGGTCTGTTGCAACATTCACCTGCACCGCGCTTTTCGCGTTCACAACCAGCGCAGCCGGAAGTGCCGCGTGTGGCGGGTGAAGATACAGACGATGTGCTGGCAAGTTTTGGTTATAGTGCAGAAACCATTGCAGCTATGCGTGCCAATGGCGTAGTGGCAGGGTAGTGATGATTTAATCAGAAAACCGGAAATCAGGAACCAGAAAATTCAGGAGAAATGATCTATGAAGTTGTTGTATTTACACCGGGCATCATCGGTACTGTTAGCTGTTATTGCGCTGGTCTATGTTTCCGGCGCGGGCGGTGAGGAAGCATTGAAATGGATTGGCGGCCTTGCCTCCATGACATTTGCATTAATTGCTACGCTGCTGTTGTGGTATGCCGCGCTGCAATTCGGCAAACAGGACGCTGCACGCTGGACGTGGCAGTTGTTGGCTTTGGGCACGCTGGCGTTTGCTGTGGCAGAGGGTATCTACTTCGTAGAAGAAAACTTGCTGCAGTTTTCAGAAGAGGAATTGTTTCCTTCCATCGCTGATGCGTTCTGGTCGGTGGCCTACCTGTTTTATCTGGCCGGTGTGTTGGTGATGGCGGTTGCCTATAATCGCTCTGGCTTACCGCGCCCATCTTTTATCCGCAATAGTTTGCCTTGTTTGTTGTTGCTCGGTGGTTTGTCTATTGCTATGTATCAGATGGTATTGCGCGATATTCTCGATGATGCCGAGCTGGATGTACTGTCACGCGCGCTGTACTGGCTTTATCCCGTGATGGATCTGCTGATTCTGATGCCAGTAATATGGTTGGCATTGATCACCCGTATGCTGGGCGAGGGCGCTTTTTCCCGCCCCTGGCGTGCGTTGGTGCCGGGGTTTTTCATCATGTGTATGGCTGATCTATATTATGCGTGGCTTGATCATCAGGACGCCTACCAGACCGGTAATTATGTCGATCTGATGTGGGATGCCAGCTATTGGTTGATTGGTCTGAGCGCACTATTCCAGATCAAGTTGCTAAAAACTGTACAAGGAGAACAGTCATGAGCCACTTACAAAACCGTATTGCCGACTTGTTGTTGCCCATGTTGGGTAAATCCATGACGGCAGCGGCTATCCATACCAATTGCCGGAAAATTGGTGTGTCACCGGATGCTTTGCATCGCGGCAATCTCGGCGCACTCAGTATGGAACTGGCAAAAGGGCTGAGTATTTTTCTGGGGGCAGACAGAGCGGCTGTAGTCGCCAGAACCATTGCTACGCTGGAGTAGCCACTAAGGTAGGGTATAGAAATCACAGGTACTGTATAAAAAATCACTGTTTATCTGTACAGCATCCAGAAAACGGGTTATGCTGGCCCGGCAAGATAAGAACTGGGGCGTGGCGCTGAAGCCTGTCCTATAACCTAAGACGACGAGACTTGAGGAAATACAGATGGATGCGAACAAAGAGAAGGCATTGGCAGCGGCACTGAGCCAGATCGAGCGCCAGTTCGGTAAGGGCACGGTTATGTTGATGGGGGATAAGGCACGCGAAGACATTCCCGCGATTTCTACCGGTTCACTGGGGCTGGATATCGCTCTCGGTATTGGTGGTCTGCCGAAAGGTCGCATCGTTGAAATCTACGGCCCTGAATCCTCGGGTAAAACCACATTGACTCTGCAAGTCATTGCCGAGTGCCAGAAATTGGGTGGTACGGCAGCCTTTATCGACGCCGAACATGCACTGGATCCTATGTATGCGGGCAAGTTGGGCGTGAATGTCTCTGATCTGATCGTTTCACAGCCGGATACTGGCGAGCAGGCATTGGAAGTGGCCGACATGTTGGTACGTTCCGGCGCAGTGGATGTGCTGGTAGTAGATTCGGTAGCGGCTCTTACGCCAAAAGCCGAAATCGAAGGCGAGATGGGTGATCACCACGTTGGCCTGCAAGCGCGTTTGATGTCACAGGCCCTGCGTAAATTGACTGGCAATATCAAGAACGCCAACTGTCTGGTGATTTTCATCAACCAGATCCGTATGAAGATCGGCGTCATGTTCGGCAGCCCTGAAACTACCACTGGTGGTAATGCTCTCAAGTTCTACGCTTCGGTACGTCTGGATATCCGTCGCACCGGCTCGGTAAAAGAAGGCGATGAGGTGGTGGGAAGCGAAACCCGCGTCAAGGTCGTCAAGAACAAAGTGGCACCGCCGTTCAAACAGGCGGAGTTCCAGATCCTGTATGGGCAAGGCATTAACCGCCTGGGCGAAGTAGTCGATATCAGCGTCAATGACGGCTATGTCGAAAAATCCGGTGCCTGGTACAGCTACAAAGGCGATAAGATTGGTCAAGGCAAAGCTAATGCAATCAAATACTTGCAAGAGCATCCTGAACTGGCTTCCGAGCTTGAAAGCAAGATTCGTGAAGCCTATTTGCAGGGGCCTGCTGATTCGCGCAAGCAGACAGCCACCGTTGTGATGGCCGAAGAAGTCGATGTCTGACGACAAGCTAATAGCTCGACTGCGTTTCTCCGCTCTGGATTCCCTGGGGCGGCGAGAGCATTCGAGGCGGGAGTTAGCTACCAAGCTGTCCGCCAAGTTTGATCTGCCGGTAAATGCACCAGAGCTACAAGTCTGTCTGGATAAACTGGCCGCAGATGGATACCAGAGCGACGAGCGTTTTGCCGAGATATTCGTGCGCAGTCGGCGCGCTCGTGGTTACGGTCCGCTGTTTATCGAGCAGGAGTTGCGGCAGCGCGGTATTACGGCGGATCTGATTACGGCTGTTGTTAACCGCAGTGATGCAGAGTGGCTGGCGTTGGCAGGTGACCAGAAGCGCAAGAAGTTTGGCGTGGGTCATGTTACTGCGCTGAACGAAAAGGCAAAAGTCATTCGATTCCTGCGTTACCGCGGTTTCTTGCAGCCACAGGTGGATGCTGCCCTGCAAAGTTATTGAGTTATATTGCTTGCAAGCATCGCTTGGAAGTTTCTTTTGAATCCTGAATCTTCACCCGTAATGATTCCCGGTTGGTTGGTGTTGCTTGGAGCACTAACTGCTTTGGCGCCGCTGTCCATCGACATGTATCTGCCTGCATTGCCTGTAATAGAACAGGGGCTGATGGCCCCGGCGGGAAGTATCAGTTTGACGCTTGCAGCATTTTTTGTCGGCATGGCGCTAGGGCAATTATTTTACGGCCCCTTGAGTGATCGTTTTGGGCGCAAGCCGCCGCTATATGCAGGTTTAGCGTTATATGTGCTCGCGTCGCTGGGTTGTATGTTGGCGGACAACATCACGATGCTGATTATGTGCCGCTTTTTACAGGCTTTGGGCGGCTGCGCAGGGGCGGTGATTGCCCGTGCGATAGTGCGTGACCGTTGTAGTGCGAATGAATCTGCCCGTGCTTTTTCCATGTTGATGCTGGTGATGGGGCTTGCACCGATTCTCGCTCCAGTGTTTGGTGGCTGGTTATTGGTGTGGGTGGGCTGGCGCTGGCTATTTCTGGCTTTGGCGTTATTTGGAGCAGCTTGCATGCTGGTAATGCACAAGCGTTTGGAGGAAACGCATGACACGCGTCACGCCGAACCACTAGAACTGGGTAGTGTGCTGAAAGGTTACGCGCGCCTGTGCCGCAACCGGGCATTTCTTGGCTATACCCTGAGTGGGGGCTTGGGGATGGCCGGTATGTTTGCCTATATCACTGGCTCACCGTTTATTTTTATCGAGCTGTATCACCTGTCGCCACAGCACTACAGTCTGCTGTTTGGCTCGAATGCACTGGCGCTGATTACAGCCAGCCAGCTGAATGTCTGGCAGTTACAGCGCATGTCGCTCACTCGTTTATTGCGCCGCACCTTGTGGATGCCGGCCATAGCGGCCACAGCGCTGTTGTTGCTGTCGTTTACGCCATGGCTAACCTGGTGGCTGTTGTGGATTGGATTTTTTGTGTTTGTCGGCAGTCTCGGTTTTATCAACCCGAACGCCAGTGCGGCGGCATTGGCTACACATGGCCAACAGGCTGGTATGGCATCAGCATTGATGGGGGCGTTACAGTTCGGGCTGGCAACACTGTCTGGGAGCATGGTGGGGCTATGGCATGACGGCAGCAGTTTGCCGCTGGTGGTCATCATGATGGTTTGTGGTGTAGGCGCTTGGTTATCGCACTATTGTCTGATCAAACCGCATGAAGGATCGAAATAACAGGCAAAAAAAAGCCCGACTCTCTGGGGGGAGAAAATCGGGCCAAGACCATTAGGAGTGAAACATTCAAGGAACTTACCCTTTGGATAGATTGCTCTACCCAACCTTCTTGTCTTGTGGGGGGGGGGTGACAAGAAGGCAATCCTAGTATCGATCAAACCGTCTGAAAATCCAAGCCCCCCAGCGGGAGATTTTTTTACCCTGCATGGCTTTGCAGGGGCAAGCTGTTAGAATCATGCCTGTGTTTTCAAGTGGTTACAGGGGCTTACGTGGTGTTCAAAATCCAGACGTTCAACAAGATTTCAGTCAATGGCCTCAATCAGTTCGGGCGGGATCAGTACGAAGTAGCCAGTGAAATGGCCCACCCGGATGCCATTTTGCTGCGTAGTCACAAACTGGCGGCCCCGGATGTAGGGAATAGCGTGCAGGCCATTGCCAGAGCGGGAGCGGGAGTTAATAACATCCCCGTAAAAGATATGACCGAGCGCGGCATTGTGGTTTTTAACACGCCAGGTGCAAATGCCAACGCAGTGAAAGAGCTGGTTTTAGCAGCAATGTTGCTAGCGTCGCGCGACATCATCGGCGGCGTGCAGTTTGTGCGTGAAGAACAAAAAGAAACGGATGATGCTGCATTGTCCAAATTGCTTGAAGCTGAAAAAAAACGTTTTGCGGGTAATGAACTGGCTGGCAAGACATTGGGTGTTGTGGGCCTCGGTGCTATCGGTGCGTTGGTTGCAAATATGGCTCTGGATCTCGGCATGCATGTACTGGGTTACGATCCAGCGATTTCTGTGGATGCAGCATGGCGTTTGTCGCATCGCGTACAGCGTGTTGAAAACTTACACAGTCTGGTATCGCGCGTGGATTTTATTTCCCTGCACTTGCCGGTGCTGGACTCAACGCGCGGATTGGTCAATGCTGAATTACTGAAGTTGATGCGTCCTGATACATGCCTGTTGAATTTTGCGCGCGAAGAAATTGTTGATAACAATGCAGTGCTGCAAGCGCTGGAACAAAAACAGCTGGGTAAATATATTACTGATTTCCCGACACTTGCCTTGCTCAAAAACAAGAATGTGGTGCCTATGCCGCATATCGGTGCCAGCACAGAAGAAGCTGAAGAAAATTGTGCGGTGATGGCTGCAGCTCAGCTCAAGGAATTTCTTGCTAACGGTAACATCCGCAACTCGGTCAACTTTCCCGCAGTGATGTTAGAAAGGACAGGTGGTTATCGTTTGGCTATTGCAAACCGCAATGTGCCAAAAATGCTGGGCCAGATTCTTTCTGTCATTGCTGATAGTAATAACAATGTCATCGATATGATCAACAAGAGTCGTGATGATATTGCTTACAACCTGATCGATGTGGCCGCCAGACCGGATGATGTCATGCTGGACAAAATCCGGGCGATTGAAGGTATCGTCAACGTTCGTTTGATTTGATATCAACCAGAAAACCAGGCGGTTTAGCGCCGCCGTGGTTTCCTTATTTTCTCTTTATCAGCTTGATAGGCATATCGTCGGAAGGCTTGGGCAGTGGTAGCGTCTGCATCCACGGATCTTTCTGGTTGGTTCTTTCAAAATCAAATTTGAGCATGAACTGGTGCACAAAGCATTTGTATTCCATTTGTGAGAAGTGCATGCCGATGCATTTGTGTGCACCGCCGCCAAAAGGGTGAAACTGGAATGGATGTTTCTTGTGCTCGCCGCGCTCGAAGCGTTCCGGATCAAACTGGAATGGGTTGCTCCAGTATTCCGGCATGTAATGCGAGTAGCGCGAGAAAATAAATACCTGTGTATGCGCTGGTACTTTATAGCCAGCCATTTCCACCTCACGCACAGTACGGCGCGGAAGTAATGGTACAGAAGGGCGTATGCGCTGGACTTCATTGAATACCATTTGCATGTAAGGGCCAGCGTCCAGCTGATCGTAACTCAATTCATCTGTACCGAGTGACAGGCATTCTTCGTACAAACGCTGTTTGATTTCCGGGTGGCGTACCAGATAGTAGATGGTGTGTGTCAGCGCAGCAGTAGTGGTGTCGTGCGCAGCAAATAACAGGAAAGCCATCTGGCCGATGATTTCTTCTTCCGTAAAAGATTCGCCGAGTTCGTTTTTCTCTTTACAGAAGTAGCTCAGTACATCAGTACCGTCATCGGCGCGCCTTACCGGTATCAGTGCGCGAATAAAATTGTGCATGACTTCCTTGCCCTTCAGTCCCTTGTGATAAGCGAAGCCGGGCAGGTTGATCGGGCGAATGAACATCAGACCGGCAACAATATCCAGAAACGCCTGATTCAGTTTTTGCATCTGCGCGCCGCGTTCCTGTACGCCGACAAAAATATCCGCTGCCACTTCCAATAGCAGGTTTTTCATGTGGTTGAAGAATTTGATTTCGCCTTCGCCACTCCATTCATGCAGCGCGCGGCGGTAAATGAAATTGATGCGATCGGTGTACAGGCGCATGGCATCGTTCTTGAAGGCGCTCTGCATCAAGCGGCGCTGGTGACGATGGTGGTCAAAATCGAGCATCGCCAGATTCTGGTCCATAAAGCGCCCGACACGATCCTGGAATCCCATTCTGGAAGAGAAATCCCGGTTGGGGTCGAGAAATATCTGTTGCGCCAGATCCGGGCCCAGAGCCAGTACGCCTTTCAAGCCAAAGGAGTTCAGGGTGGAGAGTGGGCCGTATTTTTTGTAATGGCGATCAGCCAGTGCGTAGGTGTCCTTGATGAAGCCGATATTGTGGCCAATGAGGGGTAGCCCCATGTCGCCGGGAATGCCTCTCAGATCCTTGTTGTCCGGCTGCAGCATGTAGTCGCTGAGTGCGTAATTTGAAGCAACCAAAGTGTCTGACATGACGCAAATTCTCCGGAAATTGATGCTGCTATCTTATGTTTCGATACGATCCGTTTCAATATGATATAGGGATGAGCCATGCCATGGTAGCCGCTGTTTCCAGCGTGTAGAATGCGCGATTGCTCAGTAATAGCATTAAGTGGCTTACTTGCCAAGCCTGCAAAAACTATCTTTTTATATCAATAAGTTAGCAGGGTTTTCTAAGGAACTGGATTAAAAGGTTTTTATCACTATGCGGCTCAAACACGTCAAACTGGCCGGGTTCAAATCTTTCGTTGACCCGACCACGGCTACCTTCCCCAGCAACCTCACGGCCATCGTGGGACCGAACGGTTGCGGTAAGTCCAATATCATCGATGCAGTGCGTTGGGTGATGGGGGAATCCTCGGCCAAGAATTTGCGTGGCGAGGCGATGACCGATGTCATTTTCAATGGTTCCAACAATCGCAAGCCAGCTGGTCAGGCCAGCGTCGAGCTGATCTTTGATAATTCGGACCACACTCTGCTGGGTGAATATGCTGCCTATAGTGAGATTTCTATAAGGCGTCTGGTAACTCGTGATGGCCAGTCCTTGTATTTTCTTAACGGCACCAAATGCCGCCGCCGTGATATCACGGACATTTTTCTGGGCACAGGTTTGGGGCCGCGCAGCTATTCCATTATCGAGCAGGGCATGATCTCACGCTTGATTGAAGCAAAGCCTGAAGATTTGCGTATCTTCATTGAAGAAGCTGCAGGCATTTCCAAATACAAGGAGCGTCGCCGCGATACTGAAAGCCGGATGAAGCGCACGCGCGAAAATCTTGAGCGTTTGAAAGACATTCGTGACGAGCTGGAGCGTCAGTTGTCACATTTGCAGCGCCAGGCTGCTGCGGCCGAGAAGTACGGCATCTACAAGGAAGAAGAACGTTTGCTGAAAGCGCAGTTGGCGGTATTGCGCTGGAAAAAACTGGATGGCGAAGTAGGCCAGCGCGATCAGTTGATCCGTGAACTGGAAGTACAGGTTGAAGCGCTGGTTACAGAGCAAGTATCCATTGATACCCGTATCGAAAAACTGCGGGCAGACTTTACCGATCAGACTGATCGCCTTAATGAAGTGCAGGCGCGTTATTACGCCAGTGGTTCGGAAGTGTCGCGTATCGAACAGACTATCCAGTTTAATCAGGAGCGTGCGCGCAGTTTGCGCGATGATCTGACGCAAACAGATAGCAGTATTGTGGAATCTGTGCAGCTGTTGGCGCAGGACGAAGAAAAAATCAGTTTGTGGCGCGCGGAACTGGATGAGTTGTTGCCAGAGTTGGAAATGGGTCGGGAATCTGAACTGGAATTATCCGAGCGATTGTCGCAGGCCGAGCATGCCATGCAAATCTGGCAACAAGAGTGGGATGATTTTAACCAGTCTGCCAATGCGCCGCGCCAACAAGTAGAAGTACAACAATCCCGCTTGTTGCATTTTGAAAAATCACTGGCGCGCATGAATGAGCGTA
>DATIDQ010000089.1:0-2469 GCA_035456205.1 Pseudomonadales bacterium
GAAGTGCAGCGCCAATAAAGCCGTGATGCGCTGTAAACCCGCCACCGCCCCTTGTTGGAACTGGCCTGCACGAAAAGCTTGCGACATTTCAGCGCTGATGGCATCCCACTCGGCTTGCGCCACCAGTGCGGCAATACCGCGATCTGCCACGATTTCCAGCTGTTTTTCCGCAAATTGCACATACACCAGCACGCCGGTGTTTTGTGCGGTATCCCACACACCCAGATGCGCAAACAGTTCAACAGCACGCTGCCTGGCGGTAATACCACGCAGCAATTGTGCAGCGGACAATGATGTTTCCACCACGAAACGCACTTCGCCACGATGATGCAGTTCCGACGCTGTAACCGCTTGTTCGATGGCATCACACACTGTCTTGTTAAATGCATTGCGTACTTGTAAAGGTGTGGCGAGCCAATGTTTGAGTAACCGTTTCATCATCACCAGCTCCCTGAAGATCCGCCGCCGCCGAAGCCGCCACCGCCGCCACCGCCGCCAGACCAACCGCCACCACCGCCTGATCCACCAAAACCGCTGCCACCCATACCACCCACATAACCACTGCCGCGAAAAAAGAGTGCGAGTAACGGTGTGGCAGCAGCCAATGCCAGCGCCAACATCAGTGATGCACCCAGCAGCAGCCACACAAAAAGAAATACGCCAGCTGCGCCCAATCCGGACGCAAAAAAACTGCCTATCACGTTGCTGAGTACTGCAACGCCGATAGCACCAAATATCACAGGGGCCATCCAGTCTGGTGCTTTTTCTTTTTCACGCGATTTTTTCGGCACCGGCATGGCAGTGACTTCACCGCTGATGCGCTTGAATGTTTCGTCAATGGTTGCGTTGATACCGCCAGCAAAATCGCCTTTGCGCAAGAACGGCGCGAGTGTATCCATCAACAAACTTTTGGAGACAATATCGGGAATGACACCTTCCAGGCCATAACCGGTCTGGATTTGGGATTTACGGTCATTTTTTGCAATCAACAATAACAAACCGTCATCTTTTTCTTTCGTGCCCAACTGCCATTTTTCTACTACACGCAGCGAGTAACTGAACGCATCTTCCGGTTGCGTAGTGGGTACGATCAGCACTTGCATCTGCGCACCATATTTTTCATGCAGTGCGCGCAGTTTTTGTGAAAGCTGGTCAACTTGCGTGGCGCTCAGTGTGCCAGTGAGATCCACCACCGGGCCAGACAAGGCAGGAATAGCTACCAGTTTGTCTGAAGCAGGTTCATCAAAGGCAAAGGACGAAAACGCAAAACTGCCGAGCAAGATACCCAGCAGCCAGAGTCGTAAATTTTTCATAGTTGAGTGCAACGATTAGTATAGTTGAGTGCAACGATTATTATGGTTTAGTACAACAATTATTTCGGCTTCGAAAAATCAACTTTCGGCGCGGTACTGATTGCCTTTTCGTTTTCGACTGTGAAGTTAGGTTTTTTCTCCATGCCGAATATTTTTGCCGTCAAGTTGGTGGGAAACGAACGCACGGTGGTGTTGTATTCCTGTACCGCTTCGATATAACGCATACGTGATACAGCAATGCGGTTTTCTGTGCCTTCCAGCTGTGCAGACAGATCCTGGAAGTTGCGGTCTGCTTTCAACTGCGGATAGTTTTCTGCCACGACCATCAAGCGCGACAATGCACTGGTCATGCTGCCTTGTGCCGCCTGGAAGTTAGCCAGTGCTTGCGGATCATTCGCCAGTTCAGGCGTGACCTTGATGCTGCCAACCGAGGCACGCGCTTCGGTCACTGCTGTGAGTACACCCGCTTCATGCGCTGCATAAGCTTTTACCGTTTCTACCAGGTTCGGCACCAGATCTGCACGACGTTGGTACTGGTTCAACACTTCTGCCCAGGCGGCGTTGATGCCTTCATCCTGTTTCTGCAAATCGTTGTAACCGCAACCGCTTACATTGATCAGCAACAATACTGACGCCACAACCGACACAAAATAACGCAACATACCATTCTCCATTAGTGATCTTTCAATCAGACAGCACGCAGGCTTTCCAGCGCGGCGCGATCCAGCATAGCATCATCCACTTTCAAATAGGCCACACTTTCTTCCGCTACTACCAGTACCTCTGCCACACCGGGCATCTGCTGCAAACGCTGGCGCATGGTTTCTGCATCCCCCGCAAACGGCAACATGATATTTTGCAAGTAGCGTGGCTCCTGCATGGTGGCTGCCAACCAACACCAGCCAGCTACCGGCAGCGCCAGCGCCCAGAACAACCAGCGCGGTTCGCCGAGGTGCAACATCAATCCACCCAGTGCGCCGCCGGCAAACGTGCCCAAAAACTGGCTGGTGGAATACACACCCATTGCCGTGCCCCGGCCACCAGCAAACGTTTGTTTACTGACCAGTGACGGCAATTGCGCTTCCAGTAAATTGAATGCAAAAAAGAATAAAAACAAACCCGACAACAACGCGGCATTGAATTGATACGCAGCACC
>DATIDQ010000090.1:0-50290 GCA_035456205.1 Pseudomonadales bacterium
AACAACAGGCTTCAAACCAGCCCGGCCAGTAACAAACCGCTTCCCAGCACCGCCAATCCCAGCACTTCCCATGCCTTGCCCAGATTGAACAAGCAGTACAGATAAGACAGCGGTGGAAGGAATACGCTCATGAAGCCCCAAGCATAGTCTGTCTTGAACGAAATAATGATCAGATAAACCCAGCTGATCAGCAGGGAGGCGGCACCAAAAAATACCAGTACGGAAGATAACGATTCCATAAAATGCTCTCGGATAGGGGGGAAGATAATGACCGGCGGCATTATACGCGGGGCGATAGGCAAGGTCACGGCGTGCGGGCAATCGCCCAGACATGCACTTCCTCTACCCCTGCATTGCACAGCAGTATGCTGATTTCATTGGCTGTACTGCCGGTAGTCAGCACATCATCCACCAGAGCCACGCATCTGCCGGCAAATGGCTTTCGCAGGACAAACGCACCGGCCAGATTGCGCTGCCGCTGCTCACGGCTCAAGGCTTGCTGACTATCTGTGTAACGCTAGCGCTGGATGGCAGTAGACAGAGGAATTTGCAAACGTCTGGCCAGTACTTTGCCAATCTCCAACCCTTGGTCAAACCCCCTGCTACGTAAGCGGCGCCAGTGCAGCGGCACGGGCAGCACATAATCCGGCAGTGCAACTTGCTCGCTTTCGTAGTGACTGGAGATGGCATCCGCCAAGCCATGTGCCAGCCAATGACCACACGCCAGCTTGCCGTTGTGCTTATAGCGGTTCAGCAATCCGGCGACCGGATCTTCGTAACGGAATGCGCAGAACGCGCGCTGGAAGAGCGGTGGCGTTTGCAAACATTGCCCACAAATATGTCCGGCATCGTGCATAGGAATAGCGCAGCGAACACACGCAGATGCATTCCACGGCAAATCATTTTCACAGCCGGCACACAACGGTTTTAAACCGCACACATAACCGTTGCACAATAAACAGCTGGATGGCATAAAAGAATTGAGTAAAGAAAATAATGGCATGGAAATCCTTTTCCATTTTTAACTGCAATAGTTATTGAAAATCTTCTACGGTTTGTCTTTCAAAGCAAAACATTTTCCATCTTTCACTACTGCGCCGGATTTATCCGGCGTATCAAATGCCACACCACCTGACAATACAGTTTCTGCACTCTCTGTGCGTATATCAACACCGGAAAACAATCCTGCTTCTACGGTAATGCCACTCGCATTCCAGAAGCGGCTATTGCTGCGCACAAGCTGCGCATTTTGCGGCCAGATATTGATATAAATATTGACTTTCTCACCATCGGTAGACAACTCACCTCCCAATACTTCACCGACTTTTACTTGTCGATACAGTACAGGGTCACCAGCTTTTAACGAACCGAGTTGCGGCGCCGTCAATAAAAGGTTCAGGCCTGATTCAAACGCCGTGACAACAGGCTCTTGCTCCGTTACCACAAAATCGCGCACAGGATTACCCTTGCCCGGCCGCAATTCCAGATAACTGCCCAACAAGGCATCCAGATTATCAGTGCGCGCCAGCCCCACAGACGGTGATACTTTCCAGAAATGTGTGCCGCTGTTCAACATCGGCAACGCATCGTTTTTCAGCGCAGCTTCTGCGTTGACGCTTTGCAAATTTTCACTCAGCTGCAACCGTGTAATTGCACCGATGGGCAATCCGCGATAACGGATTTCACTGCCAGTGTTCAATGATTTGGCATCAGTCAATTGCAAATGCACTGTCACACCCGCATTGTTCGCTTCGTCTTTGCTACTAAAAAGCATGAAGCGATCACCCTTGCCAACCGGACTACCGGCAGACTGTCCTTTATCTGCAAAACTGTCGAACGCAATGCCGCCATCTATCATTTGCGCCAGTGAGCCAACGCGCATATTCACGCCGCCGCCACCCACTTTGACATCCACTGCACTACTGCGCCAGAAGCGGGTAGAAGAACTTAATAACTTGTTGTATCCCGTTTCAATATTGATAAGGATTTGTACTTGTTTGCCATTGTCGCTGTAACGCAATTCCTGCACGGAACCAACGGGAATATCTTTGTGCAACACAGGAGCGCCAATTCGGATACCGCCAGCATCCGGTGCCTCCAGCGTCAGATAAGTACCAGGCAGCCCTCCCATAGATACTGCCTTGGCAGAGCTTTCACTGATCTGCAACTTGAATACTGCACCATCATGTAAATCAGATTTTTCCTTGCGCGGTGTATCAAATGCAATGCCGCCCGCTATCAACGCTGCCAACGGCGCACTGCTTATCTGGATACCTTTACTTAAACTTGCATCAATACTCATACCACTCACATTCCAGAAACGGCTACTCCCATTCACCAGATGCCGGTAATCCGGTTTGATCAAAACATAGGTTGCTATCTCATCACCTTCCAGCAAGCGGTTTTCAACAACACCCACAACAAAATTATTAAAATATACAGGCGAGCCGACTGGCGCCTGAGCAGTTGATGACACCAGCCTTAAATGCAAACCGGGTGCACTGAAATAATCCTTGGGATCAGGACCTGCCGCTGCCACAAAATTATGGTCTTCGACAGGATTCCCTTTTTCATTCACAGAAAACGTCAGATAACTGCCAGATAGCAATGCATCCAGCCCGGAAACACCCGCTGCAGAGAATTCCGGTTTCACCAACCAGAAACGTGTCTGGTCATTGATAAAAGACTGGAAGCGTGGATCAATACCGAAACGTCCAAATACAGCATCACGCGTTTTATCAAACCAGACATCACGCAATTTACCCACCACCATATTCTTGTACATCACTTTGGTGACGTCTTTAGTCAAACCTTCTGCAGATGCAAACTGGATGTTGACGTAAACACTGGTATCTGCCGCCTCAAAATCTTTATAGAGAAAAAACCCATCTCCGTTTTCGGCCAAGGGCGCTTTTTCATCTGGCAAACTCATGCTGATACCGCCAGCCAACAGGCTGACCATGGATTCCACTTCAATGTGAATGCCGCCAAGACCGGCATTCATTTGCAAACCACTGGCATTCCAGAAGCGTGTATTTTTGCGCACCATGCCAGCGTACTGCGGTTCGATAAATACACCGATCTCTACACCGCTGCCATCAGCTGCCATCCCGGCCGACTGCACTGAACCCACTGGTATCTGGCGTGAAAAAACCGGTGCACCCATACCCAGTGAACCCAGGCGATCTGTCTTGAAACGGATGTGCAACCCCGGCACGCTCGCAGGCAGCGGTGGCGGCGCTTTCAATGCAATAAAATGTTCCGCACTTTCACCGCTCAACTTACCGCCATCTGTACTCAGTTGCGCACCGATATAATTGCCAGACAGCAGCGTGTTCAAACCGGAAATACCCGCCAACGATACTTGTGGCTGCACCAGCCAGAACTGCGCCTCCCTGGGAACCCCGCCGCGTTTTTTCTTGAGGCTTTTATCCATTTCTACTTCAACAATCACACCACTCAAATCATCCTTGTTTCTCAACTGTTTGACCGTACCTATCGTAATTCCCTTGTACTTGACCTGCGTCTGGTTAGCCACGATGCCATCACCGCTCTCGAACTCGATCGTGATGGTTGGACCAATATCCAGCAAGCTGCGCCACACCAGCCAAATACCTACCAACAAGGCGATAAAAGGCAACAGCCATATCGGTGCAATATGGCTTTTTCTGGACACTACCGGAGCGGATAAGGAAACATCGTTCATAGGAATGATTACCCGATTGTTGATACTTACTAGATATTCGTCCGTACAAAAACACCGGCATCCTGTACCCAACTATCCAGAACCGGTTTGATATCTTCTATCAGCACTTTTTTATTCGGATCAGCCATCTTGTTACCCACGCCAGCACGAACTGATTTGGCAATCAATTTCTTGTTCTGGCTATCCACCAGACGCGATTCCAGAAAAACGACATAACCATACTGTTGCGGCAGCGCTGTGGGAGAAGCATCGGTAAAAATCATTGCTGGCGGAAGATGTGTAGATGACGAAGCATTATCGGGACCCGCTTTTACACCAGTAATTGCAGCATCCCACCGCAAAACGCCAGGACCCGGCTTGTCTACAATTTTCAGATCATGGCCAATTTCTTCCTTTGCACGTTGTGCAAGATATTGCACCGCTTCCAACATACGGCCTTTGGATACTTTAGCGAGCAAAGGCGGTTTTGGAAAAAAGCCGACGGGATCAATAATAATTGCGGTGTACTGGCCTTTTTTCAAATCCGGGCTCACCCAACGCAATGCCGTGCCTCCACTGGCTGTACTGACTTCTTTCATATCTTTGTAATGCACAAGATAGCCAGAAAATTGCGAATCACTCACCACTGTTTTCTTCGCAGATACTTCTGTTTTAACCGGAGTTTGCCCGGCTGTACTGGAATCCTTGCCCATCCATTTATTGATGGTGGCGCAACCACCCAGAGCGACGGTTATGCCAGTGGCACACAACAATGATATTAATGGCTTCATCAAAATTTCCTTAGTATGAAAATAACATTAGCGGGAAAATATATTTGTACCGGTCATTCAGTTTGCGAGGTCGCATCCCAGATTAATCTGGGATCGAAACTCAGTGATGACAACATGGTGAGGATCACCGCTGCACCAAAAGCCACTATGCCCATATCAGCAACAACGGAGACCGTTTTTCCCAGTTGCACCAACCCGACCATAATGGTTACAACAAAAACATCCAGCATGGACCAGCGACCGAGAAACTCCACAACACGATACATGACTATGCGACGCTGCATACTGATCTGCCAGCGGAACTGCACAGACAACAGCAGAACGATGATACTGGCTATCTTCCCTAACGGCACCACAAAGCTGGCAATAAATACCACTGCCGCAATTGGATACATCTTGTGGTGAACCAGCAAAGCCACACCACCAATAATTGTCGATGGATCACCACGGTCAAACATCCGGATATCCATCATCGGCAAAATGTTGGCGGGAATCAGCAACAACATGGCCAGAATCAAGAAAAACCAGCTCAACACCAGGCTGTAAGGTTTGCGTAGATGGACAGTAGAATTGCAACGTTCGCAATGTGTGCCATGCAGTGCGTGACAGGGTTGTAGCAAATGGCAGGATTTGCACAAGCCGAGTCCACGACTGGCAGCTGTTACCATTTTTTCCACGCTTGTCATTTTGTCGACTCAGGTGTTATTGCTGGCTGTTTGTTAACCTGCCAGCCACCACCCAGCGTCCGGTACAGATCTGCCATGGCGGTAAATTCAGCACCACGCAATTCCGCCAATTTCAATTCAGCCTCAAACAGACGCTGGTCAACAATCAGGATATCGAGATAGCTGGACAAACCTCCGTCATAACGTGCGCGCGCCAGATCCGAGGCATCCTGCAACGCCACCACCATTTTCTCGATTTCCTCACGCGCCTTGCGTAATTTTTCAATGGTGACGATCGCATCAGCAGTTTCACGAAAGCTGTTTTGTACCGTTTTCTGGTATTGCTCCAACGCTTGCTGGAACTGCGCCTGCGCTGCTTCATAGTTGAAACGGATAGCCCCGCCTTTGAATAGCGGCTGGGTAATGCCAGCGCCGAGAGACCATATTGCTGCATCACTGCGACCGAGATCACTGAAATCATGACTCAAGCCACCCGCCATTCCGGTAATGCCGATGGAGGGAAAAAATAATGCTTTTGCAGCTCCAACATCAGCATTGGCCGCCACCATCACCTGCTCTGCTTGCAGCACATCCGGGCGCCGATCCAGTAACTGCAATGGCAAACCCACCGGCAATACCGGCGGCATCGATTGCGCGTTCAGTGTCTGGCCACGTTTAACCGGGCCAGGATTGCGTCCAGTTAATAAACTGATCAAATTTTCCTGCAGAGCAATGCGGCGTTCAAAATCGGGAATAGTGGATGCCGTCAACGCACGATTCGCTTCTGCCTGATCCACTTCCAGACGATTGGAGCTGCCGCCTTCGAGACGCGAGCGATACAACTCCACTTGCTCGGTATTGGCTACCAATGTGCGTTTGGCAATTTCCAGTTCGAGATCGTATTGGCGCAGCGTGAAATACGCGCTGGCAATATCGCTGACCAATGTCACAACAACACCGCGCCGCCCTTCTTCTGTCGCTAACCAGAGTGCGATGGTTGCCTCGTCTTGACGGCGCAAGCGACCAAACAGATCCAGCTCCCATGACACTTGCACGCCACCATCCCAGTTGCGATAGGTATCGTCTGTCGCTGTACTGGATGGATCAGACAGCAAAGAATTATTTTGCGATGTATGCCCTAAACCGGCGTCGATTTGTGGAAACAGTGCACCGTGCACAACACCGGCTTGCGCACGGTATTGATCAACACGCGCTGCGGCGATACGCAAATCATGGTTGTTGGCGAGACCATCATTGATCAACTGGATCAGAACAGGGTCACTGAATACTTGCCACCATGCAACATCACCCAATGCCACAGTCGATTCAGTTTTCGGCGCTGTTACCTGATATTCCTCACCACGAAACAGCGCAGGAATATCCAGCACAGGACGCTGGTAATCCGGACCAACAGTACAACCTGTTATGCCCATTGCAATAAACAGCGGCAAACATTTGATTGATCGACGCATCATCATGATCAATGCTCTCCCTTGCTGCTGGAACGCGATACCAGTTTTTCAATCACCACAAACAATACCGGCACCAGACAAACACCCAGGATCGTTGCTACAGACATACCCGCAAACACCGCCATACCCATGACCTTGCGCGCTTCAGCGCCAGCACCACTAGCTGTTAACAACGGCACTACACCGAGAATAAAAGCAAATGCCGTCATGAGAATCGGACGCAAACGCAACTTGGCGCCTTCGAGCGCAGCAGGAATAATATCCAGACCCTCTTCGCGCTTCATTTTGGCAAACTCGACAATCAGGATCGCATTTTTTGCAGCCAGACCAATCAACATGATCAAACCGATTTGTGCAAACACGTTATTGACATAGCTGGGACTGAAATGCCGCGCCAACCACAAGCCGAGGAATGCACCGAAAGCAGCGAACGGCGTGCCTAGCAATACCGAAAACGGCAATGCCCAACTTTCATATTGCGCAGCAAGTATCAGGAACACCATCAGCATCGCAAAAACAAACACAATACCTGCAGTACCTTCCGCGCGTTTTTCCTGGAACGATGTATCTGCCCAGGCATAACTCATATCCGGTGGCAATGTTTCTTTCGCCACTTCTTCCAGCGCATGCAATGCATCCGCAGAACTGTAACCGGGAGCAGGAACACCGGATAATTCAGCTGCGCGGAACAAGTTGAAACGGTTGGTGAATTCCGGGCCGGCATACGGCTTGTTGTGCACCAATGTATCGAGCGGCACCATATCACCCGTTGTGCGACTACGAACAAAAAACAGTGACAGATCTTTTGGATCGCGTCTGAATGCAGGCTCTGCTTGTGCATAGACTTTGTACACACGTCCGAAGCGGTTGAAGTCATTGACATACGAGCTGCCCAGCAAAGTGCCCAACGTGGTATTGATATCGTCCAGTGACACACCCAGCTTCACGGCTTTTTCGCGATCAATATCCACAAACACTTGTGGCACCTTGCTGCTGAACAATGTGAAGATGCGACCGATTTCCGGGCGTTTTTTTGCTGCCTGAATAAACAATGCTGTTTGTTGTGAAAGATATTCCGCCGAATTACCGGCGCGATCCTGCAATTCCATCGTAAAACCGGCACCCGTACCGAGACCGGGAATCGGTGGTGGACCGAAAGCCAAAGCCATCGCGCCCGGCACTTCTTTGACAAGATCCGCATTAACGGCATTCACCACGCCACTCGCATGCGCCTCTGCCGAATGCCTTTCATCCCAGGGTTTTAACGTCACAAAGAAAAACGCCGTATTGGATGCAGTCGATCCCGTCAACAATGAAAAACCGGTGATGGTGATGGCAGATTGCACGTGTGGATTACGCGCCAGAATACCTTCGATCTGTTTGGAAATCTGGTCTGTGCGCTCCATGGATGCCGCATCCGGCAGCTGCACATTCAACAAGATATAACCCTGATCTTCCTCAGGCACAAAACCGCTGGGAATATTTGCGACCAATCGCGTCGTAAGAAATATCGTAATAGCGATAAAAATTAAACTGCGGACTGATTTTCGAATCAGGATAGACACCACCCCCATATAGCCGCCGGTAAATTTTTCAAAATACCGGTTAAAGCCATCATAAAACGGCGTGAGAAAATGTCGCTTGCCATCGGTAGGCTTCAACAACAACGCCGCCAGTGCCGGGCTCAATGTCAACGCATTGATGGCAGAAAACAAAACAGAAATTGCAATCGTAATGGCGAACTGCTGGTAGAGCAGACCTGTAATGCCACTGATAAATGCCACCGGCACAAACACCACCGAGAGCACCAGTGCAATCGCCACCACAGGACCAGACACTTCACTCATCGCCTGGATTGTAGCTTCCTTCGGCGATTTACCGTGCTCGATGTGATGCATGACCGCTTCCACAACCACGATCGCATCGTCCACCACAATACCGATCGCCAGTACCAGACCCAGCAGCGATAAAACATTAATGGAAAAACCCAGCAGCGGAAAAACCATAAACGTGCCGATCAACGACACCGGTACTGTCAATAATGGAATCAACGTTGCACGCCAGTTTTGCAAAAAGATAAATACCACAATCAACACCAGCACTACCGCTTCAAACAGTGTGTGCAGAATTTCATTGATGCCTTCCGTAATCGGCAAGGTGGTATCCAGCGTAATTTCGTATTCAAGATCCGCAGGAAAACGTGTGGCTGCATCCTCCATCACTTTGCGTATGCCTTTTATCGCTTCCAGTGCGTTGGTGCCCGGCATCTGGTACACAGCAATCGCTGCCGCCGGTTTGCCATTCAGGCGACTGACCTGGTTATACAATTGCGCGCCGAGTTCAACGCGCGCCACATCTTTCATGTAGACCTGCGAACCATCTGCGTTGGAACGCACCACAATATTTTCAAAATCTTCTGGCGTCAGTAAACGCCCCTGTGTGCGTACGGTGTAAGTAAATTCAGTACCACTCGCTGCTGGCGGACCACCAAATTGCCCCGCCGGCGCCAAGGTATTTTGTGCCTTGATGGCATTAATAAGATCTGTAACAGTCAAACCCAGTTTGGCAATGCGATCAGGATTAATCCACACACGCATGGCGTAATCGCTGCCACCAAACATGGTGACTTGCCCCACACCGCGCGTGCGCGACAATGCGTCATTGATATTGATAGCGGAATAGTTTGAGAGAAAATCTTTATCGAATGAGCCTTTCGGCGAACTCAGTGTGATAACCACCAGAGGAAAGTTAAGCGATTTTTTAACGGAAACGCCGTACTCTTTTACCGACGCCGGCAAGGATGGCATTGCTTGCGACAAACGGTTTTGCGTCAGCACGTTACTCATGTCGAGATCGGTGCCGACTTCAAACGACACAATCAGTTTCAGTGTGCCGTCATTGGCGTTGGTCGACTTCATGTAAATCATGTTGTCGACACCATTCACCTGTTGCTCGATTGGTGTTGCGACCGACGCTTCAACATCGGTTGCCGACGCGCCGACAAACGTTGTCGTTACCTGAATCTGCGGCGGCACAATGTCCGGGTACTGCGCAATCGGCAAGCGACTCAATGCCACCAGACCGAGAATGATCATGACGATAGAAATAACAATCGCCACAATCGGGCGGTTGACGAAAAAACGCGCCATCATGTCAGCGTCCTCACCTTAAGGTTTTGCTACAGGTGGGGACGGCGATGTCCGGGAAACTTGCGTAGGCGTTACCGTCATGCCATCACGCACACGTTGCAAACCTTCAGCGACAACTTGCTCTCCAGACTGAAGTCCTTCCGTAATGACCCAGAGATTATCAACACGCGGCCCCACCTTGACGGTGCGCAACGCAACCTTGTTATCTGTTCCCACTACAGCCACCTGGTACATACCCTGGATTTCATTCACGGCGCGCTGTGGCACCAGCAGAGCCGCCGGCAATTTTTCAACCAGCAGACGCACGCGACCATATTGACCAGGCCGAATCAGGCGATCCGGATTGGCAAAATTGAATTGCAGCGCCAGCGTGCCGGTTTTTGTATCCACTGCGCGCTCCACTGCATCAAACACACCTTTGTGTGGATAGATGGCACCGTCCGCCAATTGCAATTCAATATCCGCTGGCTGATCTGCGGGACGAGGGCCGCGTTTGGCCAGCTTGAGATATTCCGATTCGCTGATACCAACGCGAAAAACAATAGGATCCACTTGCGAAACAGTGGTGAGCAAAGTGCTTTCACCACGCCCCACCAGATTGCCTGCTTTTACTTCTGTGATGCCCACCACACCGTCAATCGGTGAAGCGATGGTGGTGTAACCGAGATTGAGTTTTGCCAGATCCACTTGCGCTTTTGCCGCATCAAAAGCAGCCAGGGCATTGTCCAGTTCCTGACGGCTCACCGCCTGTTTGGCCGCGAGTGGTTTCAAACGCGTGACATCGGTAGTGGCCTTGGTCAATCGCGCTTGCACCGTAGCAAGATCCGCCTGAAATGATTTGGGATCAATCTGGTATAGCAGAGTGCCTTTGGTAACAAATGAACCTTCCGTGAAGTTGACGGATTCCAGATAACCTTCGACACGCGCACGGATTTCAACATCCTGTTTGCCCTGTGCCTGCCCGACCAGATCCAGATAAACCGGCACATCACGCTGGACGGGAATAACGACCGCGACGTCTGGAGCTGCCGCCGTATTTCCTGGTGTTTTTCCACAACCCGCCAAGGCAACTACCGCAACCAGTGTGGCTGTTACCACCTGCCGCCAGATGCTTCGGGATATGGCACTGTGGGTGAAAGCCGTTACAGTTCGGGTGCGATCCATGAGTCATCCATAAGCAAGTGAGTTATAAGTTCATCGGGTGTAATACTAGTGACGAGGTTAGCGACGACCGCCACCACCCCTGCCACCGCCGCCACGCATGCCTCCCCCGCGCATCCCGCCCCTACTGCCCATATACGACGGCCGCGAACGGGAAGGAAGCGACCGATTACGCTGAGATGATGTCGGGCTGACACGGGGCTTTTCCGGTCTGTTACCAACATCAGGGTGCTCAACAATCGGATGAGCAGGTTTCAGGTCATCGGTCGGCTTGTCTGGTTTCCCGGGCCTGTTGCCGCCATTATTGTGGTATGGCGGCAGGACAACTGGGTCATAATCATCGTAATCGTATATCCCGTAATAATAAGGATCGTAAAAGCCAGCACCATGGTAATAAGCACCCGATCCAGCATGACTACCGCCGCCTGAGTCATCACAACCCACCAGACCTAGACCTGCCGCGCTCATCACCAGAACAGGCAGAGCGCGCCTCAGAAAGGCATCTCCCAGAGCAGCGGACTTCAACCGAACCGTCATGGTGCGTCCTCCGTCTGCTCATCCCACTCCATGATACCGACAGCACCGCCCGTTGGATCAGCAATCACCGCAGCGCGCCCGGCAAACAGATCGGGGCGGGGCGGCACCAGTACCGTGCCTCCAAGTTGCTGTGCTCTGGCGATGGTCGCGGCAACATTATCGACTCGCAAGGACGGTATCCAGCACGGTGTGACATCCCGGCGCTTGGGCGAAATCGCCATCACAGCCGCGCGGGCATAACCTTCACTGGAAAGAAGGAATTGATCAGCACCATTGGCATGGCCGTTTTTAATCAGCTCATAGTTCGCCACGTGCTGATAGAAACTGCCGGCTTTGTGTACATCGCGACTCAACAACTGGATCCAGATCCAGTCGCCAGTCTCGGCCAGATAATCTACCGGATCACCGGCTGCAAAGTGCACAACACCAAATAACGCACCTTCAGGGTCGGCAAATACCATGGCATCACCATCCTGTCCGGGTAATTTGCGCAGCGGAGCCCTCACCTTGCCACCCGCAGCCAGAATGGATTGTCCGGTTTTTTGTACGTCAGCTACCGAAATATAGCCAAACCAACGCGGTTTTCCCGCAGCACTTTTTGCACGTGGATAATAGAACAGACCTGCAACAGGCTCATCGTGATTGTACGCCGTGGCATAACCATCCACTTCCTCGAAGGTCCAGCCAAACAGGCCGGCATAAAAACGGGTTGCGACAGCAAGGTCATCCGTGACGAGTTCGGCCCAGACAAATTTCCCTGTCAGCTGCGTCGCATGCGTGTGCACACTAAACAGCACTGCCAGCAGCACCGGCATAAAAGCTTTTCTCGACATGTGTTCTATCCTTCTGTGACACACGGTAAATATTAGGCCAGTTTACAGCGGTTTTATGACAGGAAGTATCTACAAAATGACCGCAATCGATCATGATAGGCTTCGCCTGTCAGTGCTCAACACTACTGTACCGGCCACTGCACGCACCTGGTTCGTCTGGAGGATATTTTTACATGAGTAAATCTGCGTCAAGCACGTCAAAAAAAATTGGCACAACCATTAAAAAACCCGCTGATCCAGCCAAAAAATCAGCACCGGACAAATTGAAAAGAAAAGACTACGACAAGGCGCTCAAGCACCTGCACATAGAACTGGTGAAGTTGCAGCAATGGGTCGTCGCTAAAGGCATTAAGATTTGTATTGTTTTTGAAGGTCGGGATGGTGCCGGCAAAGGCGGTACGATCAAGGCTATTACGGAACGGGTCAGCCCGCGCGTGTTTCGTGTTGCCGCATTGCCCACCCCGTCGGACAGGGAAAAAAGCCAGATGTATATCCAGCGTTATATCGCGCACTTTCCTGCTGCTGGTGAAGTCGTGATTTTTGATCGCAGCTGGTACAACCGCGCCGGCGTTGAGCGTGTCATGGGGTTCACTCCTGAAGAAAAGGTGAAGAAATTTCTGAAGGTTGTGCCCTTTGTGGAAAACTCCATGCTCAGCTCCAACATCCTGCTGTTCAAATACTGGCTGGAAGTCAGCCCGGAAGTGCAGGCTGAACGCCTTAAGGATCGCATCAAGGACAAACGCAAGATATGGAAGTTGTCACCAATGGATATAAAATCCTACACGCGTTGGGATGAATACACCAAGGCGCGTGATGAAATGTTTGAGGCTACTGATACGCATTCTGCACCGTGGTTTGTTGCACATTCGGATGACAAGAAACAGGTTCGTATCGACATCATTACGCACCTCTTGTCACAGATTCCCTATAAGGAAGTTCCTGCCAAAAAAGTAGAGTTGCCTGATAGAAAAGTCAAAAAAGATGATCCTGCAAAAATGAAAAAACGCAAAGTTGTTCCGACTATAAAAATACCGCGCAGCGATAAAGACTGACCGAGGCCGCCAACAGCCAACAAACCTTTGATTCGGATCACGATCTGTGTCACTGTCAAGTTGACTGTAGCCAGCCTGTGTTCGGTCTGCTCGCTGATGTCATCAAGCTTAGTCTATGCTTCATCAAGCCAACCAAGGAGAACCACCATGAAAAAATCAATCGCCATTCTCACAACCATTATCGCGTTATCCAGCATTACCGGCTGTATGGGACGCAACGCAATGACCAAATCCGTTCATGACTGGAATCTGGAGACCGCCGACAGCCGATGGGGTCGTGAAGGATTATTCATAGTCACAGCTCCTGTCTGGTTTATCACCAGTTATATTGACCTGTTCATCGTGAACTCGATTGAATTCTGGAGTGGAAAAAACCCTATCAACAAGAACGGCGCCCTGGTTGATACCAAGGTTGCCACACTGGAAAAAATGGGAATCCAGAATGTCGCTTCTGCCCAGTCGCGCTTTTTTGAAAATGAAATATTGACGTATGTCACTTACAACGATGGATCGAAGGAAGTACTCCATGCAACGCGTGCTGATGGCGTGTATTCGTTCTATCGAGGCAAAGAGCTGGTGATGCAAGTGAAAGAGGATCAACTGAAAGATTTGCAAGCCTCTATCAAAGCAAGGATGGAAACCTATGCCAGCATGCAAACAGCAACTCGCACGCTGTAAGCAACAGGCGTTAGTAAAAAGGCGACCAATAGGTCGCCTTTTTATTGTCTTGATTCCTGCATGTCATTTCTTGCGGTTTTGTTCGTTTTCCAGCGCTTTCGCCATGATGTCTTCATAGATATGAATGGAGTTGCTAACAATATCCATATATTCGGGAAATTTGGCGTAGTACTGCCTGTTCTCATTGCTATCGCGAAATACGCGTTCGAGAAATTCTATATCGTAATCTGTCAGGCATTCACCTTGGTCAACACGTTCCTTGATTTCAATAGCGCGCGGCAAACGTTCTTTGTTAAAACGCTCTAATAGTGCTTGTATCGTTCCCAGATCATCTTGACTATGCATAGCGTACTCCTGCACTTATTTATTCATGGCTTTATTGATTTTTTTAAGCTGTTTCTGGTAATCCTCATCAGAAATCAGTTTCTTTTCGTGTGCTTCATTGAGCTGTAGCAATTGTTCAGGGTAGTTGGGCGCTTGCACAACCATTGGGCTCTCATCGTCATCACTACTACTGCTACTACTGCTTCTGCTACACGAACAACCTGCCAACACAGCGACGGACAACAAAACTGCCGACATGGCACAACGTGTATACGGCAACTGCTTCATAAAAAACTCCTTGTGTACAAACGAAACCATAATCCAAGCATATACCGCCTGTCAGCGATTCTCAAAGCGGTTATAGTCCAGTACACCACCTTCAACCGGCTCATTACGAATATAGTCTCTTTGCAGTGCATCGCTGAACGCCCAGAAGTCAGGACTAGTGCGGCGAACACCAAACCGGTCCAGCAATACCGTGTAGTCCGTTTCTGTTTGCATATTTGCCAGTTGATCGACAAAACCCGCCAACGAACCAGCCGGAACCCTGAAAAAGGCATTCGGGTAAGCGCCAACAATACCCGGCACAACCGTCAGAGTGTCCTCGGCTGGCCGCCGCCGTTCTGCATTATCCAGTAACTGTGAAATATTGCTGTAACTATCGTTATGTATCAACGTGAAGTAATGGCTCTTGCCTGCATCATCGTCAACACGCAGAACGCTATTCTCGGGAAAAATACCAATTCCAATACCGTGCACTTTTTGTAACCGCATGATTTGCTGCTGGATTTTTTTATCCTTGATTTTCTGCAAGCTGAAGCGCTGTGAAACATTATTTCCTATATGCGCCGCCAATAATTTATACAGTTCCTGTTGCGGTTGATTCGTATGATAGACAACACCGCTTTCTGCAGAATAATCAAAGTGATCACCAAAAATATAATCCTTCACATTATTACTGGCGCCGCGATACCAGGAATCTACAGTTGGTTTGCGCGACTTCAATGGCAGCAAGGCAATAAAGTTAGCCTCTCCTTCCATGCGCAAAAAATCCATATACAAACGCGTATTGAGCTGATGCCCTACGCTGCCGTACACATCAAAACCCGCTACCAGCAAATAATAAATGCGCTCTAGCAGGGCGTAACTGATCAGCCAGGCCGTTTTGGGTGGCGGACCCACCAGGCCTTTTACTACAGATGCGCTGTCCGAATGGCGAAAAATAGTCAGTGCAGCATTGTCATTGTTACCACTTCCATTCCACACCAGATCCAGTGTAAGCCTGTTGGAAGCATCAAATGTTTTTCCCAATTGTGTGGATTTTGCTTTTAGATAATCTTTCTGCAATCTGGAGTATTTCAGCCAGTCCAGCACACCAGCATCACTCTCATCTTCACTCGGTAAACGCAGATTTTTACTTTCACGCATCAGGAAATTATTTGTAAGTTTCGCTGGCATTTTATCGGGATCAACAAAAAATACCCAGAAATTATCCTGTATAACACTGAGAGCCACCTGACCACGGCATACCGGCCCTTTGATAAAGGTATCAATAATAAACTGCGCGTCATCAAGCAAGAAACGGTACCGTGAATCAATAGGCAATGCGTAGAAAGCAAGAAACGGATTGCCCGCTACCGCTGGCGCATAAGACGGCAAACTGTCCACGGTATAATTTGCATCGACAAACCATTTCTGCCACTTTGCCATACGCGCCGAGTTCAAGGCATAAGGCATATGCGTTTTTTCGACAACACTGCCCGAATCAAAACGAATGCGATACCAGAATGGCTCCGACCCGGGATCATCATACGGACGGCGGGTAGCAATCTCGTCTACAGGCTCACCCGGCGGAGTAGAAGATCGTACCAGATGAAAAAAATAACGGTTACTCGCTGGCAATACTTCATCAAAATAAATATGTGACAGGTACAAATGTTCATAGATATACCGGCTAACCAGTTTTTGTTTCAATGAAGTACCATTAAAAAAATCTTCCCACACCGTAATTTGCTGCTGGATATTCGCTGGCAATGCAGGTGTTTTTCCCACTGGCGAGCCTGCCGCCAACCATTCTTCCATGGTAGAAAATTCTTTATCAGATAAAGCAGGCAAGCCATACGGCATTCCCCACTCGGCATGCTCTTTTTCAAACGCATCCATCTTTTCTATAGTCGGGCAGGTTTGCTCTCTGCTCAGTGAAAAAGTAAAAATATCCGGATTGAGGACATTTTTTTCCGGCAATGGATTTTTACGTTTCAAATCGAGAATGCGATACATCACACTGCCCTGCAGGTTGGCTTCGCGTGAATCTTCTCTTTCATTCAATACTGGATGAAACCCTCGCTCACGCCACTCCTCCGGCGTCTGTGCATCCACAAACAGGCGGCTGGGTTCGGCCGGGGCCAGTCGATTTGTATAGACCTGCTCCGCATTGGAACCACGGGCAATACCATCCCATGACGTCAAGTTTTGCTGGCAAGGTGCATCGTAACAACCATGGCACACCGTACAGCGCTGCTCCAGCAATGGCCGTACATCATGCCAATATTCCGGCGTGCCTTTTTGCAGTGGCGGCGGATTGTTGTAACGTGCCACATCCGACACACCAAAACGCTCATCCAGTTGATGCACCAGCAGTGGCGTACAACCAATCAGCACAGCCAGCAGTAACAATAATGTCGCCGCTTTTCTGTTGCGATGGCGAGAATACAATTGTTTCAAAGTGTGATTCATACTGGTTTGGCCCGAGCAAACAGGGTGACAGATTTAATTGCAGGCAGAATAATGCATACTTGGGGCTTGTAATAGTGGAGAGAGAAGATGAACGCTATCCGCATAATTCTGATATTTGCACCGATTCTGTTAGCGGGTTTGTCTGGTTGCGCCAATGACGCAACCCCCAACACCAATGTCTTCAAACCAACGCCCATACAATTCAGCGACAACGGGATGCTCTACATCTATCGGCCAGAGGCATCAACACCGGGTACGACAAAGCCACTGCGTTTCAGTTATCCGGAAGTTATTGTCGATGACAAAAGCGTTGGCATTATTGAATACAACAGCTATCTCTCGTTAGAACTGAAACCCGGCCCACACAAAATTCGTTTGACTGGCTTGACCGAAAAAGCAAAAGACTGGGAACCAAGAGATATCAAACAGAACGTGAATATCAGCTCGAATAGCCCAACCTATTTGCGCTTCAAAGTGGAATTTGACCTGAACAAAATGAATATTTTCCAACCGGATTTCCAGTACAGAATTTTTCTGACGCCAGTAAGTGATGATGATGCCATTTACGAAATACGTCACACCTATCCCATGAAATAAATACAGGATGTAAACTCTGGCTTATGTTCAAAATATTAGCCGATATTTTTGGTATAACAGATAAGCAGCAGGACGCTGCCATTCCTGATTCTGTCATCAAAGCAGCGATCGAGCGTACACTGGATGGTACCGATCCGCGTATGCGCATTCTCCCGGCTTATACAAAAACCTTGCACGCCCCTGTCCTGCATGCAATCCACCATGTCATTGCCATGGTGGATGCATTACCTGTTGCTGTGCAGGCGACGAAAGAAGCATACGAACAAAACATTGTGTTAGGCACTGTATTTACATCCGCTGCACGCATGAATGATATTCTGGCCAAAGACAATCGCCTGTGTGAATATCTGGCGACAACATCATTAAAGCCCGATAAAACCGTGGGCTTGCTGACACTGGAGCGACACGAAAAAACCGGCTTCGGTTACGCGCTGGTCGATGAAAAACTGATGAATGACGTGCAGCAGACCACTGTCAGTTTTGATGATCATCATTTACTGGATTTGTCTTCCAGCGAAGAGGAAACACGCCGTTTATTGAAGCATCGCGCATTTGATTATTTACTATCTATTGCGCTGGCACATGTCAGCGAACAACGCGATGAACGTGAAAAACTCACCCAGCAACGCACCTTGTTACGTGTAAAACTGGATATTCTGCAAAAAGGCGGCAGCGGTTTTTCCCACAATACGGGGCAGCAAGATCACACAGCCTTGCAAACACATTTCGACGAAATCGAAACCCAGCTCCACGCATTAGGGCCGGTAGAAGAGGTGCTGCAAAATAATCTGGCGATTGTCGCTTCCGTTCTCAACGAAGCTGAAAAACATTTCTGGGGCGAAGAAAAACACCTGCGAATTGATCAACGCTTCACACTGCATAGCGATGCAGATGCCAGCGTTCCAATCACTACATTCCATGATGTGTGCGACAGCAACGGACGCCGCATCACGTTGCTGCTGCTGAGTATTACGACAAATCAATAACCGACTGGTGGATCCGTGGGGATGTACACCACATTGCCGCTCTCGTAGCCTCGTTTATACCAGGTATCCGAGCAGCGATAGTAAGCCACGTCGTTAACTTCCGTAACGGCCTCGATCGAGCAGGCATCTTCAGTGAGATAACCCGGATCGCCCACCGTATTCACGAAGCCAACGTAATCATCGGCCCTGGCCTGCGCTACTGCCGCGACAACAGCACCGACCACGGCAGCAGGGATCACCGGTTTTTCATCTCCATTATCATCATCGTTGTCGCGCCAGCGGTTATCCCAATCACCCCGATCCTTGTCTTTATTCTGCTCATTGAACTGCTTTCTGTAGGCGGCCATTTCCTGGGCAGTCACTGGTGCGGCAGGAATCCGGCCAGCCTGCACACCACCAGCGCCCTGGGCTGAACCCACCCCACCGGCAGACTGGGCATCACGAGGCTGGCCGATATCCCCTGCATTTCTGGTGGTGCGGGGATTATTAATATCACCAGCATTTCTGGCTGTACGAGGTTGACCTGCATCGCCCCCCTGACGTTTGGCGGCGGCGGACCGAATCACGGGATGCGATGTAATACTGCCGCCGCTAGCGGGGCTGCTGCGCGAAAACCCACCGCCACCACCGCGACCACCTCGCGCCTCTGCCGTGTGAGATGCAAGCACTAACAACACGCTCATCACCCCGGCCAATAAAAAAACCACTGAATTTTTGCCAGTTTTTTTTGTGGAGAGAATCATTGGGCAACTCCTTCTGTAGCGGTTTCCTGCATTGCCGGTGTCTGGCGCACAGGTGCAAGGAAGGGGATCTGTTCAGCGCCTTTCGGTGGAGTCCATACAAATGATTCCGGCTTGAATACCGGCGCAAGATTCCAGTCAACAAACTCTGCGCGAAACTGAGGCTGCCCGCGCGCATGTTTGTACGTAATGATAATTTTACGCGGCAATGATTGCTCGCCTGCTACTACCCACAGCTGCACGTCAACATCCGATAAGCTGACAACAATGTGATCCGCAGGTGTATCAGATAAAACATCTTTCTCTACATAATGGGCAGACAGCACCAGTGAATCCAGCTCCTGCGGCAAAGTCGTCAGCAACAGGCGCGCCAGCGGTACAACCATCTGCAAATCCTGCACCATGTACACCACTGTATTATCGACAGTACCAGGCTTTTCTACACGGGCATAAACATTGTCTTTCTCTTTGTAAGTCGTCAATGTTTTGCCATCAAACAGTGTCATATCCCGATCGCCATCACTGCGCGTGGCATCGATACGCAACTGCCCGGGTCTCTGCAAGGACACCTGATGTTTGTTGCGGAATGTGATGCTCTGTCCATCTTGCTGGATCGCATCATAATCATTGAAAATTGTTACGCTGTAACCCGGTGCTTGCGCTAACTGCCTGGCCATTTTTTGCAACACAGCCCTGGCATCAGGCACAGGCGGCTCCGTTGCCTCACCTGTACTTGCAGCTTGTCCGGTAACGGCACCCCCAACAAGAATCACGGCTGCCAGCCATTGTAAAAATATCAGTTTACGCTTCATCAGATACTCCCTTCTGTGGTTACCAGTATCAGTGTAATGCCAAAAGCTATTATTGCCTTGCGTGCAGCATTCGAATCCGCGTTACGGTTTCTTCGGCGGCACATCATCATCGGGCAGAATAAAAACCGCTTTCCCCGTTGGTGGTGGTGGCTTGTTATCTGTTGGCTCCAGTGACAGAGAGAGGCTGGATGCACTCAAGATAGCATCAATAGCACTGGTATCTGTTTTGCTGCTGGCCTCCGGCTTCACCTCGTCTTCGTCAAGTGCGCCACGCAACCACGCAGGCAGCGCATTTTCACCGTTGTCGACAGGGACGATAGCCAAATCAGTTTCCAGTTCCAGCGCGAACGCTTTTGCTTTCTCAAGATAGTTATTGGTAGCCGCCGTTGTTGCCACTTCATCTTCCGGTAAAAATGCCGTAAAGAAGCCACGAATTTCAGCGAGCTGGTCTTCCAGCAACATTGGCACCAGACTGGAATACATATCCAGCAAGGTAATCGCATTCTTGGAAGAGTCTGAATCCGTAGCGTATTGCAAACGACTGGCAATCGCTTTGTTGAGAATATGAAAATCTTCGTAAATGCTGATCAATCCATCAAAAGCAAACTGACCTTTCTTACCATTGTGTGTGAGAAAATATTGTGCGACCAGATACATGCCCGCCACACGAAATACGGTCTCTTCTTCCGAAGCCAGCGGCAAATGAAAACGCGCCATCGGACGCATGTACGCTGTTTTCGGACAGCCGCAAGTCGGAAAGATCAGGCCGAGCATGGAACTCAACACGCGCTGCAGCGCGGTGGTCTGCACGACGGTCCGCTCTTCCGTAATCACTTCCAGTTTTACTTCATCGATCGAACGCGTGTCATGAAAGCGATCAATAACACTGTGCAATTGCAACGCGAGCGGACAGTGCTTGTGTTCTTCCAGGCTCAGTGGGCAGTGTGAGCACTGCTTGAAAGCCAACTCCGTCCAGTTCGGAGGATCAACAACCGGATTGCTGATCAGTTCAAAATTTTTGGCATCCAGATTGAAGTCAAAAACTTCAGTGGTTTTATCATTCAATCCTATGCGGTAGGTGATACAAATAGGTTCCATAACTACCCTGTTTTATTGTGAGGAGGTTGCTGCCGGGTATGATCGATTTATTTCATACACATGCCATAGTTCATGCTGATCAATAATGGTATTCAGTAACAATATGCACAACATCATGCAAATAAAACCGTACAGCCCGACGGCGGGCAACAGGTGCGCCAGATCTTTCAGTTTTACAGCAGAGACCAATATACCCATCACGAACACTTCAGGCATAGCCCACTCCTGCATCGTATGGTTGATACGCAATAACGTCGGCAGCCAACGCGAGTGACTCCTGATTTGCAGCATAAGGCTAACAGTGAACATCAGCCACAGGTTCAGTAGTGGCGCCACCACCGCCACCACCGCCACCATAGTAGCCACTTCCCAGAATCCACTATCGCCCAGCGACAGGATCGCTTGCCCCAGTGATACATCATGCCGCAAACCTGCTGCAGACAAACTCAGCAAGGGTAAACCCAGGGCCGGGCCAAACATGATCAGACCAATTGTGGACAGAACCAGCGCCTGAATGACACTATCTGGCGCGCCCTCCTTCAATACATGGCCGCATCTGGGGCAGGCCGATTTATCGCCTGCGGGCACCTCCACATCCTCCAACAACAAATCACATTCGGCACAGGCCGTCATATGCACGGGTGCGGGGTGTACCATATCGCCTTGTCGGGAATCGGTCATCGTCACGGAATTCAGGCTGAGTGTTGGCTCGATTGTATATGGCGGAACCCCGGCCAGCAAAAAAGCCTGTCAGGGAGAGTAGTCAACTTTATTTATCCCGCTTGGTTGACGATGGGACTGTGGCGACTATCATGCCCACATTCTATCCACCCGACTCTTCCCTATGACCAAGACCCACCAAGCTACCCGCTATGACTGGAGCCGCGCCGAGATAGTCGCGCTGTTCCAGCTGCCCTTCAACGATCTGCTGTTCCGCGCCCAACAGGTACACCGTGAACATTTTGATCCGAACCAGGTACAGGTCAGCACGCTGCTGTCGATCAAGACTGGCGCCTGTCCGGAAGACTGCAAATACTGCCCGCAGAGCGGCCACTACAACACCGGTCTGGAAAAAGAAAAACTGCTGGAAGTGGAAAAAGTGATAGAAGAAGCGCGTGCGGCAAAAGCCAATGGTTCATCACGCTTTTGCATGGGTGCAGCGTGGCGTTCACCGGCTGAAAAAGATATGCCTTACGTGCTGCATATGGTGCGCGAAGTAAAAGCGTTAGGCATGGAAACCTGCATGACGCTCGGCATGCTGGATGGCGACAAATCAAAACGCCTCGCCGAAGCCGGTCTCGATTACTACAACCACAATCTCGACACCTCGCCGGAATATTATGGCGAAATCATCACCACACGCACCTATGCAGACCGTCTGGAAACGCTGGAAAATGTTCGGAATGCCGGCATGAAAGTGTGCAGTGGTGGCATTGTCGGCATGGGTGAAACCCAGAATGATCGCGCCGGTTTACTGCAACAACTGGCCAATCTCAATCCACACCCAGATTCGGTTCCCATCAACAATCTGGTGAAAGTAGAAGGTACGCCACTGGAAAACGAAGCGGAACTCGACCCGTTTGATTTTCTACGCACCATTGCGGTAGCGCGCATCCTGATGCCTCAATCCTATGTGCGTTTATCTGCTGGCCGTGAAACCATGAATGAGCAGATGCAGGCGCTGGCATTTATGGCTGGTGCAAATTCTATTTTTTATGGCGAAAAATTACTGACCACACCAAACCCCGCTGCGCATAAAGATCAGCAGTTGTTTGCAAAACTGGGCATTAACCAGATGCATCGAGAAGATATTCCAGCGCAGGTAGAACACAAGCTGTTCTATAACGCATGTGCGTAAATGAGCACTCTCTGGCAACAACACTGGCAACAGCAGCTGGCTGAACGCAAACAACAACATTTGTTGCGCAGTGTGCGCATGTTTGATGACAAAGCTTACCGGTCATTTATCAACAATGATTATCTTGGGCTTGCCAATCATCACGCACTAAAAAAAGCACTGGTCGACTCTGCAGAAAAATATGGCGCAGGCAGCGGCGCTTCGCATTTGCTCGGCGGGCATTCACGCGCACATCAACAGCTGGAAGAAGAACTGGCCGCATTTACCGGGCGTGATCGCGCGTTATTATTTTCCACCGGCTATATGGCCAATCTCGGTGTCATGACAGCACTGCTGGGCAAGGGCGATTGCATACTGCAAGATAAACTCAATCATGCGTCGCTGATCGATGGCGGCCTGGCATCTGGCGCAGATTTCCGCCGCTATTTGCACGCCGACGCCAGCAGCCTTGGAAAACATTTATTGCGCACAGCTGGTAAAAAAACACTGGTGGCAACGGATGGGGTCTTCAGCATGGATGGCGACATCGCACCGCTACCCGCACTCGCAACACTGTGCAAAAAACACGATGCATTATTGATGGTGGATGATGCGCACGGTTTTGGTGTGCTGGGAAAAACCGGCGCTGGTAGCTGCGAACATTTTTCACTCACACAAAAAGATGTGCCGGTATTGATGGGAACCTTCGGCAAGGCACTGGGTAGCTTCGGTGCGTTTGTTGCCGGTTCGCATGACATGATAGATATGCTGATCCAGTTTGCCCGTACTTTTGTCTACACTACCGCAATACCTCCTGCACAAGCCGCAGCGACATCAGCGGCATTGCGTTTGCTCAATACAGAAAACTGGCGTCGTGAAAAGCTGCAATCCAATATTGATTTTTTTCGCCAGCAAGCACAGCAGCACTCGCTACCATTAATGGATTCACCCACTGCGATACAGCCTTTGCTAATTGGCAGCAGCGCGAAGGTTTTACGTATTGATGAGCAATTGCGCACCCATGGATTTCTTGTTGGTGCTGTACGGCCACCTACCGTAGCAGAAGGTGCTGCACGATTGCGCATTACGCTCTCTGCAACACATGATGAAAAAAATATCACACAATTACTGGATACTATTGCAGAAACCTTGCAGGCACTTGCGTGAACCATTATCCACTTATCCTTTTACACGGCTGGGGCTTCAGTAGCCAACTCTGGCAGCCACTGATAAAAACATTGCACACTCAAGGCTTCAATTCTGTTTACCCGATTGATCTGCCAGGGTTCGGCTCTGCATTCCATGAGCCTTGTGGTTCACTTGAGCAAGTGCTGGATAGTATTGTCGAGCAACTACCAGAAAAATCGGTGTTATGTGGCTGGTCATTGGGTGGCATGCTGGCGATACAGATTGCCGCGCGTTACCCCGGAAAAATTGCAGCGGTCATTACTGTCGGCAGCAACCTGCATTTCACCAATCATAATGATTGGCCTGGCATGCCTGCAGCAGACTACGAACAATTCTGCCAACGCTTTTCTATCCAGCCACAAAAAACCTGGCAGCGTTTTCTGGCATTGCAAACACGTGGCGACACCAATGCTGCAAAATCAGAATCCGTGCTGGAACTGCTGGCAGATTATTCTGCTATTGAACCTACCACAGCAGAAAAAATGTTAGGGTTGCTGGGCAAGATCGATAACCGTCATGCATTTACAACACTGGCAATACCTGGACTGCATGTTCTAGCGGAAAACGACGCCATTACACCTGTCGCCATTGCGCCATTATTTGAAAACATCAACACTAACCAGCAGATAAAAATACTATCTGGAAGCAGCCACGCAATACCGGTATCACGCACAGCACAATTAGCAGACCTCATCACAGATTTCTTGCTAAAGAAAAAACAGGTTGATAAAGAATCCTCCGAGCCAGAATATATCGTAGAAAAATCACGTATTGCTGATTCTTTTTCCCGCGCTGCCAGCAGTTACGACAATGCGGCACAGCTGCAGCGCAATATCGGTTCTGCCTTGCTTTCAGCATTGCCGGACAATATGGCAGGAACTGTTATTGATATAGGGTGCGGCACCGGTTTTATCAGCCGGGAATTATTAAAAAAATATGGTCGCGATACCAATGTCATCGCACTGGACTTTTCATCTGGCATGCTGCAAAGCATCATGAAAAACCAGACTGATATTGTGTGTGTGCGAGCTGATATGGAACAGATGCCATTTGCAACCCGGACCGCCGACTGGCTGATCTCGAATCTCGCACTCCAGTGGGCAAATGCCCCCCTTCAATGTTTCCAGCAATGGAGACATATACTAAAACCGGATGGAGAATTGTTTTTCGCTACTTTTTTACCGGGAACACTGCGGGAGCTAGAGCAAAGCTGGCGAGAAGTTGATGATGCGATTCACGTCAACCGTTTTATAGACCACGGCATTTTGTTGGATGCGCTGCACGCAGCAGAATTTTTACACGTTGAAAGTGTCACCGCCACGCACACGGTTTATTACCCTGAAGTCAGCGCTCTGGCACGCGAACTGAAAGCTATTGGGGCGCACAATATGAATAAAGGGCAGGCCACAGGGATGACCGGCAAACAACGCTGGAAAAAAATGCAGGCAACGTATGAATTGTTGCGCAGCGAACGTGGATTACCTGCCACCTACGAGGTGCTGTATGTCTCTGCTCGCTAAATGGAACAACATTGATGCGCGCTGGTGGATAGCGGCTTTCTGGTTGGCGTGGTGCATTTCCACCATTCTCATGTTATTACCTGCGCAAGATTTACCCGCGGTGGATATCTGGGATAAAGCCGAACACACCGGTACTTTTTTTACGCTGATGCTACTGGCTGCACTGGGCTATTATGAAAAACATTCGCTGCAACGCTTAGCTTTGTTATTGATCGCTTATGGCATTGCTATTGAGTGCATCCAGTTTTTTATTCCTTCGCGCAGTTTCAGTGTGCTGGATATGGTGGCTGATTCCATAGGCGTGCTGCCGGCATGGTGGCTGATCACAAAAATAAAATTATTATGAAAGAAATAGTTTTTATTGCAGGCACCGACACCGGCGTAGGAAAAACCCACATCGCTTGCCAATTATTGCGGGCAGCACAGCAGCAAGGATTACGTACGCTAGGCCTGAAGCCCCTTGCTGCAGGTGCAGAAAAAATTGACGACGAATGGCGCAATGAAGATGCTGTGTTATTACAGCAAGTTGCAACGGCAAAGCTGCCTTACACCAACATCAATCCCTTCTGTTTTGCATTGCCAGTTGCGCCGCATCTTGCTGCAAAAAAAACCGGAACATCACTCAGCGCAAAAACTATCGCACAACATGTTCGCAATGTATTGGATGAAACCGATTTTGATTACGCGGTGATTGAGGGGGCTGGGGGCTGGCGCGTGCCGCTGAACGAGACAGAAACTTTTGCCGATGTGGTGAAGCTGCTACAAGTTCCCGTAATTCTGGTTGTCGGCATGAAGCTTGGTTGCATCAATCACGCATTGCTGACTGCAGAAGCTATCAAGACTGATGGTGTAACTTTGCAGGGCTGGATTGCCAATGACCTCGGCAACTCGATGTCGTTACTGGAAGAAAATATTGCGACACTGGAAAATTTATTACCAGCGCCGCGCATCCGGATCTGAACACGAAGGTTTACAACACATAACCCCGTTCGTCGTGATCAACAAGATCCAGACCTTCGTTTTCTTCTTCTGCCGACACACGCAAACCTTTTGTCAGCAACGCAGTAATTTTTAAAACAGCAAACGTAATCACAACGGTGTAACCCAGAATAGTTACCACACCGAGCATTTGCACACCGAGTTGATGGGCGATACTCACACCAGCCACCAGACCTTTGCCACTAAAAATTCCCAAGCCCTTTGCTGCAAACAAGCCGGCAAATAAAGTACCGATAACACCACCCACGCCATGCACCGGTGAGACATCCAGCGAATCATCAATTTTCAAAACACGCTTCACATATTGCGTGGCGAAAAAGCACACTACACCCGCAGTTAAACCGATAACCAGTGCACCGCCGGCATCCACGTAACCTGACGCGCCTGTAATCGTGCCGAGACCCGCTACCATACCGGTAACAATACCGAGCACTGACGGTTTGCCGAATTTAATCCACTCCAGCGTCATCCACGCTAATGCGCCACACGCTGCAGAAAGATGCGTGACCAGCATCGCCATACCTGCATCACTATTCGCAGCCAACGCAGAACCAGCGTTAAAACCGAACCAGCCCACCCACAACATGCCGGCACCCGTCACTGTCATGGTGAGATTGTGTGGCGGCATGGCTGTACCAGGAAAACCGCGCCGCGGCCCAACCACCAGGGCACACACCAGAGCGGCTGCGCCTGCAGTGATATGTACGACTGTGCCACCGGCAAAATCCAGCAGGCCAAGTTGCGCTAACCAACCGCCGCCCCACACCCAATGCGCCACCGGGACGTAGACCAGTAGCGACCACAGAGCAGAAAAAATCATCACCGCGCTGAATTTCATACGCTCGGCAAAACCGCCGATGATCAATGCCGGCGTGATAATCGCAAATGTCATCTGGAACATCGCAAACACCGATTCCGGCAACGCGCTGACCATGTTGCCGCGAGCACCAATCAACAAGACTTTATCGAAATTACCGATCACTGCGTTGAAGCTTGCCGATGTGCCAAAAGCGAGGCTGTAACCCACAGCCATCCAGATCAGGGAAGCCACGCAAGCAATGGCAAAACACTGCATCAGGATAGACAGCACGTTCTTGCTGCGCACGAGTCCGCCATAAAACAGCGCCAGCCCCGGTAGAGTCATGAATAGTACAAGTGTAGTGGCAGTCAGTATCCAGGCCGTATTAGCGCCATCCACAATCATGTCATTTGCCCCTTACAGTTTTTTATATTTATAGGGCTTCAGCGCCGGTTTCCCCGGTACGGATGCGGATCACTTGTTCGATATCTGTGACAAAAATCTTGCCGTCACCAATTTTGCCAGTGTTGGCAGCTCCGATAATGGCTTCTACCGCCTGATCCACCTGGTCATCCTTGATCGCAAGCTGCAGCTTCACCTTGGGCAGGAAATCGATCACGTACTCTGCACCGCGATACAGTTCGGTATGGCCTTTCTGGCGTCCGAAGCCTTTAACCTCTTCGATGGTCATACCCTGAATGCCTATTTCACCCAGTGCCTGGCGCACATCGTCGAGTTTGAAAGGTTTGATGATGGCGGTAACCATTTTCATTATTGGATGCTCCCGGGGACAGTTAATGCCGTCGCGCCAGACTGGTGCGAAGACGCGCTAAACCGGAGCAGCCTATTCAATGGACGATAAAAAGGCAATGGGGCGCAAGCCCCATTGGGAGATCAGAATGATGCAAAAATCGATTACATCATTCTTCTGGTTCGTAACAGTCGATGATATCGCGCACCAGCCCGCTGCGAACAATGTCGCCGCGCTCAAATTCATGCACGTAAACATTGCGCAAACCGGCCAGACGTTCGACCGCATCCGCCAGACCATTCGGCCCGCGAATATCGCTCTGTTTCACATCACCATTCACAACAACCTGACAGCCTTCGCCGATACGCGTCAAAAACATTTTCATCTGCGCAACGGACGTATTTTGCGCTTCATCGAGAATCACAAAATTCTTGCTGTTAAACGTTTTGCCGCGCATGAAAGCGAGTGGCGCTGCCACAATGCGGCCATGGCGAATGCAATAATCCACCGTGCCGGCACCAAGTCGTTCATTGAGAATGTCGCGAAACGCTTCAATATACACGGCAAACTTTTCATCCACCGCACCCGGTAAAAAACCGAGCTGCTCACCGGCTTCTACGGCCGGACGTGTCAGGATAATGCGCTCGATTTGCCCGGCTTCCAGCGCTTCCGCTGCCAGTGACGCGGCACAATAACTCTTGCCGGTGCCGGCAGGGCCGATACCGAAAGTGAGGCAATGGGTGCGGATGGCAGAGATGTAACGTTGTTGGGCGGGTGTGCGAGCCATCAATGGCTGGAGTATGCGTTGTGCTGCGTAAGCGGTGTCGAGGTGTTGCTGGGCGGGATTGATTTCTACTACGTTGGCGTTACGTCGGTGCTTGCGAGATTGTCGTCGGCCTTCTTGTCGTCGCCCCTCCCCGTAGGCTTTGTCTCCTGAATCTTTGTGTGAGTTGTTGTGATGCCTTGCGCCAGATTTTTTTGCCATGGATAACGAACCCCCCGGTTCAGTTAAAAATGCCTTTAAAATCTTTCAATATTTCTTTTGGCTAATGCCCTTGTTGTTAATAGACTCCCTTGCCAGATTGTTGTCAACAAAAACTTTTCAAAAAGCAAAAGTTTTATCCACAGAAAAAATCACTCGTGCTGTACATCGCTGGCCGGTGGATTCGTCATCACCGCCTGGTAACGTTGCACACCGTCATCGCCAACCAACTGCGTAACAGCCCCACGCGCCAGCAGCAAGTGCAAATGCGCCAGACATTCGCCCATTGCCATCATCAACTGTTCGTTGTGCAACTCGCGATGAAACAGCGCCGGCAATAATTCATAGGCGGTTTTTGGCACTGCCAATACCGTTTCCAGGCCATCCAGCTGCTGCTCGTGATGTGCCAGCAATTCGCGCAACCGTGTGTGCAAACCGTAAAAGGGCGCATTGTGTGCCGGGCACACCAGCGCATCGTCGGGCAATTCCAGCAAACGCTGTAGAGACTGCATCCATTCCTGCAGCGGGTTGGCGTCCGGCTCCGTGCCGGTCACGCTGACATTCGAGCTGATCTGCGGCAACACCTGATCACCAGAGATCAGGATATTCAATGCCGCGTTGTACAGACAGGCATGTTCTGGCGAATGGCCGCGTCCGATAATCACCTGCCAGCGCTGATCACCCAGGGTGAGAATCTGGCCATCCTGTAAACGTTTGAAACTGCGCGGCAAGGGCTCAACGATACTGCCGAATCCCGCTGTACCCTTGCGCATTTTCTCCACGTATTCACGCGGCATACCGGTGCGAATGGCATAGGTGTCGTGCTGCCATTCTTCGGGAATGTCCTGTGCCGGAGCGCTGTAAGTGCGCGCATGAAAATACTCTCCGCTGGTCATGTAAAACGGTACATTCCAGTGGCCGACCAGCCAGCCGGCCTGACCGATGTGATCCGGATGCATGTGAGTGGACAGCACCGCGTTGATCGGCTTGCCTTCCAGTTCTGTGTCGAAAATCTGCTGCCACAAGGTGCGCGTCATGCTGCCTTTCATGCCGCAATCCACTACCAGCCAGCCGTCGCCGTTGGCGAGGAGATACAGGTTGATATGATCCAGCGCCAGAGGCAGTGGCATGCGCAACCATTTCACACCCGGCGCAATGGTGATGGTTTTTCCCGCGGCGGGAATATCATCCAGTAAATAGCGCATGGGCAAAGTCAGGCCGTGTTTCATCAGTAGCAACTCCGTCAGTTGGCTCATTGTGACCGCCGCCCGGTGCGCTGGCTGTCTGTATGTCTACCTATTGGTACAAGCCTACTTATAGCTCGCTCGGACAGTTATCATAGCCAGCCCGATTTTGAACCCTTATTTCGAGAACGACAGGCGTACATGACTCGTTACGATCTGACAGCTGAAGGCCTGCGTGCCGGCATGCGCCGACTCGCCGCCAGTGTGTGTGTGATTACCGCGCGCGACAGTAACGGCCAACGGCAGGCGATGACCGCGACGGCCGTCACCTCGGTGTCTGACAATCCTGCTTCACTGCTGGTCTGCGTGAATCGCCAGACCACCTTGCACACCATTCTTGCCGCTGGCGGCAGTTTTGCTGTGAACGTACTCGGTGCAGACCAGGCCGATATCTCCGTGCAATGCGCCAGCGTTGAAGCCGGCGAAGCGCGCTTTAGTCATGTCACCTGGTCTGAACACCACAACTTGCCTTATTTACCCAGCGCGCAAGCCGTATTTTTTTGCGACAGCGCCACGCACATGGCGCACGGCACCCACCTGATTGTGGTCGGCAATGTGCGTGAAGTGCTGGTGTCAAAAAATCCCGTGAACCCATTGTTGTACGCCGATGGGAGGTATGGAAAATTACGGCTGGAATAATGATGCCTGCCACACCAGGCAAACTCTCCCCGTTTTCCAATGCTCGACATGCAGATTTTCAAGATACTTGTGATAAACCTTGTGATCCTGTCGGTGCTGATGATCGGCATCGAGGCTAGTTTACGACTGCAGCAATTGCAATCTCCTATCGCATTCTCCTACAACTACCATCAGGATTTTCCTGGCATCAAGAAAATTGTGCCGTACACAATCTATAAAGGGGACTATCGCAGCTTCCACCCCATTGAGTTCCAGAAGAAAGCTCCCAGAACAATCCGGATATTGTGTATAGGCGCCTCAACTACCCTGCAAATAACCCAGGCCTACAAAGACACTTGGTGCGGTCTTATAGAATCAAGATTGTCGCAAGAGTTTCCTGGCCGCCATTTCGAATCCGCCATTTTTGCGCAACAAGGCTGGTTGGCAATAGACAATTATCTGTGGTTGGAAAAAAATCTGTCAGATACTCATGCCGATATTGTCATTAGCCTGCTTGGTATTAATGACATGATGTGGAATGGCTACCCGTCCTATTCGTATACAGATCTCGAAACCAAAAAAGCATTCTGGCTACAGTTCCGGCGAGCCTATGACCCGCTGTACCAGCCCAGCCTTCAAAGCATCGGCGAAAATATCGATAACATTTCTTTGCAAAGTATCATCGCGGCAATTTTTACCGGGAAAGAATGGGCAACCTACAAAAGACTCCTGGACATCAAAGCCAAAATCATCAACGCAAGACTTTCTTTTGATTATGATCACACCTCTTCTGCTGAAGCCATGAAGAGACATCAGGAATTACCCCTGACCACTGAGATAACCCGTAACCCCGACCCAATCACGGAATTTGGCGACGTAGTCAACGCAATCGTAGACCTTCATGCGAAGCAAGGCATCTCACTGATTATGCTCGGACAGCCGGTACTCTGGGCAAACGATGACCTGGATCCAAATGCCGGCAGCTACTGGTTCAGTCTCCAGCATCAAGGGGGCGCGGCCAGACTGCCCTCCAAGGCATTGTCTGCGATGATGGAGCATTATAATGCCATTCAGGAAAACGCAGCCCGCGAGCATCACCAGTCCTATGTGAACCTGAATAATCGCATTCCGAAAAGCCGGGAATATTTTCTCGACGATTGCCACTTTACCGATATAGGCAGTGCCGTTGTTGCAGAAACGATCTATCCTGCCATTGCGCAACAGATAGCATTATTAAAAGAAAAAACACAGGAAGAGTGAAGCCCACGAAAGCCCAAGATCTACTGCAGAGAGAGCGATGAGCCACATGCAAACTGAAAAAGATTACAGCACGACCATTCCGCAACTGGTGCAAAACGCCGCACAACAATTTGGCACACGCAGTGCGATTGAAGATGGCGACTTGCGCTTCACTTACGCACAATTGGAACAACAGCGTGTGCGTGCTGCAAAAGCGTTTATCGCCGCTGGCATCCAGCACGGCGATCGCATTGCAGTGTGGGCACCGAATATTGCCGAGTGGATTATTGCATCTGTCGGCTTGCAATCAGTCGGTGCGATCCTAGTGCCGATCAACACGCGCATGAAAGGTGCAGAAGCCGGTTATGTATTGCGCGCCAGCGGTGCAAAATTATTGCTGACGGTTTCCGGTTTTCTCGACCTGGATTATCCGGCGATGTTGGCCAATGAATCATTGCCCGATGTGCAACAAATGATTTGCCTGCGCGGACAATCCGATCTATGCATCAGCTGGAATGATTTTCTTGCCAAAGGTGAACACATTTCTGATGCTGATGTTGCTGCACGCACCGCGCAAGTCAAACCAGGCGATGTGTCTGATCTGATTTTTACCTCCGGCACTACCGGCAACCCGAAGGGTGTAAAAACAGGTCACGGACAAAATATCAAAGTATTTTCTGTCTGGTCTGAGCTGGTCGGCCTGACAGAAAATGATCGCTATCTGATCGTAAATCCTTTTTTCCATTCCTTCGGTTACAAAGCCGGCTGGCTCGCGTGCCTGATTCGCGGCACGGCGATGTTACCGATGGCAGTATTCGACGCGGCAAAAATTCTCGAGCGCATTGGCGCCGATAGAATTTCTGTCTTACCGGGGCCGCCGACGCTGTATCAAACTATTCTCGCGTTTCCGAATTTAAAAGATTACGACATCAGCAATTTGCGCCTTGCTGTGACCGGCGCAGCAGCGATTCCGGTTTCACTTATTCACCAGATGCGCAATGAAATGGGCTTCAAAACCGTACTCACTGCCTACGGCCTCACCGAAAGTTGCGGTGTGGTGAGTATGTGCCGTGACGGCGACGATGCAGAAATTATTGCCACCACGTCTGGCCGCGCCATTCCCGATGTGGAAGTGCGCTGCATCAATGAAGATGGCGCAGAAGTCCCGCGCGGCGAACCGGGTGAAATCGTAGTGCGCGGTTACAACGTGATGCAGGGTTACTTCAACAACAACGAAGAAACAGCAAAAACCATCGATAAGGATGGCTGGATGCACACTGGCGATATCGGTGTGATGGATGCCAACGGCTACCTGAAAATTACCGATCGCATGAAAGACATGTTTATTGTCGGCGGTTTCAATTGCTATCCGGCAGAAATTGAAAACATGCTCGCCACCTGTGAAGGTGTTGCGCAATCCGCTGTCATCGGCATTCCCGATGAACGCATGGGCGAAGTGGCGATGGCTTACATCGTGGCAAAAGCCGGCAGCGAACTCACGTCCGAAAAAGTGGTGGCATGGTGCAAGCAGAATATGTCGAACTACAAAGTGCCGCGCCGTGTAGAAATCATCGACGCATTTCCACTCAATGCCACTGGCAAAGTGATGAAGTTTGTGTTGCGTGATCGCGCATTAGGCAAAGGTTAACGTTCAATTCAGGTTAAGACGCACATGGCGATCACACGCACCAGCAATACCGCACGCATGACACCAACCAAATGGTTTGGCGTTAGCATCATCGCGTTATTTTTTATCGGCGGCGGCATCGCACATTTTATGTATACCGATGACTTCGCTGCGATAGTGCCACCGTGGATGCCGCATCCGCGTGAAACGGTTTTAGCTACCGGCGTACTGGAACTGGTCTTTGCTGCGTTGTTGTTTGTGCCGGCAGCGCGGCAGCGTACCGGTTTGTGGATTGCAGTGTATTGTCTCGCCGTGTTACCCGCGAATATTTACATGCTGCAAAATAATATCCCGATGTTCGGTTACCAAGCGCCACCTGCGGTTTTATATTTCCGCTTGCTGTTGCAGGCCGGCGTGATTGCGCTGGCGATCTGGAGCACGAATGCAAAACAACATCTGGTGCGTTATGGGTTGTCAGGGTTGTTTAGGGGCTAGCGGCTTTCGATTGCAGACAACCCGAAATTTTCCCAACTAAATCCCGCATAAAACGTTCATAAGCATCCGCACCATCAGTAACATTTTCACCCAGCGGATCCAGTTCCACCATTTTCACTTTGGCCGCAGCACTGCCCAACCAGCTGTTCACAGCATCACGCCCGTGCTCAGGCTCATAAAATAAACACTGCACATTGTCACTGTTTAACAACGCCAGTAATTCAGAACGCTCACGCGCACCGGCAGGAATACTTTCGTGGTGCCACACCGCTGCACGCTGGTTGAGGTGGTAGCGCTGCACGATGCGTTGATAGCCATCGTGATACACCACAAAACCGGTTTTTGATACAAAATTAAATTGCACAGATATTTCTTTATCCAGCGCACTCATGCTTTGCTGGAACTGTGCGAGACGCTGATTAATGTCATTGGCTTTTGCAGGATAAATTTGCGACAAAGCTTGTGCAATGGATGTTGCTTGCTCGCGCAAGGCGAGCGGATCCAGCCAGATATGCGGATCGGTATCCGTCATATCTTCTGTGTGTTGATGCCCATCGGCATCATGATGATGAAAAGAATGTGGCAGTAGGGCGAGCTGGCGATTTGCCGGCAGACGGTCAGCGATCTGATCCAACCAGGGCTCCAGCCCCGGCCCCACCCAAACCAGCAAGGCACTGTGCTGGATACTCACCACATCAGCAGGGCGCAGTTGGTAATCATGCGGCGACTGGCCATCCGGAATCAGCACCTGCACATTCGCGCCAGCCGGCGCCAACGCCTGCACCACCCAGGCCAGAGGTTTGACGGTCACCAGCAATACAGGCTCTTCAGCGCACAATGGTGCGGAAACGAACAACAGTAATAGCAGTGAAAACAGGCTTTTCATAAGGAGTGTGGGCATTCCGCAGCGCAGGCCTTTCGGCAATTGCGTTATTATCACCGCTTTCCCGATTGACGCCATTGCCATGCTCGCCGATACCCCTGTCATTGCCGAATCTGCTGACCGCTTGCTGCTGTCTACGCATGGATTGTGCGTGCACGCAGATGGCAGACACATACTGGATCACATTGATCTCGGCTTGCACGAAGGCGAAATCGTCACGGTGATCGGCCCGAATGGCGCGGGCAAAACTACATTGCTGAAAGCACTGCTGGGGTTTATCACCCCGAACGCCGGCACGGTCACACGCAGTAATAATCTGCGCATTGGCTACATGCCACAAAAACTGGTATTGAACCCGCTGCTGCCAATCACCGTGCAACGCTTCCTGCGCCAGACCAATACCAGTGATGCAGCCATTGTTGATGCATTGACACAAACCGGCGTTGCAGATTTGTTACAACAATCGTTACACAAAATATCGGGTGGTGAATTGCAACGCGTTTTACTCGCGCGCGCTTTATTGCGTCAGCCACAATTGCTAGTGCTCGACGAACCAGCACAAGGTGTCGATGTTTGTGGGCAAGCAGACCTATACCGGTTAATTGCGGAATTACGCAACCGTTACCACTGCGGCGTGTTGCTGGTATCACATGATTTGCATCTCGTCATGGCGGCCACCGATACTGTTATTTGCCTCAACCAGCATATTTGCTGTCAGGGGCACCCTGAACACGTGAGCCAGCATCCGGAATATCTGCAATTGTTCGGCGGAAAAATAGCCGATGGCATTGCGGTGTACACGCACCACCACGACCACGATCACGATTTGCATGGCAATGTGCATAAAGGCTGTGTGCATGACTGATTTTTTTATCAACGCACCTGTTTTATTGCTGCCATTACTGGCGGGCATCGGCACAGCATTACTCGCCGGTCCACTCGGTTGTTTTGTGGTGTGGCAGCGCATGGCATATTTCGGTGAAAGTTTGTCACATAGCGCATTGCTCGGTGTTGCCATCGGTTTGTGGTTCAAACTCCCGCCGACACTCACTGTGATCGGCGCCGGAGTTCTACTGGCTTTTTTGCTCGCTGGCTTACAGCGTCGATCAAATTTTTCTTCCGATACTTTGCTCGGCATTCTTTCACACACTTTGCTGGCAGCAGGTCTTGTATTATTAGCCGCCTTGCCCGATTTGCGCGTTAATCTGGATGCCTTGTTATTTGGTGATCTGCTAGCGGTATCATTACAGGATGTAATAATACTCACCGTATTGTTACTGGCACTGGCTGCGTGTTTGTGGCGTTTGTGGCAACCATTGATTGCTATCACTGTGCATGAAGAACTCGCCAGTGCCGAAGGCATCAATGTTTCGCGTATTCGCACAGCACTGATGTTAATGATGGCATTGACGGTTGCAGTAGCAATGAAAGTGGTCGGCGTTCTGTTAATGACATCGCTGTTGATTATTCCAGCGGCCATTGCCCAGCGCTTCGCCCGCTCACCCGAGCAAATGGCCTGGATCGCCAGTATAACCGGCGTATTGGCTGTCATCAGTGGATTGCTGCTGTCATGGTTTGCCAACAGTCCTGTCGGGCCGTCAATTGTATTATTAGCTGGTATATTTTTTCTTAATTCGCTGTTTATCAATAATATGCGAAAACTTTTTTTCCATTCCTGATCGAGTTTGCAACATGACCACCAATACAATCCATACAAAAAATTATTCCACCCTGTTATTTACAGTCGACGCAGGTATCGCACAAATCATCCTGAACCGTACTGAATCCGCCAACAGCATGAATATGGCGATGGGGCGTGAACTACTGGATGTTGCAAAATGTTGCGAACAGAACGACACAATCCGCGTGGTGATATTGACAGGTGCCGGCCAGTTTTTTTCTGCTGGCGGCGACTTGAAAGCATTTGCCAATTTCGGTGATGCCATCAGCGAAGGTTTGCAAGAATTGACTGATTATTTGCACGCTGCGGTCAGTATTTTTATTCGTATGCGCGCACCCATGATTGTCGCTGTAAATGGCGCGGCAGTGGGCGCTGGTTTCAGCCTGGCGATGGCTGGTGATTTTGTATTGGCATCAGATAATGCAAAATTTGCGATGGCATACACCACAGCGGGCCTCAGTCCTGATGGCGGCGCCAGTTACTTTTTACCGCGCCTGGTCGGTTTACGTCGCGCGCAAGAATTGATAATAGGCAATCGAAAACTGTCTGCCGATGAGGCACTGGATTGGGGATTGATCACACGTGTTTGCCGTGCAGAAAATTTGATGGCGGAAACGTATGAACTCGCACAACAACTGGCAAGCAGTGCGACTCAAGCCATAGGTACTGTAAAAAAACAATTACTGGTAAGTTTTGATAACAGTCCTGAAACCCAGATGGAACTGGAAGGAAAAGCCATTTCACATCTCGCCTCCTGCAAAGACGGCCAGGAAGGCATTCATGCATTCCTCAACAAACGTAAACCTGTTTTTACAGGTAAATAAATAAAGGTAGCAGTATGAACAACAGTAATGATTTTTCCGGAAAAACTGTGATTGTCACCGGCGGTGGCAAAGGTGTTGGTCTCGGCATCACGCAATGCTTTCTGGCACAAGGTGCTACCGTCATTATCTGCAGCCGCAGCGAACTGGAGTCGCTGCCTGAAGTGAACGGCAACCGCGCGCATTTTGTCGCAGCTGATGTGCGCGATGTTGAGCAGATCAATCACGTCGTCGATTATGCAAAAAACACCTTTGGCAGGCTGGATGTGCTGGTCAACAACGCTGGCGGCGCGCCGCATACCGATGCCGCTACCGCCAGCCCGCGTTTCTCCGAGAAAATTATTGCGCTGAATCTACTCGCGCCACTCAATTTTTCCCAGGCCGCCAATCGCGTGATGCAACAGCAAGCTGGAGGCGGAGTGATTATCAATATTGCCAGCGTGTCGGGTGAACGCCCTTCTCCCGGCACAGCCGCTTATGGCGCCGCCAAAGCCGGCTTGCTCAACCTCACTAAATCTTTGGCCGTGGAATGGGCACCAAAAGTTCGCGTCGTCGGGATAACTTGTGGCATGATCCGGACTGAGCAGGCACACCTGCATTATGGTGATGAGACAGGCATTGCCGCCGTTGAAGCCACCGTGCCGTTAAATCGCCTCGCCACACCTGAAGATATTGGCAATGCTTGTACGTTTATGGCGTCGCCGCTAGCATCGTACATCAGTGGCAGCAGCCTGTTAGTGCATGGCGGCGGCGAGAAACCGGCTTTTCTTGAAGCAGGTAATGCGCATAATTAGTAGTCTTTTTCTAGTCATCATTGTGTAGTCTTCAACTTTTCAAACCAATCCATTGAGGATGTTCTACATGGAAAAGTTTCTGAAACCGCTAGCAGTCGCTCTGGCCATGACCGCGGGCTCGGCAGCATGGGCTGCAGACAACAGTAGCGTTGCCGCGCTGCGCAGCAAAATGACCAGTGGCGACACCAAAGCAGCCTGGAATGATGCGCAAAAAATGCGCAGCCAATGGGAGTCAGACACAGAATTTGATTATCTCTACGGTCTGCTGGCCTACGACCAGGGCCATTACAACGATGCGCAATTCTCGCTGGAACGCGTCACTTTGGTCGAACCGGATAATGTGCAGGCGCGACTTGCACTGGCCAAGGCGTATTACAAACTTGGCGACGAGCACAGCGCAGAGCGCCAGTTTGAAGCCGTCAAAAAATCGAATCCACCGGCCGATGTGATGCGTGACGTCAATCATTATCTGGCGGAAATGGGGCATGGCCGCAGCGGCAGTCTGACCGGTTTTGTTGAAGCAGGTATCGGTCACGATAACAATATCAACTCCACCACCAGCGAAAGCACCATCTCCAACCCATCATACAATCCACTCATTGCAACCTCGGATCCACTGATCCTGTTAAACCCGGACGCAAGCAAGGAATCCGACAACTATGATTTTCTAGTGGGCGGTCTCGATTATTACAGACCCCTGGATGAGGATACCGGCGTTGAAGCGTCGGGGCGTATTGGTATGCGCAACAACTTCAGCAGCAGTGATTTTGACACCAATCTCTACCGTGGCAGCGTGAGCGTAGTACAGACATTCGGCAAGGATCAACTGCGCGGAACCTTTACTGCTCTCAGCAACCGCCTCAGTGATTCCGACGACCAGAATTATTACAGCCTCTCGGGTGACTGGACGCATTCCACGTATGGTGGATGGACCATTTCCAGCGCCGTCTTTGTTAATGAAGTGCTCTACCCTGATGACAATCTCCGCGATGTCTATCAATACATCGGCAACATCGCAGCCCAGCGCCATTTCGGGCGACTCTCCAATACTATCGGGCTGGTTGTCGGCGACGAAAGCGCGCAAGAAGACAGAGGCGACCATAACGCACGTACGTTTGGCGGTGGATACTACGATGTTGATTACGATTTGTCCGGCGGGCATCAGATTTTTGGCCAGGCGTTTTATCAACATGCCCACTACAATGGAATGGATCCATTTTTCAGACAAACACAAGATGCCTGGTATGGCCAATATGCACTGGGCTGGAATTGGCGCTTGAATAAACCGTTGCGTTTGCGTACTGAAATTATTTACAGCAATAACGACAGTGATATCGATTATTACTCCTACGAACGCACCCGCGTACAAACCGGTCTGCGCTACAGTTTCTGATTATTCAGGGAGATACAACGTCATGACATTATTGAATCGTTACAGTGTTCTGGTCACCGCTCTCCTGCTAGGTGCTCTGGCGCTTGGATTGCAAGCCGCCACCCGCCCTGCTGGTGTCGTTCTGCTTGTAACCGGCCAAGCCAATGCACAAGTGTCCGGTGAATCCACTCGAGCCTTGAGTCGGCGCGCGGAAATTTATGTCGGTGATCGCATCAACACTTCCGCCGACAGCCAATTGCAATTGCGTATGAAAGATGGCGCCATGATCGCTCTCGGCGCCAACGCAGAATTTATCGTGAAGGCTTACAGTGATGATGCTACCGGTGATAAGAAAGATGAAGCCTCGCTGTCACTGGTAAAAGGCGGTCTACGCACAATTTCAGGCCAGATCGACAAAGCGGCTTATTCAATGGAAACGCCAACTGCCACGCTGGGTATTCGCGGCACAGTGTTTGATGTTTATGTCAAAGCCGACGGCACAACAGTCGTTATTTTGCGCGAAGGTGCTGTGGATGTGACCAGCAAACCCGGTGGCGCCGTTCAGCATCTCACCGTGAAAGGGCTCGCTAGCATTATTGAACAAGGCAAAGCGCCAACTGAACCGGGCCCGCCTCCACAAGACGTGCTGGATTACCTGCGCGGCATTCTGGGTGACTTGCCCGATAACATTACCTGGCAAACCGATGGCGATGGTGGCATCACCTTCAAGGCAGGGGAAGATATCATCAACATCATCAACGACCACCCACCCGGTATTGAAGGCGATGGTGATGTACCGGGCGTTCCAGCGGGCGGCGGTCCAGCATGCGCCCCCAGAGATTTTGCCTGCGGCTGTCGCCAGAATCCTTACGGCTGCGGCTAATTATTTATCGGTATGCTGCCAGACTCCACACCAATCGTCTGGCAGCTGTTCCGTACGGTAATTTTTTATCCGCTCTTTATAAATATCACACAACTTTCTGAAGCGCTGCGCCTCCGCTGCTAACGCTGAAAACAGGCTGTGTGCCTCTTCCCAACGCCTGGCGAGATAGGACGCACGCGCCAATTGATACTGATACACATGGCGCATCAGTATTTCATCAGCCTCGTCACGCAATGCTAGTGGCTCATAAACACGGATCGGTTCTTTCTTGCCTTTGACCTGCATGTAATCCACTTCACGCCAGATAAAATCCTCCTGCACTGCAGCATAAGTAAATTCGCTGACAAGAATATCGGCACCATAAAATTTGGTAATACTTTCCAGCCGCGCACCAAGATTCACTGCATCACCCAACACGGTATACGCGCGCCGATAGCTGGATCCCATATCGCCGACATTCATATGCCCCGTGTTGATGCCGATTCCTGTGTAAATAGGCGGCAGGCCGCTCTCGCGAAAAACATCACGTAACTCTGCCTGTTTTTTCTGCATCAGCATGGCTGCCATCACCGCATGTTTTTCGTGTTCCGGATCATCCAGCGGTGCTCCCCAGAACGCCATGATCATATCGCCCACGTATTTATCAATCGTGCCTTGCTGTTCAAAAATAATTTCTGTCATCGGTGTGAAATAACGATTCAGAAGGCTTTTCAAATCGCTGGCAGATAATGTTTCCGACATATTGGTGAAGCTGCGGATATCTGAAAACAGCACGGTCATTTTCTTGCTTTCGCCTTCAAAACTGAGAGCCGCCGGATCATCCAGCAAACGATCAATATGCGCAGGAGCAACATACTGACCAAACATTCCCTTGATCTGGTCTTTCTGTTGGGCCGCTGTAAAAAATCCGAAAGAAATATTAATGACGTACAACGTCATTACAGTTAACAGCGGGCCGGATACCGGCATATCCAGACCTTTCACTTGCCACAACCAGACATTGCCGGCAGCCACCACAACCAGCATTCCTAGCCCCAATAAACTCATTACCGCCGGCCCGACAAAAGGCATGATCAAGGCCAGTAATACGCCCAGTAACAGAATTGCCAGCATATTGATGCCCAGTGCAATATCCGGCTTGAATGGCACATCACCGCGCAGCAAGGCATCAACGATCGTGGCCTGGGTTTCGATACCCGGATACATAGCGCCGACCGGTGTAGTACGCAGATCCACCAGCCCGATGGCCGATGTGCCCACCATGGCAATGCTGCCGGACAGCACCGCCGGATCGACCTTGTCACTCAGCACATCCGCTGCAGGAATATAAGGAAAACTGCCCTTATGGCCACGGTATGGCACCAACATCTGGCCCTTTTCATCGGTGTGGATCAGCTTGTCGCCGAGCGGCACGCTCTGGAGATACGCCACGTTGCCATCATTGATGACGTTGGGTTTTACCGTGTCCAGCAACAAGTACGTCATGACGGTTTGCAGGGCAAGACTCGGGTATAACTGATCGCCATAACGTAAAACCAGAGGCGCACGGCGCACGATACCGTCCGCATCGGGATCGCCGTTGATAAACCCCTGACTGCGAGCGCTTTTCTGTAATACCGGAATATTGGTGGTGTAGCCGAGCATCCTGTCTGTCGATGTGCGCTGCACGACCTCTGGGGGAACATCGATATTACTCGGCGGCATTCCCCCGGTAAGAAACACTTCTTTATGCAGGATATAACCGAGCGTGACGTCAATCTTGCCAAGACTTCCCGCCATCAGGCCGTCGTAATCAAACTGCGGCGCCAGTTCCAGCAAGTGTTGTGCAACGGGGGCCGCTTGCTGTGTCGCCGCTATCTCCGTGGCCATATTGGGTTCCGGCTCGGAGAACACCACATCAAACGTGATGCTGACCACACCTGCCGCAGCCAGTTTGTCCACTAGCGTCGCCAGCACTTTACGGCTCCACGGCCAGTGACCCACTTCCTTCAGGCTGCGTTCATCAATATCGATAATCACAATCCGCTGCGCAGCCGCTTGCCCTTTTTTGCCCTGCTGCTCCTGAGCATAGGGAAGCAGCAAATTGAAGCGCAGGTCGTAAATCAGCAGATCCAGCCGGTCCAGCAATTGACGAGCATAGCCGTTGGAAAATTGTGTTCCCGCCAACAGTAGCGTGAGAAAAATACCCAGTGCAATAATGGATCGCACTTCGCGTAATTTTTTCCGGGAAAATAAACGCATGGACGGCGTGACTTCCTGACTGACTCAAAGGGCCAGTATAGGAGTTTGCCTGCCGTATCGCAGCATCTATCACCGCACTGCTATCACAACCATGGGCGGGCACTGCTAGAATGATCCCGGTAAGTGCTCGCCCATGACCACATTCAGGTGACCTCCATGAACAGTAACACTTTGCCGCCCGGTGATATGCCTATCGAACTGTATCGTCGCCTGCTGCGGACTGCACAGAAAATTGCCGCCGAAAAAGATGTCTACCGACTATGTGAAATTATTCTGGCTGAAGCGCAGGACATTACCGGCGCTGACGGCGGTACATTTTATCTGGTACGACAGAACGATAATGGGCGCGACGACCATCTTGATTTTGTTATCGTGCGAAATAATTCTCTTGGCATAACGCCTGCCAAACATACCCGTCAACAAACGACATTTCCCACCTTGCCTTTATTCAATGCAGAAAAAAATCCCAACGAAAACAATATTGCTGCGTGTGCTTACCATTACCGCAGCCTGATCAATGTAGAAAATGCTTATACAGATCAACGTTTTGATTTTTCTGGCACAAAAGTTTTTGATCAACAAACAGGCTATCACTCGCAATCTTTTCTTGCTGTTCCATTAATCGGTGACAGCGGCCGTGTCATTGGTGTATTCCAGCTGATTAACGCCATCGACAACAGCACCGGAAAAATCACTGTTTTTTCACCGGAAATGGAACCCGCTGTGCAGGCCTTGTCTGTGTTCGCTGCTGTGGCTCTGGATAACCAGATCATGGCCGAGCAGCAAAAAGATCTTTTGATCGAATTATCCAGCGAACCTAACACCCGCGCATTGATTGAACGTATCTTGCGCGAAGCAAAATTACTCACTAACGCCGACGGTGGCACACTGTATCTGCTGAAAGACGACCTGCAATCACCGCGCCTGGAATTTGCACTGGTGTTGAATGACACACTGAATATCAATATGGGAGGCAGTACAGGTGATGCCGTGACATTGCCACCAGTGCCGCTGTACCTGAAAGATGGCAACGAAAACCACAACAACGTGGCGACCTGCGCCGCCTTACAGCGCAAGGTGATCAATATCAAGAATGCCTATGCCGACAGCACATTCGATTTTTCCGGCACACGTGCATTCGATCAACAAACCGGCTACCAATCCCGCTCCTTTCTTGCTGTGCCGCTGCTGAATCATGAAAACGATGTGGTCGGCGTGCTGCAGTTGATCAATGCGCGCAACCCCGGCGCACAGGCCGTGGTCGCGTTTTCCGAGAGATCCGAATCACTGGTCGCCGCGCTGGCTTCCTACGCCGCCATTGCTTTAACAAATCTTATTCTGGTGCAGGAACTGAAAAATCTGCTCGATGCATTTATTCGCTGTATCGCCCAGGCGATTGATGCCAAATCCCGCCATACTTCAGCACACTGCCAGAAAGTCCCTTTGCTGATGGAACTGATTGCACAGGCTGCGAATGATGACGATACCGTATTCCGTGATTTCAGCCTGAATGATGACGAGTGGTACGAATTACGGGTAGCGGCATGGTTGCATGATTGCGGAAAACTCGCGACACCGGATTCAGTACTGGATAAATCCACCAAATTGCATTTGATGCGTGATGGTATTGAAGCTATCAACGTCAGATTCTCATCATTGCGCCAGCAAAAACTGGCAGGGTTTTATCAAGCGGTTGCAGAAAATCCGGCTCAACGCAGCGCACTGCAAGCAACGCTGGATCGTGAACTGGCACAATTGGAATCAGATCGCCAATTTATTATTACCGCCAATAAAGGCGGCGAGTTTATGGCACTGGAATCCAAATTGCGCGTACAGGAAATCGCCAATGTGCAATGGCTGGATGCAGACAACCAGCCACAAAAATTGCTTACTGACGAAGAGGTGTACAACCTGTGTATCGAACGCGGTACGCTGACCAGCGAAGAGCGCGGCGTGATCAACAATCATATGGCAGTCACTATCAACATGCTCGAATCGCTGCCATTCCCGAAAAAACTGCGCCGCGTACCCGAATATGCCGGTGGCCATCACGAGAAAATGGATGGCACCGGCTTTCCGCGCGGGCTGAAAAGAGAGCAGATGTCACTGCCTGCACGCATGATGTCCATCGCCGATATTTTTGAAGCGCTGACCGCTCGCGACAGACCATACAAACCACCGATGAAAATCAGCCAGGCATTGAGCATCCTGAAAAAAATGCGGCAGGACAACCACATTGATCCGGATCTGTTTGAATTGTTTGTGCGCAGCCGCGTCTGGGAAAAATATGCGCAGAGCTCTTTACTGCCTGATCAACTGGATGTTGAAGATGCGAGTGCTTTTATTTGATGCTGCAGCTCACGTCAAATGATGCAGCAGCCGTGTGCGGTATTCAGCAGAGGGCTTGTGTGGATGATTCACATCCGGTCTCGCTGGTAACTTTTCTGCCAGCAACCGTGACAGCCAGAAGCGCGTAGCCGCCAATTGCAAAACCGTTTTCCACTGTTCGTTTTCTTGTGCAGTCAGTGGTCTTTGTGCATTATAGGCAGCGAGCAATATTTGCATGCGCACTTCATCAAGTCCACCATCCGCTAACGCACACCAGTCATTGATCACAATAGCCAGATCCAGTGCCAGGATATCGGTGCAGGCATTATAAAAATCAATCACGCCACACAAATTTTTATTTTCAAACAACGCATTGTCATGAAACAGATCGCCGTGAACCAGTCCTTGCGGCAGGGTCAGCGTGCGCAAACGTTTTGCGTTTGCCACTTGCGATGCAAGAAGCGCAGCATCTTCTGCGCTGAGCAAGTCACGGAGCCGGTCAGCAGATTTTTCCATCCATTCTGTACCGCGTGGATTATCGCGCTGCTCCGGATAATTGACGCTGGCGGCATGCATCCGACCAAGAAAATCACCGATAGCTGCGCAATGTGCTGACGCAATATCGCGTGGATGCTGGCCAGGCAAACGTGGAAACAGTAAGGCGGGTTTACCGGAGAGTGTTTGTACAATCTGTCCGTCTGTATCCGCCAGGGGGCAAGCCACAGGCAGGGCCCGTTCATGCAGCCATGTCATCAAGCGTGTAAAAAATGGCAGCTCATCAGTTGATAAATCTTCAAACAGCGTGAGTATCCACTGTCTGGCATCTGCCGTGAGAATATAGGTAGTGTTTTCAATACCATCACTGACGCCAACACAGGATGATAGTTTTCCAATGCCGTAACGCTCTAACAGCGCCAGCAATTCACTTTCATCAACTGCAGTGTAAAAAGCCATGGAGCATCCCGGATTTAAATAAAAACAACACAACAACTACTTTTTCAACAAAGATCGCCCCAGCGATATTGCAACACACTGATGGCCGCCAACGGCGCCGTCTCAGTGCGCAATATCCGCGGCCCAAGCGTCAACGCAACGCAACCGGCTCGCTGCGCCTGCAGGATTTCATTATCTGACAAACCGCCTTCAGGCCCAATGAGTAATAACACGCTGGCCGGTTTTTCTTCACACGCCGTCAATGTGCTATCACTGCGATGATGCAATACAAAACGCTGCTCACTGGTATCAGCAACGAGACATGCATCCAATGTTGCCGGCGCATGCAATACAGGTAACCGCGTGCGTCCACTCTGCTCACAAGCACCGATAATCATTTTTTGCCACTGTTCCAGTTTTTTTTGCAAACGCTCATCAGACAACCTTACTTCTGTACGCTCACAAAATAACGGGGTAATAGCATGCACACCGAGTTCGGTACTTTTTTGCAACACGAAATCCATGCGTTCGCCACGCGAAATACCAATGGCGAGATGAATTTTTAGTGGCGATTCACAATCAGTGAAATCAACAGCGTTAATACGCACGCCGACCTTTTTTCTGTCGACGCTTGTAATAACCGCCTGCGCTTCTACACCGCTGTTATTGAACAACACTACAGACTGGCCAGTCTTTACACGCAACACTATCGCAAGATGGTGCGCCGCTTCAGCAGGCAGCGATATTTCACTGCCTGCCTGCAATGGCAGATCAACATAAATTCTGCTGATGCGCATCCAGCTGGCCTGTTTGGAAATGTATCAGTACTTGTAGGTTTCCGGCTTGTAAGGGCCATCAACCGAGGCACCGATATATTTTGCCTGTGCAGGTGTCATACGGGTAATCACGCCGCCAAAACCGCGCACCATGTGCGCCGCTACTTCCTCATCCAGTTTTTTCGGCAGCACAGTCACGGTAATTTCTGCTGGTTTCAAAGCGGGTTCCAGATCAGCAAACCTGCGCTCGTACAAATAAATTTGCGCCAACACCTGGTTGGAGAATGAACCATCCATAATACGCGACGGGTGGCCGGTGGCGTTGCCGAGATTCACCAGACGACCTTCTGACAACAAGATCAGGAAATCGGATTTATTTTTGCTGCGGTACACTTTGTGCACTTGTGGCTTCACTTCTTCCCACTTCCAGTTCTTGCGCATAAACGCAGTATCAATTTCATTATCAAAGTGACCGATGTTGCAAACTACAGCACCTTTTTTCAGTGCTTTCAGCATGTGCTTATCGCATACGTCAATGTTACCGGTCGTGGTGACTACCAGATCCAGCGTGTTCAGCAATCCGGCATCAACACAATCAGCCTTGCCAGTGTTTTCACCATTTTTATACGGCGAAACAATTTCGTAGCCATCCATGCAAGCTTGCATGGCGCAGATCGGATCGATCTCGCTGATTTTTACAATCATGCCTTCCTGACGCAGTGATTGCGCAGAACCTTTACCCACATCGCCATAACCCAGCACCAGTGCCTTTTTGCCCGCGAGCAAATGATCGGTGCCACGTTTGATAGCATCGTTCAATGAATGACGGCAACCATACTTGTTATCGTTTTTGGATTTGGTCACTGCATCATTGACATTGATCGCAGGCACTTTCAGTGTGCCGGCTGCCATCATGTCTTGCAGGCGATGCACGCCTGTTGTGGTTTCTTCAGTGATGCCGTGAATCTTGTCCAGCATTTGCGGATACTTCTGGTGCAGCATCAACGTGAGATCACCGCCATCATCCAGAACCATGTTGGCATTCCACGGTTTGCCATCTTTCAGAATGGTTTGCTCCAGACACCAGTCGTATTCCTGTTCGGTTTCGCCTTTCCAGGCAAACACCGGCACGCCCATCGCGGCTATCGCAGCAGCAGCGTGATCCTGCGTAGAGAAAATATTGCATGATGACCAGCGCACTTCGGCACCCAATTCAACCAATGTTTCAATCAACACGGCAGTCTGGATGGTCATGTGGATACAGCCAAGAATTCTTGCGCCTTTCAACGGTTTTTTCTTGCCATATTTTTCGCGCATTGCCATCAATGCTGGCATTTCAGTTTCGGCGATATCCATTTCCATGCGGCCCCAGGCTGCAAGAGAAATATCCGCTACTTTGTAATCATTTTTCAATTTTGGTGCTGCCGTTTTTTTAGCAGCAGATTTTTTTTCAGCAGACATGCGTCATTCTCCTCGAGAATTCGTGACAGAAAACAACGCGGTGGAGAAAGCACAATTCTGTAATGAAGAAGCACTCGCCAACCGCGAACGGGGTTCAGCGAGCGCAGTTTTGACGGCAGCAAGACCGATGAAACCTGAGCCTGGCGGGGTTGGGCTAAGCCACCTCGTTGCAGCGCTCCTCAGGACACGCACATTTTAGACGGGTTGCCCACCAAATACATCAGCCAGCGCAGATGAATTCCACATAATTGCCATCCGGATCCTGTACCTGGCAGCAGCGCACACCGGGGCGCAGATCACGGATATCGACGGCAATATTGCTGCCAAACGTTTTACAGTCTGCTACCACTTCATCAAGATTGGTGATGTTGATGGTCAGATACCGGATACCGTTACGTGAAGCAAATGCGCCACCTGCGACGTTTTCTACTGCATTATCCGCCGCGACGATGCGCAAGATACTCCTGCCACACACCAGACGATGGATGGTGCCAAGACCGGGGAACGGGATCGATGGCTCTTGTGGCAGACCCAGCACGCCGTGGTAAAAAGCCAGCATTTTTTCACCATTGCTGGTGATGATGCCAACATCGAATGCTTCTTTAGCGAGGGTCACGGCCATGATGGAGCTCCTGTCTGGTTGCATATAGGGGAGGTAGGAAAGGGCAACAGTGTAACGCCGGAACCGATAACGGATAAACTGCTGCTTTCAACACAAGACAGGATCAACCCGTGCCGCTGGCTTATTTTCAGGATTCCACACCCCGCTTTGCCACCCGGCTGACAAAATAATATGCGCAACCAGTTTTTCCCCGAATTTTTTCTTCAGTGTTGCGATGCAATCGAATATATCGACTTCGGCAACGCTTGCGCCTCGACAAACAACTGTTACGGCGACCTCCGACCGGGAGGCGCCTACTATTGGTTCAGCTGGCCAGCGCGACTGGGGCTTTCCAATAATTTCCTTATTTATGCCAATTTTTTACTTTTGTTATTGTCTGTTGTTCTTTCGGCCAGCGCACTGTTATTGATCAACAAACGAGCTGCCACTGCCAACTTTCAATCGTCCAGGCGAAAAGGCTTCATGCCGGGAGCCTCCAGCCTGGTTATTCACCTGGTGTTTCTCTGGCCCACTATTTTTACCTCTTTATCTGATCCACCAGCAGCATTATTTTTTCTTAACGGCATCTGGTTATTGCTGTTGTCTTACCAGAAACCCACAATAGAAAAAATATTTTTCCTTTTGGTGGCGGGTCTATTTCTCGGGTTTTCTGCATGGATACGGGCGTTTTATTTTTACCCTGTTTTAGTGGGTGTTTTTCTCTGCTGCCTGTCGGCATTGACAAAACCACGTAGAAATTTTGCTTATGCAATAATGCTCTCTGCTTTAATTCCGCTTGGATTTCAATTTTCTAATACCTACTCCCAATACGGAAAATGGTCTTACTTTAGTGGCAATGCAGCCAACGATGTATCCAATATGCATTTAACATCTACCGCTA
>DATIDQ010000091.1:0-7776 GCA_035456205.1 Pseudomonadales bacterium
ACCAACGTGACCAGCAAGGCCATATCACGCACCAGTGAAAAGACCCGCCAGGCGGTTATCGATGCCGCCATCCACTGCCTTGCCACCGAGGGCTACCACCGCGCCACCAGCAACCGTATCGCCCGCGAAGCAGGGTTGAGCTGGGGCGTCATCCAGTACCATTTCGGGGATCGCGTCGGCATCTACCGCGCTGTTCTCGACAGTATCATTGACGCCTATGTATTGGAGCTCGACCAGATCGCGCAACGCGGCAAGGGCAAACCTGTGGCCGAGCGTCTGGCACTATTGGCGGATAGCCTGTGGGAATTGCTGAACCATCCAGCCTATCTGGCCACCATGGAACTGCTGATTAATCTCTCCCGCGACCCTGAACTGGCTCTCGATACCGAAAGCTATGTTGGCCGCTGGGCTGAACGTATGGCCATATTGTGGCAAGGCATTTTTCCCGAATTCCCGGAAGGGCACGCTGGCAGTACCGCAGCCCGACAGATTTTTTTTGCGACCCTGCGCGGCTTTGTTGATAACCGCCTGATTGGTCAATGGCCAAAGCACACAATACCTGACAGCGTATTTGCTGCACTGGGCACAGCTTGCGCCAGCTTACTGGTCTGAAGCGGCAATAAAAAATGTATTCCACCAGATTCACCAGACCCCACAACCAAGGAGAACTACGATGGCTACCAGAATCCACCCCGCTGTTGATAAAGGCCTCAAGAAAGCTGCTGCCGGTTTTACTGGTGGCACGCTGGCTTGCCACTGCTCTGCCGATCCTGTTGTTGTCGAAGTACGATCCCAATGCGCCCACAACCATGTTTGTGGTTGCACGAAATGCTGGAAACCACGGGGCGCATTATTTTCCCAGGTAGCGGTTGTGCCAAAGAACAAATTGAAAGTCAAAAAAGGTGCAACAAAACTCAGTATTGTTGACAAGAATGCGGTGATCCAACGCTACGCTTGCAAAGGCTGTGGCGTACACATGTACGGACGCATCGAAAATACTGGTCATCCTTTTTATGGACTGGATTTCATCCACACCGAGCTGTCTGCCGATAAAGGCTGGGCGCCACCGACATTTGCTGCTTTCGTTTCTTCGATCATTGAATCTGGTGCTGATCCGTTAAAGATGAAAGCCGTTCGCAGCAAACTGACTAAATTGAAACTGGCTCCCTACGACTGCCTGTCACCAGTGTTGATGGATGCCATCGCTACACATACTGCGAAAAAAAATGGCACTCTTTTCAGCGCCAAAAAGAAATAGTCTCGCTGCAGGTTGCAACCGTCTACAGATGGCGGTTGCAACCTGCAGCTAGCAATACTGCGACACTCTTTTTACTTCTGCCTCGATCCACGCCTCGGCTTTATTCATCAAGGTTTTGCTATCCACACCGTCTTCCTGTATCGGTACGCCGATAGAAACAGTGACCAGTCCAGGATATTTGATAAATTTTTTCCCGGGCCAACACTCACCCGCGTTGTGGGCAATAGGTAACAACGGCACGTTAGCCTTGTGCGCAAGATCCGCACCGCCGCGCGCATAACGACCGACTTTACCGACATCCGTGCGTGTGCCTTCAGGAAAAATCAGCACCGAAATACCTTCCGCCAATCTTGAACAACCGTCATCAATAATCTGCTTCAATGCTTCGCGGGGCACACTGCGATCAATCGCAATCGGTTTTACCGTCGCCAGCCCCCAACCAAACACTGGCATCTCGATCAATTCTTTTTTAAGGATGGTGCAGATGGGTGCAAACGGTAATTGCAAATAAAAAGTTTCCCACTGGCTCTGGTGTTTCGCGACTACTACAAAAGGTCGCTGCGGAACATTTTCCCAACCTTCCACGCGATAACGCACGCCACACACCCAGCGCAACCAGACGATGACACCGAGATTCCACCAGTTGATGTAACGCACGCAGGCATTGTAGCCAAGCCATTTCACAAACAGCGGTGTAGTGATGCCGAACCACACCGTCCACAATGTATAACCGATATAAAAAATAGCGGAACGGAATCCATACCATATTTTTTTTACCGAATTCAATTTCTTTATAGAAAGCAACTCAGTATTCTTCATCGAGCCAATCCTGCGCGATATCTGCTGGTGTTTGCTGGATTAAATAATCCGCCGCTTCATCAAGGTTGTCGAAAACTTCCAGATGTTCAAATTCATCCGGATTCTCTTCCAGTGTCTTTTCCGTTTTTTCACCCTTACCGGTGCGCACAAGAACCGGGATACAACCACGCGCTGCGCCGGCCTGTAAATCGCGCAAGCTGTCGCCAATCGTCCATGCACCTTCAAGATCGCAACCGATGGTGGCAGAAATCTGGTCAAACAAACCGGATTGCGGTTTTCTACAATCACAATAATCTTCAGGTTTGTGCGGGCAGTAGGCGATGGTGGCGATATCTGCACCGGCCTCACGCACCAGTTCCAGCAATTTTTCATGCATCGCTTCCAGCGCCTCTTCGCTGAACAAACCGCGACCGATACCGGATTGGTTGGTGGCAACGGCGATGGTGAAACCGTGTTCATACAAACGCGCGATGGCATCAATACTGCCATCAATGGGAATCCATTCATCTACGGATTTGACAAATGCATCCGAATCTTCGTTGATCACACCGTCGCGATCCAGTACTACCACTTTCATAGATTATTTCTTCTCTGGTACGAGCTGTGAGATGTCGGCGATCTGGAGAAACAACGCACTCAATTGTGACAGCAATGCCAACCGGTTATTGCGCAATTTTTCATCTTCGGCCATGACCATAACCTGATCAAAAAACGCATCAACAGGCTCACGCAAATCTGCCAGCGACGCCAGTGTCGCAGTGTAATCGCGTGCAGCAAATAACGGAGCGACCGTTGCTGCTTTTTCTTTCAATGCTTGCGCCAGATTTTTTTCTGCGGTTTCCTGTAGCAACCCAGCATCTATTGCACCGTGTGCCGCTGTGCTATCAGCAGACTTGCTCAGGATATTGGCAACACGCTTGTTCGCAGCAGCAAGACTGGCTGCTTCTGGCAATTGGGTAAAACTGTGTACAGCCAGCACTCGCTTGTGGATATCCAGCGGGACAGTCAGTTGCTTGGCTGCTACTGCATTGAATGTTTCCGTGGCGATATTATCTTCCAGATAAATAGCGCGGAAACGCTCGATCATATATTCAAGTACTTTGCTTTCATTGTCGGTAGTTTTTATAACACTGCCGAAACCGTCTTGTGCAAATGCAATCAAATCACGCAAATCCAGATCCAGCTCGCGTTTGACAAGAATATTCAGCACGCCAATGCTGGCACGACGCAAGGCAAATGGATCTTTTGAACCGGTGGGAATCTGACCAATACCAAAAATCCCGACCAGCGTATCAATGCGATCTGCCAATGCCAGCGCACAGCCTGTCAGCGTTTCCGGCACCACATCGCCAGCAAACTTCGGCAAATATTGCTCGCGCATTGCTGCAGCCACTTCATCCGGCTCGCCGTCATGGCGCGCATAATAACCGCCAGCAATGCCCTGCATGCTGTCAAATTCCTGCACCATATTGGACAGCAAATCACATTTGCTCAACCGTCCGGCGCGTTCAGCCCAGACAGTGTTACCGCCAATTTTTCCGGCAATATGTGCTGCCAGTTCGGCTACCCGCTCTGTTTTTTCAAACAATGTACCCAGTTGCGCCTGAAATACCATGGTTTTCAGTTTTTCACGGCGCTCAATCAACGGTGTTTTCAAATCAGTGTTGTAGAAAAACTCGGCATCAGTCAAACGCGGACGAATCACGCGCTCGTTGCCGTCAATCACCTGCGCAGGATCTTTACTTTCGATATTAGCAATCGTAATAAAATGCGGCATTAACTTGCCAGATGCATCCACCACGTGAAAATATTTCTGGTGCTCACTCATGGATGAAATCAATGCTTCCTGTGGCACCTGCAGGAAACGCGCTTCAAATTTTCCGGCCAACGCGACTGGCCATTCCACCAATGCTGTCACTTCATCCAGCAAATCGCGCTCAATAACCGCTTTGCCGCCTAAACCGGTAGCTACCGCTTCCACTTGTGCCACAATTTTCTTGCGGCGGTTGGCAAAACAGACTTCGACATAGTGATCGCGCAGCAATTGTTGATAGTCAGCTGGTGCAGTAATCGTCAGTTCACCATCTGCATGGAAACGGTGGCCGCGAGTAATGCGGCCTGCGCGCTGCCCGAGTATTTCGCAATCAATTACTTCTTCGCCATACAACATCACCAACCAATGTACCGGGCGCACAAATTCGACACGGCTTGCGCCCCAGCGCATGCGCTTGGGTATCGGCAATTCTTGCAGCGCCTTTTCTATCATCGCCGGCAGTAATTCTGCGACGCAGCGACCTTTTTCCAGTGCGCGAAAAACCAGGCGGTCACCTTTGTCTGATGGCGCGTGTTCCAGCTGTGAAATATCTACACCGTTGCTTTTTGCAAAGCCTGCCGCAGCTGGTGTAAGTTTTCCATCTGCTGCAAACGCTTGCGCCACAAACGGACCCAGTTTTTCGACCGCGCGATCCGGCTGTGTTGCAGCGAGCGCCACTACACGCGCGACAAGACGGCGCGGGCTGGCAAACACTTGTGAGGCTTTTTTATCGTAGGCAAAACCGGCGCTATCCAGCTCACGATACAGCGTGGCGGAAAAACTTTTCAGCAATTCTTTCAGTGCTTTCGGTGGCAATTCTTCCGTGCCAACTTCAACCAGAAAGTCGTTCGCGGGGAGATTGGACATCACTTGTCTCCTTTGGCATGTCTGGCAATCACTTCGTCACGCAATACAGGCGAAGCCAAAGGAAAGCCCAATGCAAGGCGTGCATCAAAATACGCCTGCGCCACAGCACGAGCTAACGTTCGGACACGCAAAATATAGCGTTGACGTTCAGTAACAGAAATCGCGTGGCGCGCATCCAGCAAATTGAATGCATGTGAGGCCTTCATCACCATTTCATACGCTGGCAAGGGCAAACCTTTTTCCATCAGACGATTGGATTCCGCCTCATACACATCAAAACACTGGAACAGGAAATCCACATTCGCTTCTTCGAAATTAAAGTGCGACATCTCGACTTCATTCTGGTGAAACACATCACCATACGTCACGGCTTTACCGTCAGGATTGATGGTCCACACCAGATCGAAAATGGAATCTACGCCCTGCAGATACATCGCAATGCGTTCGAGGCCGTAGGTGATTTCGCCAGTGACGGGATAACATTCCAGACCACCGACTTGTTGAAAATAAGTGAACTGCGTGACTTCCATACCGTTCAACCACACTTCCCAGCCGAGACCCCACGCACCGAGCGTGGGCGATTCCCAGTTGTCCTCTACGAAGCGGATATCGTGAATGGCAGTATCGATACCGAGTTCTTTTAATGAATCGAGATACAGCCGCTGGATATTATCGGGCGACGGTTTCAACATCACCTGAAACTGGTAATAGTGCTGCAGGCGATTCGGGTTCTCACCGTAACGACCATCGGCAGGGCGGCGACAGGGTTGCACATAAGCCGCATGCCAGCTTTCCGGGCCGATGGCACGCAGGAAAGTGGCGGGGTGGAAGGTACCGGCACCGACCTCCATGTCCAACGGTTGCAGGATGACGCAACCTTGACGCGCCCAGTATTGTTGCAGGGCAAGAATCAAGCCTTGAAATGTTGCAGCACCGGATTTGTCAGCGATCATGGTTAAAGCTCAGGCTAGTAAAAGAGTAAGGTAAGCAGGCAGACGGTCATTATAAGGCCTATAAAACCCAACCAACACACAACAACTAGCTTAAACACAGGGAAATTGTTAGGCTTGAACGCTGCTCCCGGCTCGCTTCTCCGTCTGGCATCAGCCGATAATAAAACCACTCAGGAGACCAGGATCGACCATGGCACGCATTGCATTTATAAAACTCTTTAGCGGTTTGAATATGGGCGTTGCCCAATTAAGCGCTGAATTGCTGCGTGCGGGTCACGAGGCTCACGTCTTTCATTTCAAAAAAACCTACATGCGCCCTAAAAACGAAACCGAGGGCATGATAGGCGGCGAGGATATCGTCACCAGCGGCGGAAAAGAGATGGTGTGGTTACTCACTTATCCTTTTACTGATGCCGAATTTTCTGTGCTGCGTTCAGAGATTGCCGCCTTCAAACCTGACGCCATTGGCCTGAGTTGTCTTAGTGGCACCATTGATGAAAACGCGAGAGTTACTCAGGAGCTACGCAAAGAATTCACCTGCCCGATTTTGTGGGGTGGCCTTGCACCAACGCTGGAATCAGAAAAATGTATTATTCACGCTGACTTGATTGCCATCAATGAAGCAGAGCAAACAATTCTCGAAATTGCGGCGCGTTTAGATGCCAAACTTCCACTAACAGGAATACATGGCACATGGTATCGCGATGAAAACGGCATTCAAAAAAACCCTAATCGACCCATATTGGATCTCAATACCATTGCACAACCATGCTGGGATAAGAGCCGTCACACATTTATAGACGACTCGCACGTAACCCATGATTTCGTTCCGCACAATATGCGGATTGAATACCCGATTATGACGCAGCGAGGATGTCCTTTTTCTTGCTCATTTTGTGTTGAAAGCCGAATACAGGAATTGTTTGGCAAAAAAGATTCTTTACGCCGTAGAGATCCGGAACTTGTTATAGAGGAATTGCTTTGGGTAAAAGCCACTCGCCCTAAAATCAAGAAAATACTGTTCTACGATGACGTTTTTACAATAAACAAGCGTTGGCTAGAGAAGTTTCTTCCTCTCTACAAAAAAGAAATCAATATGCCCTTCTGGTGTTATACATACCCCACAACACACACACCGGAAATTCTGGCATTACTGAAAGACCATGGATGTGTATCCGTAGGAATGGGTGTACAGACCGGTAGTGAACGGCTGCTAAAAGAACACTATAACCGGCCGACCAAACTCAACCGGATCATTGAGGCTTGCAAAGAAATTGAAGCCGCTGGCCTGGAAGGAACCTTTGACCTGATCACTCGCGGCCCATTTGATACTGAGCCGGATTTGCGTGCTACTTTCGATTTATTACTCGATATCCCATCCAATATGCAGTGTCTGGGTTTCGGCTTTATGTCTCTTTTCCCCACCTTCAATCTTACTCGCCAGGCTGAAGAAACCGGCTTGATCAGCAGCAGCAACTTTAGTTATACCCCACCACTGCCGACCAGCACCTACGATTACTATCATGATCTGTTTTTGCTAACCCGCAGTGCCATGCCGCGAGAGGATTTAATCCACCTGGCTGACCACACACGACTCGCAAAAAACCGGGAAGCACTCACACCTGCACTTGATGAATACATTTTCAACGCACAAAAACTGGACAGGTTTTGGGGTCGAGACTGGATCGTATAACCGGACACAAAAAAGCCGCCCTTGCGGGGCGGCCTTTTATACAACAGTACAGCTATTAGATAGCGAGTACGTTGCTGGCTTGTGGGCCTTTCTGACCTTGGGTCACTTCAAAGCTGACGCGTTGGCCTTCAGCCAGAGTTTTGAAGCCTGAGCCGCTGATGGCGCTGAAATGTACGAATACATCCTTGCCATTGTCTTGCTCGATGAAGCCGAAGCCTTTGCTTTCGTTGAACCACTTGACCTTGCCAGTTGCTTGGTTAGACATGTTATTACTCCCGGGTGTAACCCAGATAAATGTAGATTATCCGCGTGAACGGACGGTTTATCTGAAAATCCAGCACTTACTCGGGAAGAAACCAAGCGGTACTACTTA
>DATIDQ010000092.1:0-29900 GCA_035456205.1 Pseudomonadales bacterium
TGCTTGGCCGTGCTGGGAATGAACTGCCAAAGACCGGATGCCTGACTGCTGGATACCGCAAACGGGTTGTAGGCGCTCTCTACAATCGGCAGCAGGGCGAGTTCACCAGGTAATTTACGGGCTTCCAGTTGATTGGCAACGTGGTAGAGATAGCGGGAAGAGCGTGCCGATACTCTGTTCAGGTAGCTCTGATGGCTGGTGTACCAGTTTCTCTCGGTAATGATGCGTGGATTTGTGGTGCTATTGGGTAATTCATAGCGACTCTCTACCCTTTGCCACAAACTGGGTGGCAGTGGTGGAGCCTTGCGCCACTCGGCCATGCATTGTTTGCCATTGCTGCGGGTGTTGTACGAGAACAGGGAGAAATGGTGTTTGGGTTTTCCTGATGAATCCAGTGAAGACGTTGTTTCGCAACCTGATACGGCAACCAGTGCTAGCAAGAGGATGAGTAAGCGTATCATGCAAGAGAAAGGGGCATAAGGCCGTCGAGCGGAGCTGGCGGTCATCATTGGGCTCGTTTAGGGTCATTCGAAAGATCCCAATTGTCTGTTATCCCCAAGTATCTTGCTACCCCATTAATCCATTTCTCCTTGATCCATTTCTATGCCGGGATAGTCTTTTTGGGTAACATAGCCACATCTTTTAGCGCCCTATTTTTTTACCGCCTCTGGAGTCATCCGTGTCTGTCATACCACTAGACAAGGTAGAAACGCTTGCCCACAACTGGTCTTTCGGTATCTTCCTGCTGGTTATCGTGGCGATCTGCGCCTTTATGCTGGGAGTCTCCTGGTTTCTAGGCGGACGTTATCGCGGTCGCGCTAAAAATGATCCTTTTGAATCCGGTATTGTGTCAGTAGGCAGTGCGCGTTTGCGTTTTTCTGCCAAGTTTTATCTCACAGCAATGTTTTTCGTTATTTTCGATGTGGAAGCCCTGTTTTTATACGCCTGGGCTGTATCTGTGCGTGAGTCCGGCTGGGCCGGTTTTATTGAAGCCGCCATTTTCATTGTCGTGTTGTTGGTCGGGTTGGTTTATATCTGGCGCATCGGTGCACTGGAGTGGGCACCAGAAGTGCGACGCTCAAAAGCGGACCGTGCGCTGTCATCGGGCCAGAATGCCGAAAAACATGGTTGATGGTTTTTAATTTTAAAAATAGTTGATGTAAAAAGATTTTTAACCAGAGGTTGCGATGGACTATACACTTACCCGCATTGATCCGGACGAGCCAGGTCGTTATCCGCCAGAAAATCGGCAACAGGTGTCGGATCCGCTGGAAGAACAGGTCCACAAGAATATTTTCATGGGCAAGTTGGAAAATATCCTGCATGACACAGTGAACTGGGGACGAAAAAACTCACTGTGGCCATATAACTTTGGTCTTTCTTGTTGCTATGTCGAAATGGCAACGTCATTTACCTCTCCACATGATGTTGCACGCTTTGGTGCGGAAGTTATTCGCGCGTCGCCCAGGCAAGCAGATCTTATGGTTATAGCTGGTACCTGTTTCATCAAAATGGCACCCGTAGTTCAGCGTTTGTATGAACAGATGCTGGAACCGAAGTGGGTAATTTCTATGGGAGCCTGTGCTAATTCCGGCGGCATGTACGATATTTATTCGGTTGTGCAGGGCGTCGACAAATTTTTACCTGTCGATGTTTATATTCCCGGTTGCCCACCGCGCCCGGAAGCATTTTTGCAAGGTTTGAACTTGTTGCAGGATGCGATTGGTAAAGAGCGCCGTCCCCTGTCATGGGTAGTCGGTGAGCAGGGCGTTTACAAAGCCAATATGCCGGCCCAGCGTGATTTAAAGCAGGCGGAACGCAATGCTGTACAAATATTGCGAACCCCTGATCAGGTTTGATTTTTTATACAAAGAATTTTCAGGCATTAATTTTCGAGAACAATTGCGTGACGCAAGAAACAGACATCCAGCCTCAATCTCCGGTTGCGCCACTGCCGGCAGGATTTGAGCACGAAGTAATACGTGAATTGCATGCGCGTTTTGGTGCTGATGTTTGTCACTTCCAGCGCACACGCGATGGAGTGCCGACTGTCTGGGTGGCCCGTGAGCGTTTGATAGAAGTGATGGGTTTTCTGCGCCACGTGCCACATCCCTATGTGATGCTGTATGACTTGTCTGCTATTGATGAGCAATTGCGTACTTATCGTCGCGGTCAGCCGCCATCTGAATTGACGGTGTTTTATCATCTGTTATCGATTGATCGTAATAGTGATATTCGTATCAAGGTTGCGTTGAAAGCGCACGATATGAATTTGCCGACAGTCACCGGTATCTGGCCTAACGCCAACTGGTATGAGCGTGAAGTGTGGGACATGTTTGGTATCGTGTTCGATGGTCACCCGCACTTGTCGCGTTTGCTGATGCCGCCAAACTGGCAAGGGCATCCACTGCGCAAAAGTTATCCGGCGCGTGCCACAGAATTTGATCCGTTTTACCTGGATGCAGCCAAGCAGGATGCTGAACAGGAAGCATTGCGTTTCAAACCGGAAGACTGGGGCATGAAACGTAGCAGCGAGAATGAAGATTACATGTTTCTCAATCTCGGCCCTAATCATCCGTCTGCACATGGCGCGTTCCGTATCGTGCTGCAACTGGATGGTGAAGAAATTATCGATTGTGTGCCGGACATCGGTTATCACCATCGCGGCGCAGAAAAAATGGCGGAACGCCAGAGTTGGCATTCATTTATTCCGTACACAGATCGCATCGATTATCTCGGTGGTGTGATGAACAACTTGCCGTATGTATTGGCGGTTGAAAAGTTAGCCGGTATCAAAGTGCCGGAGCGTGTGGAAGTGATACGCGTGATGATGGCAGAATTTTTTCGTATCACCTCGCATTTATTGTTTCTCGGCACCTACGTGCAGGATGTCGGTGGTATGACGCCGATATTTTTCATGTTCACGGATCGTCAGAAAGCGTATGACGTAATCGAAGCGATAACCGGATTCCGTATGCACCCGGCGTGGTATCGCATCGGCGGTCTGGCGCATGATTTGCCGCGCGGTTGGGATGTCAAAGTGCGTGAGTTTCTCGACTGGATGCCGAAACGTATCGATGAATATGAAAAAGCAGCTTTCATGAACGGTATTTTGCGCGCGCGTACTATCGGCGTTGCGAAATACAACTCGAAAGAAGCGTTGGAGTGGGGTGTAACAGGCCCCGGCTTGCGTGCAACGGGTATCGATTACGATTTGCGCAAGAAACGTCCTTACTCCGGTTATGATCGTTTTGATTTTGAAGTGCCGCTCGCTGCAAATGGTGATGCCTACGATCGTGCAATCGTGCGTCTGGAAGAAATTCGCCAGAGTTTACGCATCATTCGTCAGTGTCTGGAAAACATGCCGGAAGGGCCTTACAAAGCTGATCATCCGTTGACGTGCCCACCGCCAAAAGAGCGCACACTGAAAGATATCGAAACCTTGATTACGCACTTTTTGAGTGTGTCGTGGGGACCGGTTATGCCGGCGGGTGAAAGCAGCCAGATGATTGAAGCTACCAAAGGTATCAACAGTTATTACCTGATTTCCGATGCGAGCACGATGAGTTATCGCACACGTATTCGCACGCCCAGTTTTCCGCACTTGCAACAAATTCCTTCGGTGATTCGTGGAGCAATGATCCCGGATCTGATCGCCTACCTGGCTTCTATTGATTTCGTGATGGCTGATGTCGACCGCTAAACCTGCCCAAGCTAAAACCGTGTTGGCGACAGATCGTCCGCCACGTTATTCCTTTCACCCGCAGGATCGGGAAGAAATTTTGCACTCTGTGCATCATTACGATGATCCGCGCGCTGCGTGTATCGACGTGCTGAAAATTGTGCAAAAACGTCATGGCTGGGTGCCGGATGAGGCCATTCCAGCCATTGCCGGCATACTCGGTATTCCGGGCTCTGATATTGAAGGTGTAGCAACATTTTATAATCTGATTTTCCGCCAACCGGTTGGTCGTCATGTCATCAAAGTGTGTGACAGCATTGCCTGTTTTTTAACGGGTTATGACGAACTCACTGCGGCGATCAAAAAAAATCTTGGCATTGAATATGGCCAGACAACTTCTGATGGTCGCTTTACGTTATTGCCTATTTGTTGTCTCGGTAATTGCGACAAAGGTCCGACGCTGATGATTGATAACGACACACATGGCCCCGTTGCAGTGGCGGATGTGCCGGCGTTGCTGGAGCGTTACGTATGAGCGCCATCATCAAGTCAGTTGAAACACATCCGCTCACGTGGCGCATGGATAAACTGAATGGCCAATTGCTGGATTTAAAAACTTACGAATCGCTGGAAGGTTTTTCTGCCTTGCGTAAAGCGATAAAAGAGATGTCGCCACAAGATGTGCAGCAAACCGTAAAAGATGCCAATTTGCGTGGTCGTGGCGGTGCAGGATTTCCTGCTGGCATCAAATGGTCATTGGTGCCGATGGGTGACGCCGCGCCGAAACAGAAATATCTGGTGTGTAATGCGGATGAAATGGAGCCGGGTACTTTCAAGGATCGTCTGTTGATGGAGCAACTACCGCATCAATTGATCGAAGCCATGATTCTTGTTGGATATGCGTTACAAGTTTCGAAAGCGTATATTTTTTTACGCGGCGAATATGTTGTTGCTGCCGAGCGTTTGAATAATGCGATTGCTGAAGCGAAAGCTGCCGGGTATCTCAGTGACAATATTCTTGGCTCCGGCTGGGGCATGGAATTGTTCGTGCACACAGGCGCTGGTCGTTATATCTGTGGTGAAGAAACGGCATTGATTAATTCACTGGAAGGTCGCCGAGCCAATCCGCGAGCCAAGCCGCCGTTTCCACAAGTGTCGGGTTTGTGGGGCAAACCCACGGTTGTGAATAACGTGGAAACATTGGTGAATGTCCCAGCGATTATTTTGCGTGGTGGCGAGTGGTTTAAATCCTTGTCGCAAGGTAAAAGTCCGGATGCGGGTACCAAGTTGTACGGCATGTCGGGTCGCGTTAAGCGCACTGGCGTGTGGGAGTTGCCCATTGGCACGACGGCGCGTGAAATTCTTGAAGAACATGCTGGTGGTATGCAAGACGGTCTTGACCTGATGTGCTGGTTACCAGGTGGTGCATCGACAGATTTTCTGTTGCCGGAACATCTGGATCTGGCGATGGATTATGACACCATTGGCAAAGCCGGTAGCCGTATGGGCACAGGCTTGATCATGGCGGTGGATAGCAAACAGAATATTATTTCTGTAGTGCGCAATCTGGAACAATTTTTTGCGCGTGAATCTTGCGGCTGGTGTACGCCTTGTCGTGATGGTTTGCCGTGGACAGTAAAAGTATTGCAATCCATTGAACGTGGTGAAGGTCGCCCCGGTGACATGGAAATGCTGGAACAGACTACGCGTTTCCTTGGTCCCGGCAAGACATTCTGCGCACATGCGCCAGGGGCAATGGAGCCATTGCAAAGTGCAATGAAATTTTTCCGTGGTGAATTTGAGCGCGGAATTGTTGATGCTGTAAAGCAAGAAGAACAGGTAGGGTGAAATAAAACATGGCAACGATTTTTGTCGATGGCAAACCGTTTGAAGTGGATGGCGCTGACAATTTATTGCGTGCCTGTTTAACGCTCGGTCTTGATGTCCCGTATTTCTGCTGGCACCCTGCGTTGGGTTCGGTCGGTGCTTGTCGTGCCTGTGCTGTGAAGCAGTATGCCAATGCGGATGACAAGCGCGGCCGTATTGTGATGTCGTGCATGACGCCATCAACTGACAATAGCTACATTTCTATCGACGATGAAGAAGCTAAGGAATTCCGTAAATCGGTTGTCGAATGGTTGATGACGAATCACCCGCATGATTGCCCTGTGTGTGAAGAAGGTGGCCACTGTCATCTGCAAGACATGACAGTTATGGCTGGCCACAACAAACGTCGTTATCGCTACACTAAACGCACGCACCAGAATCAGGATCTCGGCCCGTTCATCAATCATGAAATGAACCGCTGTATTGCCTGCTATCGCTGTGTGCGTTATTACAAGGATTATGCAGGAGGTGAAGATCTTGGTGTATATGGTGCGCATGAAAATATTTATTTTGGCCGCGAAACAGACGGTGTATTCGAGAGTGAATTTTCCGGCAACCTGATTGAAGTGTGCCCGACAGGTGTATTCACCGATCGCACACATTCTGAACGCTATAACCGCAAATGGGATATGCAGTTTGCACCGAGTGTATGCCAGCAATGCAGTGTCGGTTGTAACATCAGTCCGGGCGAGCGCTATGGTGAGCTGCGCCGCATCGAAAACCGTTATCACGGTGAAATTAACCATTACTTCCTGTGTGACCGTGGCCGTTTCGGACACGGCTATGTGAACCGCGATGACAGGCCGCGCCAGCCTTGGCAGCGTGTAGTGCGAGAAACGGGTGAGGAAAAAAATATTCTTGATGTTGATGGTGTACTGGATGCAGCCGCTGATGCTTTGCGTGAATGCAAACGCGTTATCGGTATCGGTTCTCCGCGCGCCAGTGTGGAAACCAATTTTGCATTGCAGCAATGGTTGGGTGCGGATAATTTTTTCAGTGGTACCAGTGCTGCTAAACAAGCATTGGTTGAGCAGGCTTTGGTTATTTTGCAGAACAGTCCTGCACGTACACCCTCATTGCGTGATATGGAACGCGCTGATGCAGTATTTGTGCTGGGTGAAGATGTTACGCAAACAGCGCCACGTATTGCGCTGGCATTGCGGCAGGCTGTGAAGAACAAGGGCTTGCAAATGGCGGCCGCCAGCAATATTTCTGAATGGCAGGCCGAAGGCGTCAAAGGCATCGCACAGCACGAGAAAAGTCCGTTATTTGTTGCCAGTTTTGCTGATACACGCCTTGATGATGTGGCGGAGGTGCATGCATGTCTGGCTAGTGACGATATTGCACGGCTTGGTTTTGCTGTTGCGCATGCCATTGATAGCAGCGCACCCGCTGTCAGCGATTTGAATAAAGAGCAATCCGCATTGGTTGCCCGTATTGCAGAAGCATTGTTGGCAGCTGAAAAGCCTTTGATTATTTCAGGTACGGGTTGTGCCTCGATTGCCATCATGCAAGCGTCTGCCAATGTTGCTGCTGCTTTACATGCTAAAGGTAAGCAAGCTGAAATTGCATTGTGTCAGCCGGAAGTGAACAGTGTGGGTGTGGCCATGCTGGGTGGTGATTCGGTAGAAAAAGCACTCGCTTTGCTGGAAAGTGGCGAAGCAGATGGTGTGGTAGTAGTAGAAAACGATATCTATCGCCGTGCGGATGCCGAACGTGTTGAAACCGCATTGGCAAAGGCAAAAGTTGTGGTGGTGATTGATCATCAACAAACGCCGACTGTTACCAAAGCTGATTTTGTTTTTCCAGCGGGTAGTTTTGCAGAAAGTGATGGTACGGTTATCAATATGGAAGGTCGTGCGCAACGTTACTTCCAGGTTTATGATCCTGCGTATTACGATCCCGATTGTAAAATCAATGAAAGCTGGCGCTGGATTTACGCGTTGCATACATCGATTGAACGTCGTATGGCATGCTGGACACAGTTTGATGAAATTACGCAGCTGTGCGCAGAAACTGTTCCTGCATTGGCAGGCATCATGGGCACTTCGCCAAATGCCTCTTATCGCATGAAGGGACTCAAGATTGCGCGTGCGCCTCGCCGTTATTCAGGCCGCACTGCCATGCGTGCCAATTTATCTGTGCATGAGCCGCGTGTGTCGCAGGATAAAGACAGTGCGTTGTCATTTTCGATGGAAGGTTATGTCGGCCCGAATGAACCGGCGTCTTTTGTGCCGTTTGCCTGGGCGCCGGGTTGGAACTCGCCGCAAGCCTGGACAAAATTCCAGGATGAAGTCGGTGGTCATTTGCGTTCGGGTGATTCCGGTGTGCGTTTGATTGAACCGAAAGCCGATGCGGTTGTTAAATATTTCACCAACATCCCATCCGTATTTGTGGTGCGTGATGAGCAGTGGCAAGTAGCGCCAATGTATCACTTGTTTGGTAGTGATGAATTGTCTGTGCTGGCACCAGCAGTCAAAACTATGGTGGCGCATGCTTATGTTTCATTGTCGCGTGTTGATGCGGCGCGCTTGAAAATGGCAGAGAACAGTTTGGTAAAAGTCACGTTGGCCAACAGAACCTATTCCTTGCGCTTGCAGATCAGTGAATCCCTGACGCAGGGTCTTGTGGGTCTGCCTGCAGGCATTCCTGGCATGCCCCCAATACTCGGTCACGCCTTTGCAAAATTGGCGACAGGAGGCGCGGTGTGAACGAGTTTTTGTTTGGCCTGACGCTGACGGATATTTTCAATATCCTGATTACTGTTATAAAAGCGGTAGTAATTCTGGTGTGCACATTGGTTGGCGCCGGTTTTCTGAGTTTTGTTGAGCGCCGTGTGTTGGCGTTATGGCAGGATCGTTACGGTCCAAATCGTGTAGGACCTTTCGGTTTGCTACAGTTTCCAGCAGACGTTGTGAAGTTGTTATTCAAGGAAGACTGGACGCCACCTTTTGCAGATAAATTAACGTTCTGGTTGGCGCCTTTTATTGCGATGACTGCGTTGCTGGTTTCTTCAGCTATTGTGCCGATTACTGAAACGTGGGGCGTGGCCGATCTCAATATTGGCATCCTGTTTTTTCTGGCGATGGCAGGTTTATCTGTCTATGCCGTGTTATTTGCTGGTTGGTCATCGAATAATAAATATTCATTACTGGGAGGTATGCGTTCCGCTGCGCAAACCGTCAGTTACGAAGTATTTATGGGTATTTCTGTGATGGGTGTTGTGATGCTAGCCGGCTCATTCAATATGCGGGCGATAGTTGATGCCCAGAAAGATGGCTGGTTTGTTTTGCCACAGTTTTTTGGCTTCATCATGTTCTTGCTAGCGGGCTTTGCTGTTGCTCACCGTAGCCCCTTTGATCTGCCGGAAGCGGAATCTGAATTGGCGGCTGGCTACCATACAGAGTATTCCGGCATGAAATGGGTTATGTTTTTTGTGAGTGAGTATGTCGGTGTAGTATTGGTCTCGGCTTTGCTGGTGACATTATTTTTTGGTGGTTGGCATGAGCCAGCATTACTGAGCTTTGACCTCTGGCCACAGTTCCTGTCATTTATTCCCGGTATTTTCTGGTTTGCGATTAAAACGTCGTTTTTTATCATGCTGTTTATATTGGCAAGGGCTGCATTGCCGCGCCCACGTTATGACCAGGTGATGGCTGCCGGCTGGAAATTCTGTTTGCCATTAACTTTGTTGAACCTGTTGGCGACAGCTGCTGTTGTGCTGTTACAAAATGCGCCGGCGGGAGGTATCTGATATGGCATCTGCTAAACAGATATTGTGGGGTATCGGCAGTCAATTTCGCAGTATGTGGATGATTTTTTCCCATGCATGGCGCAAGCGGGATACGCTGCAATATCCAGAAGAAAAAGTGTATTTGCCCCCGCGTTATCGTGGTCGCATTGTGTTGACGCGTGATCCAGATGGTGATGAGCGCTGTGTAGCCTGTAACCTGTGTGCGGTAGCTTGCCCGGTAGGCTGTATCTCGCTACAAAAAGCAGAAAGGGAAGACGGGCGCTGGTATGCAGATTTTTTCCGTATTAATTTTTCGCGTTGTATCTTCTGTGGTATGTGCGAAGAAGCTTGCCCCACTAATGCCATCCAATTAACGCCGGATTTTGAAATGGCGGAATACAACCGGCAGAACCTTGTCTACGAAAAAGAACATTTGCTGATTTCCGGTGTTGGAAAATATCCGGATTACAACTTTTATCGTGAATCCGGTATGGCGATTGCTGGTAAACCGAAGGGTTCTGCCAATAATGAAGAGAAACCTGTTGATGTGCGTAGTTTGATGCCGTGAGGAATACATAGTGGAAATGGCGTTTTATGTCTCTGCTATTGTGGCTTTGGTTTCCACAATGCGGGTAATTACTACACGCAAACCGGTTCATGGTTTGTTGTATCTGGTGGTGTCATTGTTGGCGGTTGCAATGATTTTTTTTGCCGTGGGGGCGCCGTTTGCCGGCGTGTTGGAAATTATTGTCTATGCCGGTGCCATCATGGTGCTCTTCGTTTTTGCCGTCATGATGCTCAACCTGGATGAAAAAGGTTTGAAAGAAGAACAAGGGTGGACTGCGCTGGCGGTATGGATCGGGCCATCTGTTTTGACTGCCATTCTCTTGTCGCAACTGGTGTATTCAATGGCTGCAGGCAATTTGCCGGCAGCAGGTTTACATGGCGTTGATGCCAGACAGGTAGGCATTGCACTGTATGGCCCGTATTTATTGTGCGTTGAGCTGGCTTCGGTATTGTTATTGGCTGCATTGGTGGCTGCATATCATCTGGGGCGGGCTGATGAAAAAGAGTGATTTGAAATGAACGGCATAGCCATGACTGGAATACCGATGGAGCATGGTCTGATTCTCGCGGCCGCATTATTTGTGTTGGGACTCACCGGCGTATTGGTGCGTCGCAACATTCTTTTTGTGTTGATGAGTATCGAGGTCATGATGAATGCTGCCGGATTGGCTTTTGTACTGGCGGGCAGCCATTGGGGGCAGGCTGATGGCCAGATCATGTTTATCCTGATCCTGACACTTGCTGCAGCAGAAGCATCGATCGGTCTGGCCATCGTATTGCGTTTACATCGCCGTTTTCATTCGCTGGATATTGATGCAGCAAGTGAGATGCGCGGGTGAATGATTCCAGCATGAATATGTTATTCCTCACCTTTGTATTTCCATTGCTTGGTTTTTTTCTGCTGTCGTTTTCACGCGGCAAGCTGTCTGAAAATATATCTGCTGTTATCGGTGTAGGCAGCATGGCCTTATCTGCGCTGACTACTGCTTATATTGCGAGAGAATTTCTTGCGCATCCACCGGAAACCGGTGCGTATACCCAAGTGTTATGGACATGGATGCAAATAGGGGATTTTGCGCCGCGTATCGCACTGCATCTGGATGGTCTATCTCTGACGATGTTGTGTGTGGTGACAGGTGTAGGTTTCCTGATCCATCTTTTTGCATCATGGTATATGCGTGGTGAAGAAGGCTATTCACGTTTCTTCGCTTACATGAACCTGTTTGTCGCTAGCATGTTGTATCTGGTGTTGGGCGATAATTTGCTGTTCCTGTATTTTGGTTGGGAAGGCGTGGGGCTGTGTAGTTATCTGTTGATCGGTTTCTATTTCAAACACACGGCAAATGGTCATGCGGCTATGAAGGCTTTTATCATCACCCGTATCGGTGATGTATTTATGGCGCTGGGACTGTTCGTTCTTTTTCGTGAATTGGGCACACTGAATATTCAGGATATTCTGCAAGCTGCACCATTACATGCCAATCGTGACGCTCTTGAGCTGGCTGCTGTATTACTGGTTGGTGGCGCGGTGGGTAAATCTGCACAACTTCCATTGCAAACATGGTTGGCTGATGCAATGGCTGGCCCCACACCCGTGTCGGCATTGATTCATGCAGCGACTATGGTAACGGCAGGGGTGTACCTGATTGCACGTATGCATACATTGTTCGAAATCTCACCGGACGTGCTTTATCTGGTAGGTGTGATCGGTGCTGCCACATTATTGTTGGCTGGTTTTAGTGCCTTGGTGCAAACCGATATCAAACGTATTCTTGCCTATTCCACTATGAGCCAGATCGGTTATATGTTTCTGGCTCTGGGTGCTGGTGCATGGGACGCTGCTATTTTTCATCTGATGACACATGCATTTTTCAAGGCGCTGCTGTTTCTTTCTGCTGGTGCTGTCATCGTGGCTTGTCATCACAAGCAGGATATTTTCCAGATGGGTGGTTTGTGGAAAAAACTGCTGTTGGTATACGCATGTTTTATCGTTGGTGGCTCAGCGTTGGCTGCTTTGCCGGTTGTCACTGCAGGTTTTTATAGCAAGGATGAAATTCTGTGGTTGGCTTATGCCAACGGCAAAACAGGATTTTTCTACGCAGGCTTGTTTGGCGCCTTGCTCACATCACTCTACACTTTCCGTTTGATTTTTACGGTGTTCCATGGTGAAGCAAAAACAGAAGCGCACGCCGGTCATGGTGTGGCCCATGTATTGCCGTTGACGGTGTTGCTGGTACTGTCCACTTTTATCGGTGCCATGATTCATCCCCCATTGGCTGGTGTGCTACCTGATGCCGGAAATCTGATGGGCGATGAACACAAGCATCTGCTGGAAATCATTTCCGGAGCAGTGGCTATTGCGGGTATTGCTATTGCAGCGTGGTTGTTTTTACCTGCGAAAAAACCTTTGCAAGAATTTTTCAATACAACATTCGCACACGGTGTGCGTTGCTTATGGAAATACGGTTGGGGCTTTGATGTGCTCTATGACCGTGTATTTGTAAAACCGTATTTGTGGTTAGTGCGGGTTAATAGCCGTGATCTGATTGATATTGTTGTGGAAAGCATCCCTGTGCTGATGCGCGGTGGCCATGATGTGGTCAGCGCCACAGAGAATGGCCGGGTACGTTGGTATGCCGCTAGTATTGCAGCAGGCGCGGCCGCTGTGCTGGTGATTGTGCTGTGGTTTTAGCTGTGCTTGTAAATAGAATGAACGGGAACGCATGACGAGATGAGTATTATCTGGCTTATTTTTATTCCACTACTTGGCGGCTTGCTGTGTTGGCAGAGTGAGCGCATAAGCCGTGGTGCTCCTCGCTGGATTGCCTTTTTCAGTATGGTGCTGATGGGGGCATTGGGTTTGTATTTATTGGCGCAAGGTGATTATTCATTAACACCATCTGCTGCAGGTGCTGCTTCAAACTGGCAATCAGAGTACCGCGCGCCGTGGATTCCTTCCCTCGGTATCAGTTTTCATCTGGGTCTGGATGGTTTGTCTCTGTCACTGGTGCTGCTCACCGCAGGTTTAGGTTTGGCTGCTGTGCTGTGTTCATGGCGCGAAATCCAGCGTAATGTCGGTTTTTTCTATCTGAATTTATTATGGAATCTTGCAGGTGTCACAGGCGTATTTCTGGCGCTGGATCTGTTTGTGTTTTTCTTTTTCTGGGAAGTGATGCTGGTGCCCATGTATTTCCTGATTGCCTTGTGGGGGCATAACGCGCCGGATGGCAAAGGCAGAATTCACGCAGCCAATAAGTTTTTCATTTTTACGCAGGCCAGCGGTTTGTTGTTGCTGATCGCGATTATTGGTCTGGTGATTGTTTCCCAGCAGCAAACGCATATATTAAGTTTTGATTACGACGTACTGCGCACAACAAAAATGACTCCGGCAGTTGAATATGTATTGATGCTGGGATTCTTTATCGCCTTTGCCGTGAAGATGCCCATCGTGCCTTTGCACTCCTGGTTGCCGGATGCGCATGCTCAGGCGCCTACTGCAGGCAGTGTGGATCTTGCCGGCATTTTGCTAAAAACGGCTGCTTTCGGTTTGCTGCGTTATGCCTTGCCGATTTTTCCGAATGCATCACAGGCTTTTGCACCGGTAGCGATGATATTAGGTGTGATCGGTATTTTTTATGGCGCGGTGCTGGCTTGTGCGCAGCACGACATCAAGCGATTGATTGCTTACACCAGCATCTCGCACATGGGGTTTGTGGTAATCGGTATTTATTCTTTTAATCTGGTGTCATTACAAGGGGTGGTAATCCAGTTGTTGGCGCATGGCGTTTCTGCCGGTGCGTTGTTTATTTTGTCAGGCGAAGTGTATGAGCGTCTGCATACACGTGATTTGCGTTTGATGGGTGGCTTATGGTCGCGCATTGCCTGGTTGCCAGCCTTCGCCATGTTTTTTGCTGCAGCGTCGCTGGGTTTACCTAGCACGGGTAATTTTGTGGGTGAATTCCTGATTCTGTTGGGCGCATTCAAGGGCGCGCCGGTTATTGCATCATTTGCTACGGCTGCTTTGATATTGGCTGCTGTTTACAGCTTGTTGATGATGCAGCGGGCATTTTTTGGTCCGGCACAATCTGAATCCGTGCTGGAAGGTTTGACTGTACGTGAAGTGTGCATGGTGTTGTTTCTGGTCGTATGTTTACTGGGATTGGGTTTGTATCCGCAGCCGGTTCTTGATCTTACGTATTCCACCATGTCGCAGTTGGTGAGGTAAGCGGGATGTCTACTCAATTGGCTGCACAACTAACCACACAACTGACATTACAAAACTTGTTGGCTTTGTTGCCAATCATTATTTGCAGCGGCACGGCGGTGCTGGTGATGCTGGCGATTGCGTTCAAGCGCAACCATTTTATGAATGCAACCGTCACAGTATCTGGATTAAATGCGGCACTGTTGGCTGTGTTATGGGTATCAATCAGTACTGCGTTGCCGGTGTCGGTTACAGATTTATTTGTCGTGGATGGATTTGCCTGTTTTTACATGGCATTGATTCTTGTAGCAACGCTGGCTTGTGTCACATTGGCGCATGCGTACATGGAAACGCACAGTGGTAATCGTGAAGAGTTGTATCTATTGCTCACGTTATCAGCTACAGGCGGTTTATTGCTGGTATGTAGTCGCCACATGGCAGCGTTGTTTATTGGTATGGAAATTCTTACCGTGCCGTTGTTTGGTTTGATCGCTTACAGTTTCAAACGCTCGCGTTCACTGGAAGCTGGCATTAAATATCTTGTGTTGTCTGCTATGTCCACGGCATTTATGTTGTTTGGTATTGCCCTGCTTTATGCGTTGACCGGCAGTTTGTCTTATTCAGGTATTCATACTGCGTTGGCACAAATGCCAGAAATTCCACTATTGGCGTGGGTGGGTTGCGGCATGATTTTTGTCGCTTTCGCGTTCAAGTTGTCATTTGTGCCATTTCATTTGTGGACGCCGGATGTATACGAAGGCGCACCGGCCCCGGTTTCTGCTTTTCTTGCCACAGCCAGTAAAGTGGCCGTGTTTGCGGCATTGCTTCGCCTGTTACATGGTGTGCCGCTGATGGCGTTTGATGCGATGCACGATGTGTTGTTGGCAATAGCAGGCCTGTCGATCGTGGTGGGTAACTTATTGGCGCTAACCCAGAGCAACGTCAAACGCATGCTGGCTTATTCGTCTGTCGCACATTTTGGCTATCTGCTGATTGCCGTGGTATCCGGGCTGAACCTGCAACAGCCCGCTGTGGCGATTTATCTGGTTACCTACGTAGTCACTGCACTGGCATCATTCGGTGTGATGGTGCAGGTCTCCAGTCCTTACCAGGGTGCGGATGCCGATAACCTGCAGCACTATCGTGGTCTGTTCTGGAAGCGCCCTTATCTGGCTTCTGTGATGACGGTGGCGATGCTGTCTATGGCGGGTATCCCGATGACAGCAGGCTTTATCGGCAAGTTCTACGTCGTCATGCTAGGCGTAGATGCCCGGTTGTGGTGGCTGTTGGCGGCTTTGGTATTCGGTAGTGCGCTTGGTCTCTACTACTATTTACGCCTGATGGTCACCATGTTCCTTACAGAGCCGGGTATGCGTCGCTTCGAAGCGCCATTGAACTGGGGGCGTACCACCGGCGGTCTGATATTGCTGGGGGCTGCGCTGCTGGTGATATTGCTGGGTGTGTATCCGGAGCCGTTGCTGAATATGGCCATGAGTATAGCTGGCGTCTGAGTTGTATTTTTGCACCACTGGGGCGCGGGCGTGCGCCATTACAGATCTTCTGGTGCGTGATTGAGTCTGTTATATCGTCACCGTATTACCGCATCGGTTTTTTGTTTATTGACAAAATTTACCGAGAAAAAATGTCTTTTCTGCAAAATATTCCAGCTTGAAAAATCCTGTTGTGCCAACTGGCACGTTTTATGCCTCAACTATTGTGGCGATTCAGTGAAAGGATATGGCAATGACAACTTTCTGGACAGGCTCGGCACTAGCAGCAGATTACGGCAACACTACCGGGCTGCGTATTCAGCCGGGTTATGGCACGCTGAACAATGCTATCAAGAACGCGATGTTGGCACAGTTTGATGATACGGATGCGTCGGTATCTGTAGATGAAGAATCTGCAGTGATGCATTGCGGATATCTGGAGTGCCATCACGATGTGGCGCTGCATGAATTTGATGCACAACAGATGGAGTAGTTTTTACGGAAACAACTTTTACTTTTGGAGTGGACTTCACCAGTAGAGGAGGGATTAAAGAGGCGCTTTGGTGCCTCTTTTTTTATGCCAGAAATATGAGTTGATTGTTCAGCCCATATTTTCCGGGCCCCAATAGGCTTTCATGCTTTGTACTTTGCCATCAGCATTCAGTTCGAAGACATCAATCGGACTGATTTTCATGCCGGTCATCACTACGTCAAAACTGAATGCGACGGAGTTACCGGCGCAGCGTGGCTTGCCGTTCAGTTCCAGTTTCACACCCATATCAAATGCGCTTTTGTAAAATGCTTTGATGGCTTCAATGCCAACATATTGCGGTGTGCCTACGGGATCTTCCACTGTTGCACCGACTGCAAATATATTTTCTATGATGCCGAGATCGGCTTTTTCAAATGCTTCAATGTATTGCGCTACGGCGTTTTGTAAAACTGCGGTTTCCATTGTTTTTCCTGATTGTGATATATGGGGTTCACTATGAATCAATGCAAAGATTTTTTACTGGCTCTGGAAGTGTTTTGTGCTGGAAACGGCAATTCATTCTGCGGTTGTTGCGGCATATGTGTTTGTACATAGCGTTGCAGGCGGCTCACAACACTGGAAAGCACTTCAATGGTCTGGTTGATCTGGTCTAACGTTACGAGAACCGTTTCGGGATCCATTGAAGGCTTTTTGTTAGACATGGATGCTCCCCGTCAGGTGCCAGATGATTTGAAAAGGGCGCGATAAACGCGCCCTGTGGTGTTGATCTTATATTGCAGTGTAGATCCTGTGCTGATTATTCCCAGCTCAGTGCACCACCTGTTTGATACTCGATTACACGTGTTTCAAAGAAGTTTTTCTCTTTGCGCAAATCCATAATCTCACTCATCCACGGAAACGGATTTTTTGCACCTGGATATGCTTCTGGCAAACCGAGCTGCGCAAGACGGCGGTTAGCGATGAACTGCAAATATTCTTCCATCATTGCTGCATTCATACCCAGTACACCGCGTGGCATGGAGTCACGTGCGTATTCGATTTCCAGCTGTGTGCCTTCCAGAATCATCTGGACCACTTCCTGCTGGAATTCAATCGTCCACAGATTCGGGTTTTCCAGTTTGATCTGGTTGATAACATCCACACCGAAGTTCAGGTGCATGGACTCATCACGCAAAATGTACTGGAACTGTTCGGCTACGCCGGTCATTTTATTGCGGCGCCCCATCGACAGAATCTGGGTGAATCCGCAGTAGAAGAAAATACCCTCAGTAACGACGTAGAAACCGATCAGGTTGCGCAATAATTTCTGATCCATTTCCGGTGTGCCGGTATGAAAATCACGATCTGCCAGACCTTGCGTATAACGCAAACTCCAGGTCGCTTTCTTGGCAATAGAAGGCAACTCGCGGTACATATTGAAGACTTCACCTTCATCCATGCCGAGTGATTCGATACAGTATTGGTATGCATGTGTATGAATCGCTTCTTCAAACGCCTGGCGTAACAGGTACTGGCGGCATTCAGGGTTGGTAATGTGACGATAGATACCCAGCACCAGATTGTTGGCGACCAATGAATCGGCAGTCGAAAAATAACCGAGGCTGCGCATGACAATGCGGCGCTCGTCATCAGACAGTGCATCCGGTGTGCGCCAGGTTTGCACATCTTTCGCCATGTTGACTTCTTGCGGCATCCAATGGTTGGCGCATCCATCGAGATATTTTTGCCATGCCCATTCATACTTGAATGGTACAAGCTGGTTGAGATCTGAACGGCAGTTGATCATGCGTTTGTCATCAACCGTCAAACGAGCAGCGCCCATTTCCAGTTCTTCAAGACCAGTGGCAACGTCCATCGTATCAACGCTTTTTTGTGCCTGTGCAACCGCCGCAGAGAGTGTGCCCTGCGTGGAGTCGATGCGTGTTGTGTCTTGTGCAGTTTCTGCAGCATAAGCTGCATTCACTACTGCGGCAGGCGTCACAGTTTTTTCATCCGTTGCCGATGCCATTGCCAACATCGCCGGTGCCGGTGCGTTTATTGCGTCTTCGTGGTATTCATCCCAGTTCAACATAATTCCTGTCCTGCGTGTTCGGTTAATAATAAAACTTACGTGTTAAATAAAGTATCGCTGGCGGCCGTGCATGCACCGCACCGCCAACGATTTCTCCCCCCAGAGAGAAGCGGTATCTGACTACTGGCAAGCCTCGCAGTCAGGGTTATCAATCGAGCAGGCCGTTGGTACGGGCGCTGCTTGTACAACACTCGTCGCTCCGGATGACACGGCATTCAGTGCACCGGTGCTGATAGTGGATTTTTCAGTGGTCGTTGCTGCCAAAGCGCGCAGGTAGTACGTGGTTTTCAGGCCGCGATACCATGCCATGCGATAGGTAACATCGAGTTTTTTGCCCGATGCGCCAGAGATATACAGGTTCAATGATTGCGCTTGGTCAATCCACTTCTGGCGACGGCTCGCTGCATCCACCAACCAGCGTGGTTCCACTTCAAAAGATGTGGCGTACAGCGCTTTCAAGTCATCAGGAATGCGATCAATTTTCTGCACAGAACCTTCGTAATATTTCAGATCATTCACCATCACGCTATCCCATAACCCGCGTGCTTTCAGATCGTGAACGAGGAAAGGGTTAACGACAGTAAATTCGCCAGACAGATTCGATTTCACATACAGATTCTGATACGTCGGTTCAATTGATTGTGACACACCACAGATATTGGAAATGGTCGCGGTTGGTGCAATTGCCATCACATTCGAGTTGCGCATGCCTTGTGTGCGAACCTTGTTGCGCAGTGTTGCCCAGTCAAAAGTCTGGCTGCGATCCACTTCAATAAACTCTGCGCCGCGGCCTGCTATGAGATTGTCTATGGAATCAATCGGTAAAATACCTTTTGACCACAATGAACCTTCAAACGTGGAGTAGCGGCCGCGTTCAACAGCGAGTTCAGTGGATGCCTGGATGGCAAAATAACTCACTGCTTCCATTGAGCGGTCTGCAAATTCAACTGCTGCATCGGAACCGTAAGCAATGCGCATTTTGTACAGCGCATCCTGGAAGCCCATGATACCGAGACCGACAGGACGGTGACGCATATTAGAGGTGCGGGCTGCCGGTACAGCGTAGTAGTTGATATCGATTACGTTATCCAGCATGCGTACAGCAGTTTTGATGGTGCGTGCGAGTTTGTCGGTGTCGAGTTTGCCGTTATCAATGTGTTGCAACAAGTTGATAGAGCCGAGGTTACACACAGCAATTTCTTCGTTGGCTTTGGTGTTCAGCGTGATTTCTGTGCACAGGTTAGAGCTGTGTATCACGCCGACATGTTGCTGTGGATTGCGCAAGTTGCACGCGTCTTTGAAGGTGATCCATGGGTGACCAGTTTCAAACAACATGCCGAGCATCTTGCGCCAGAGGTCTGCAGCGCGAACGCGTTTGAACAAACGCATTTTTCCTTCACGTGCTAATCGCTCGTATTCTTCGTAACGCGTTTCGAATGCCTTGCCAAAAAGATCATGAAGGTCCGGTGCATCGCTAGGTGAAAACAGTGTCCATTCGCCGTCAGTGAATACGCGCTTCATGAACAGGTCAGGAACCCAATTGGCAGTGTTCATGTCGTGTGTACGGCGGCGATCATCGCCTGTGTTTTTACGTAACTCGATAAATTCTTCAACATCAATGTGCCAGGTTTCCAGATATGCACACACAGCGCCTTTACGCTTGCCGCCCTGATTTACTGCAACGGCAGTATCGTTTGCGACTTTCAGGAATGGCACAACACCTTGTGATTTGCCGTTGGTGCCCTTGATGTACGAACCGAGTGCGCGTACTGGTGTCCAGTCATTGCCGAGACCACCAGCCCATTTGGACAACATGGCGTTATCCTGAATCGCGCCGTAGATACCGTGCAGGTCATCAGGAATCGTGGTCAGGTAGCAGGAAGACAATTGTGGACGCAGTGTGCCTGCATTGAACAATGTTGGCGTGGATGCCATGTAATCAAACGATGACAACAATTCATAAAATTCAATCGCGCGTGTTTCGCGATCTGCTTCCGCAGAAGCCAGTCCCATTGCTACACGCATGAAGAAAATTTGTGGCAACTCAAAACGGATATCGTCTTCGGTATGGATAAAATAACGGTCGTATAATGTTTGCAAACCGAGATAGTTAAATTGCATATCGCGTTTTGCATTCAGCGCACGGCCCAGTTTTTCCATGTCATAAGTAGCGAGCTCTGGTGATATCAGTTCCAGTTCAATCGCTTTGTGGATGTAGACAGGCAGTGCTCGCGGATACAGTGCTGCCATTTCGCTTTGTGTGGCTTGTTGCGTAATGCCGAGAAAGGAAAGCCCTTCAGCGCGCAGCTGATCCATCAACAAACGCGCGGTAGCGTAGGAATAATTTGGCTCTTTTTCGACTAGTGCACGCGCGGTAATCACCAGTGAAGTGTTCACGTCATCCAGTGATACGCCGTCATAAAGATTGCGCATCGCTTCTTCAATGATGGTATTGGCATCCACGCCTTCCAGTTCCATACAGGCTTCGCGTACAACAGTTTCCAGACGGCCGATATCCAGCGGCTGGCGCGAGCCATCCGGCATCGTGACGTTAATAGTCGGGTGCGGTTTACTGTCGGCTTGTATTTTGGCTGCCCGCATGCGGGCGTGTTCTTCGCGATAAAGGACGTAGTCGCGGGCGACTTTCTGCTCACTGCTGCGCATCAGGGCCAGTTCAACCTGATCCTGGATATCTTCGATATGCACCGTGCCACCGGAAGGCATACGGCGGCGGAAAATCTGGTCGATCTGGCGGGTCAGGTTAGCGACAGTTTCGTGGATACGTGAGGAAGCGGCCGCAGTGCCACCCTCAACGGCTAGAAAGGCTTTTGTCATGGCGACGGCGATTTTGCTGTCATCGTAAGGCACAACCGTACCGTTACGCTTGATAACGCGTAACTGTCCCGGCGCAGTCGCTGTAATGCTGGTACCACCCGGGCTGATAGGCGCGCTGGCTGGGTTGAGCGAAGATTCCGGTGAGCTGGTAGTCATTTCGGTGTGCATGTGTGCAGCCTCTTTCTCTTTTATGTACAAGGCACTGATTTGGCAGGGCCTGATTCCGTTTTGAGGGGTCTGGTTCGGGCATTACCCGTGATCTTCAGATAGTAGCAAAACGCTATATCTAGGGTTTTCTGACCGGCGAGGTACAAGATAGTGCGCTTTTTGAGGTAAGGCAAGGAATATGTGCGAGGTAAATCTGTGGATAAAGTGTGTTCAACCGGAAGTGTGTGAAATAGTGGACATTACGGAGGCATAATAACCCTGAAAATATATGGTTATTATGTGTTGAGTCCCACAAAATGTTGACTTTGCCCGTTATGCTGGCAAAATCGCCAGTCCTGTCACTGGGGGGCAATGTTTGCGGGTCAAGCCCGGATCATCGCTCTGTTTCAAGCAAATCGCTTGCATCCCGGTTGTTGTGCATATCCAGCACTTTTCCCGTGTTCGGCAAAGACTTTATCCAGTCTGCGCCCCGGGGCTTGGAGTCATACTGATGCTATATAGATCAGTGCTGACTACTGATGAAGCCTATGGTCGCCCTGTCGATGGATATCACAGTGGCAAGAAACAATTGGGAATATTTTATGACTGATCAATCAACAGAACTGATGTCTGGCGGCGATATGCTGGTTCGTGCTCTGCACGATGAGGGTGTCGAGTACGTTTTCGGCTATCCCGGCGGGGCGGCGCTGCATATTTACGATGCCATTTTCAGGCAGAAAGATGTACAGCATATTCTTGTGCGTCACGAGCAAGCGGCGACACACGCTGCAGATGGCTACGCGCGTTCAACTGGCAAAGTCGGCGTTGTATTGGTCACATCCGGCCCTGGTGCTACTAATGCCATTACCGGCATTGCGACAGCCTATATGGATTCCATTCCAATGGTCATTATTTCCGGTCAGGTGCAAAGTCATCTGATCGGTGAAGATGCGTTTCAGGAAACCGACATGATCGGTATTTCGCGCCCGATTGTGAAACACAGTTTCATGATCAAGGACGCTGCTGAAATTCCAGAAACTATCAGGAAAGCATTTTATATTGCCAGCACGGGCCGCCCTGGCCCGGTGGTTGTCGATATCCCGAAAGACAAAACACATCCACACCTGAAATACGAGTACAAATACCCGGATAAAGTGAAGTTGCGTTCTTATCAACCACCGGGTCGTGGTCATGCGGGCCAGATTAAAAAAGCGGTGCAAATGTTGCTGGAAGCGCGTCGTCCGGTGATCTACGCCGGTGGTGGCGTGGTGCAAGGTGATGGCGCCGATTTGTTAACCGAGCTGGCGCATCAATTGAATTATCCCGTGACGAATACCTTGATGGGGCTGGGTGGTTTTCCAGGCACAGATAAACAGTATCTCGGCATGCTCGGTATGCATGGCAATTACGAAGCGAATATGGCGATGCATCATGCAGACGTTATTTTGGCTGTTGGTGCGCGTTTTGATGATCGCGTAACCAATACACCGTCAAAATTTTGTCCTGACGCAAAAATTATTCATATTGATATTGATCCGGCCGCAATTTCCAAAACTGTTCGGGCAGATATTCCGATTGTCGGCACAGTTGATTCCGTTTTGCGCGACATGTTACAACTTGTAAAAGAAAGCAAAGAAAAACCGGATGCCACTGCATTGGGTAGTTGGTGGAAACAGGTTGATGAATGGCGCAACGAGTTCGGTTTGTACACCAAGCCACGCCATGAAGCATCTAGCGGTTCATTGATCAAGCCGCAAGACGTTATCAAAATGTTGCACAAAGTAACAAAAGGCGATGCCTACATCACATCGGATGTTGGTCAGCACCAGATGTTTGCTGCGCAATATTATCACTTTGATAAACCGCGTCGCTGGATCAATTCCGGTGGCCTCGGCACGATGGGTTTTGGTTTGCCAGCAGCGATGGGTGTGCAAATGGCATTTCCTGATGCGACTGTTGCGTGTGTAACTGGCGAAGGCAGTATCCAGATGTGTATTCAGGAGTTATCTACCTGTACGCAATACCATTTGCCGGTAAAAATTATCAACCTGAATAATCAGGCTCTAGGTATGGTCAAGCAGTGGCAGGATATGCAATACGAAGGCCGTCACTCACAAAGTCTGTATGAGGAGTCGTTGCCGGATTTTGTAAAACTGATGGAGGCTTATGGTCACGTTGGCATGAAAGTTACGCGTTATGAAGATCTGGAAGCAGCGATGGAAAAATGTTTTTCCATGAAAGATCGCGTGGTGTTTATGGATATTTATGTAGACACTACCGAGCACGTATATCCGATGCAAATTGCGCCGAACGGTTCGATGCGAGATATGTTGTTGAGTAAAACGGAGCGCACCTGATGAGACGTATCATTTCTGTATTGCTGGAAAATGAACCGGGTGCACTATCTCGTGTTGTTGGTTTGTTCTCGCAGCGTGGTTACAATATTGAAACCTTGACGGTTGCTCCCACTGAAGATGCAACATTGTCACGTTTGACGCTGACTACCATTGGTGATGACAAGATTATTGAACAAATCACCAAGCACCTGAATAAACTGGTTGATGTGGTCAAGCTGGTCGATCTGACAGAAGGTAGTCATATCGAGCGTGAAATCATGTTGATCAAGGTGCGTGCCAGTGGTACGCAACGTGCAGAAATCAAACGTTGCGTTGATATATTTCGCGGTCAGATTGTAGATGTCACCAGCACAATTTATACCGTGCAGTTGGTCGGCTCCAGCAGCAAGTTGGATGCGTTTCTGGAAGCGGTTGGTGATGCGGCTATTCTGGAAGTGGTGCGCAGCGGTGTTTCAGGCATTGCGCGCGGTGAAAAAGTATTGGGACTCTGAATTATTATTGTTAATTGTTTTTTATTGAAATCAACTGGCAGTTGCCAAAATACTGAGGTAAACCATGAAAATTTACTACGACAAAGACGCTGACCTTTCCATTATTCGCGGCAAGAAAGTCGCCATTATCGGTTTTGGTTCGCAAGGCCATGCTCATGCTGGTAACCTGAAAGATTCGGGTGTGGATGTTGTAGTTGCTTTGCGCCCCGGTTCGCCAACCGCTAAAAAAGCGGAAGCTTCCGGTCTGGCAGTAAAATCTGTGCCTGATGCCGTCAAGTGGGCTGACTTGATTATGGTTTTGACGCCAGATGAATTTCAGTCGCAGTTGTACAAAAATGAGATTGAACCGAATCTGAAGCAGGGCGCAACATTGGCGTTCGCACACGGGTTTGCCATTCACTACAATCAGGTTGTGCCGCGTGCCGATCTGGATGTCATCATGATCGCGCCAAAAGCACCGGGCCACACCGTGCGTAATGAATTCGTCAAAGGCGGTGGTATTCCTGATCTTGTAGCGATTTACCAGGACGCATCTGGTAAGGCTAAGGATGTTGCGCTGTCTTATGCTTCTGCTATTGGCGGTGGTCGTACCGGTATTATCGAAACCACGTTCAAAGATGAAACTGAAACCGATTTATTCGGCGAACAAGCAGTTCTTTGTGGTGGCTGTGTCGAGTTGGTGAAAATGGGTTTCGAAACGTTGACCGAAGCTGGTTATGCGCCTGAAATGGCTTACTTTGAATGTTTGCATGAATTGAAGTTGATTGTGGATCTGATGTACGAAGGCGGTATCGCCAATATGAACTATTCCATTTCTAACAACGCTGAATATGGCGAATATGTGACTGGTCCTAAAGTGATCAATGAAGAGTCGCGTAAAGCTATGCGTCAGGCATTGAAAGATATCCAGAATGGTGAATATGCCAAGAAATTTATTTCAGAAGGTGCAACGAACTATCCATCAATGACAGCGTATCGCCGTAATAATGCTGCGCATCCTATAGAAGTTGTTGGTGCTAAATTGCGTTCAATGATGCCTTGGATCCAGAAAATTGTTGATAAAGCCAAGAACTGATTTTTGCATGTGTTGAGGCATGTCGGAAACACAGCGCGGCCATGGCCGCGTTTTGTTTTTCGGTATGCTATTTCTTATGAGGTAGGTCATGTCAGAGCAACAGGAAAATCAGGCGGAAATTATTGAGGGTGACGACAGTGTGTTGCCTATTGGCGAGCATATCGAGGAAGTGGCAGAAGAGGATGGTCGTAAAGTGCGCCATCGAGGCATTTATTTATTGCCGAACTTGTTCACTACTGTCGCATTGTTTTGTGGGTATTACGCAGTGATTGCGGGTATGCAAGGGCGCTTTGACAATGCAGCTATCGCTATTTTCGTTGCCATGATATTTGATGGGCTCGATGGCCGGGTTGCGCGTCTTACCAATACGCAGAGTGCGTTTGGTGTGCAATATGACAGCTTATCCGACATGGTGTCATTCGGTGTGGCGCCAGGCCTTGTCATGTTTAATTGGGCATTAGTGAATGTGGGCAAGTTTGGTTGGTCGGCAGCTTTTCTTTACTGCGCTTGTGCCGCTTTGCGGCTGGCGCGTTTCAATACGCAAGTTGATACAGCAGATAAACGCTATTTCACTGGTTTGGCTAGTCCGGCAGCAGCAGCAGTGATTGCGGGTACAGTGTGGCTGGGGAGTGATATCAAGATTGAGCCAGGCTTGATACCTGTCCTGTTGACCATACTGACAGCAGTAACCGGCTTGCTGATGATTACCAATTTGCGCTACTACAGTTTCAAGGGGATTGATTTCAAGGGGCGTGTGCCGTTTATCTATCTGTTAGCAGTGTTATTAATAATCACTGTGCTGGTATGGCATACCGAGTTAGCTGTGTTGAGTATTGCGGTGTTATATGCGCTATCGGGCCCAGTGCTGCATTGGCGCACCCGTAAATCTACTAATAACTGAGCAGTCGTATATAAAAAGTAGTGTTTTTTTGTTGCAACCTATGCGCAGTTGCCTATAATGCGCGTCCGCACTGAGCAGGCCTCAGGCGGGTTGTTTAAGAATGTATCAGACAATGCGTGTGGGTACTTGTGTTGATGGCAGTAACATCAATGCGATACCTGCATGGCAACATGTAGATAAAGTATTGAGCCGACTTTTGGCTGGTTAGCGGGCAACTGCGAAATCAGCCGCTCTTGCCTCTTGAGGCAGAGTTGAAAGATTAAACTGAAGAGTTTGATCATGGCTCAGATTGAACGCTGGCGGCAGGCCTAACACATGCAAGTCGAGCGGAAGAAGGGGGCTTGCTCCCGGATTCAGCGGCGGACGGGTGAGTAACGCGTAGGAATCTACCTAGTAGTGGGGGATAACGTTTCGAAAGGAACGCTAATACCGCATACGTTCTGAGGAAGAAAGCAGGGGATCGCAAGACCTTGCGCTATTAGATGAGCCTGCGTCCGATTAGCTAGTTGGTGGGGTAAAGGCCTACCAAGGCGACGATCGGTAACTGGTCTGAGAGGATGATCAGTCACACTGGAACTGAGACACGGTCCAGACTCCTACGGGAGGCAGCAGTGGGGAATATTGGACAATGGGGGCAACCCTGATCCAGCCATGCCGCGTGTGTGAAGAAGGCCTTCGGGTTGTAAAGCACTTTAAGCGGGGAGGAAGGCTCTATGGCTAATATCCATGGGGATTGACGTTACCCGCAGAATAAGCACCGGCAAACTTCGTGCCAGCAGCCGCGGTAATACGAAGGGTGCGAGCGTTAATCGGAATTACTGGGCGTAAAGCGCGCGTAGGTGGTTTGGTAAGCGATATGTGAAATCCCCGGGCTCAACCTGGGAACTGCATGTCGAACTGTCAGGCTAGAGTATGGTAGAGGGGTGTGGAATTTCCTGTGTAGCGGTGAAATGCGTAGATATAGGAAGGAACATCAGTGGCGAAGGCGACACCCTGGACCGATACTGACACTGAGGCGCGAAAGCGTGGGTAGCGAACAGGATTAGATACCCTGGTAGTCCACGCCGTAAACGATGTCAACTAGCCGTTGGAGGGCTTGTCCCTTCAGTGGCGGAGCTAACGCGATAAGTTGACCGCCTGGGGAGTACGGCCGCAAGGTTAAAACTCAAATGAATTGACGGGGGCCCGCACAAGCGGTGGAGTATGTGGTTTAATTCGACGCAACGCGAAAAACCTTACCCGGTCTTGACATCCTGGGAACTCGCTAGAGATAGCTTGGTGCCGCAAGGAGCCCAGAGACAGGTGCTGCATGGCTGTCGTCAGCTCGTGTCGTGAGATGTTGGGTTAAGTCCCGCAACGAGCGCAACCCTTGTCCCTAGTTGCCAGCATTCAGTTGGGCACTCTAGGGAGACTGCCGGTGACAAACCGGAGGAAGGTGGGGACGACGTCAAGTCATCATGGCCCTTACGACCGGGGCTACACACGTACTACAATGGAACGCACAGAGGGTTGCAATACCGCGAGGTGGAGCTAATCCCACAAAACGTTTCGTAGTCCGGATCGGAGTCTGCAACTCGACTCCGTGAAGTCGGAATCGCTAGTAATCGCGAATCAGCATGTCGCGGTGAATACGTTCCCGGGCCTTGTACACACCGCCCGTCACACCATGGGAGTTTACTGCACCAGAAGCCGGTAGCCTAACCGCAAGGAGGGCGCCGTCCACGGTGTGGTCGATGACTGGGGTGAAGTCGTAACAAGGTAGCCGTAGGGGAACCTGCGGCTGGATCACCTCCTTAAACGAATCTGTCTAGATCAAGTACTCACACTCATTGTCTGATAGCAAGCGATTTGCAAAGAATGCCCGCGGGTAAACAGAGTCGGCCGTTCAGTGCCACTTGGCAGGCATTGGTTTCCAGGCCTGTAGCTCAGTTGGTTAGAGCGCACCCCTGATAAGGGTGAGGTCGGCAGTTCGAGTCTGCCCTGGCCTACCACTTATTACGGGGCTATAGCTCAGCTGGGAGAGCGCCTGCCTTGCACGCAGGAGGTCAACGGTTCGATCCCGTTTAGCTCCACCATTTTGCAAATCACTGGCGGAAGTCAGGGCAGAGCCATTGCGGTGCGATGGTTGTGTTCTGGTTTACCCAGTTTGCTCTTTAAAAAGATAGATACTGTAGTAAATAAGTATGCTGAAACAAGCGCATGTTGTTGTGCCTATGGGTGCAATGACAGCAATCCGGCGAAGTAAACCGGGAACGCGACAGTCGAAGCGTTTCCGTCCAGTCGTTTGTCTTATATGGTCAAGCGACTAAGCGCATACGGTGGATGCCTTGGCAACGAGAGGCGATGAAAGACGTTGGAGCCTGCGATAAGCTTCGGGGAGGTGGCAACCGACCTTTGATCCGGAGATCTCTGAATGGGGAAACCCACCTGTCATAAGGCAGGTATCCTGTACTGAATCCATAGGTACAGGAGGCGAACCAGGGGAACTGAAACATCTAAGTACCCTGAGGAAAAGAAATCAACCGAGATTCCCTTAGTAGCGGCGAGCGAACGGGGACCAGCCCTTAAGCATGTTTGGTCTTAGTGGAACGCTCTGGAAAGTGCGACCGTAGGGGGTGATAGTCCCGTACACGAAAAGGCCTTATATGTGAAATCGAGTAGGACGGGACACGTGTTATCCTGTCTGAACATGGGGGGACCATCCTCCAAGGCTAAATACTCCTCGTTGACCGATAGTGAACCAGTACCGTGAGGGAAAGGCGAAAAGAACCGCGGTGAGCGGAGTGAAATAGATCCTGAAACCGTATGCGTACAAGCAGTAGGAGCACCTTCGTGGTGTGACTGCGTACCTTTTGTATAATGGGTCAGCGACTTACTGTCAGTGGCAAGCTTAACCGTATAGGGGAGGCGTAGCGAAAGCGAGTCTTAATAGGGCGTCTAGTCGCTGGGAGTAGACCCGAAACCGGGCGATCTAGCCATGGGCAGGGTGAAGGTGAGGTAACACTTACTGGAGGCCCGAACCGGGATCTGTTGAAAAAGATTCGGATGACCTGTGGCTTGGAGTGAAAGGCTAATCAAGCTCGGAGATAGCTGGTTCTCCTCGAAAGCTATTTAGGTAGCGCCTCGGACGAATACCACTGGGGGTAGAGCACTGTTTGGGCTAGGGGGTCATCGCGACTTACCAACCCCATGCAAACTCCGAATACCAGTGAGTACTATCCGGGAGGCACACGGCGGGTGCTAACGTCCGTCGTGAAAAGGGAAACAACCCAGACCGCCAGCTAAGGTCCCCAATCATGGCTAAGTGGGAAACGATGTGGGAAGGCATAGACAGCTAGGAGGTTGGCTTAGAAGCAGCCATCCTTTAAAGAAAGCGTAATAGCTCACTAGTCGAGTCGGCCTGCGCGGAAGATATAACGGGGCTAAACTGGTAACCGAAGCTGCGGATGCGTGCTTGCACGCATGGTAGAGGAGCGTTCTGTAAGCCGTTGAAGGTGAACCGGGAGGTTTGCTGGAGGTATCAGAAGTGCGAATGCTGACATGAGTAACGATAAGGGGGGTGAAAAACCTCCCCGCCGGAAGATCAAGGTTTCCTGTCCAACGCTAATCGGGACAGGGTGAGTCGGCCCCTAAGGCGAGGCAGAAATGCGTAGTCGATGGGAAGCGGGTTAATATTCCTGCACTTCTTATTATTGCGATGGAGGGACGGAGTAGGCTAGGCCAGCAGGGCGTTGGTTGTCCCTGTTTAAGGTTGTAGGCTGGGGTTTTAGGTAAATCCGGAACCCCAAGGCTGAGAGCTGATGACGAGTGTCACTGCGAGGTGACGCGAAGTGGTTGATGCCATGCTTCCAGGAAAAGCCTCTAAGCTTCAGATAACAGTGAACCGTACCCCAAACCGACACAGGTGGTCGGGTAGAGAATACCAAGGCGCTTGAGAGAACTCGGGTGAAGGAACTAGGCAAAATAG
>DATIDQ010000093.1:0-7805 GCA_035456205.1 Pseudomonadales bacterium
ATCTGGCCAATGGCCGCAGCGGCATTGTGCGGGTCAATGACCGCGGGCCTTTCCATTCCGAGCGCATTATGGATCTGTCCTACGCGGCGGCTGTAAAACTCGATATGTTAGGCACCGGGACTACAAACGTCCGCATCGAAGCCATTGATCCCTCCACATACAAGCAAGCCGCCCACGCAGCGGATCAGGACAAGCTATCGCGGTCCTCCAAAAAAACCTCATCCAGCAACACCACGTACTCCTCCACTACTTTTGCCACTTCCAGTTCTGCAGAGCCACAAAAAACGCCTGTGCCTAATGGCAGCACCTACCTGCAAGCAGGTGCATTCCGCAATCAGGATTCCGCCATGGCGCTGCGCGACCAATTGATCAAACTGACCGGAAGACCCGTCAATATCGACAGCATGGATGGCTTGTTCAAAGTGCGTATCGGCCCTCTGGATGATCCTGCAGAAGTGCATAACATCAGTGAACTGCTGCAACAGAGAAATTTTGCCAAACCACAAGTGGTGTATTTCTGACGATGAACCCCTCCGATCACCTGAGCCACGATGTACTGGTTATCGGCAGCGGCGCAGCAGGCCTGACACTGGCGCTGCATCTTGCCAATCAGGGTAAAGTCGCTGTTCTCAGCAAAGGAAGGTTGCAGGACGGCTCCACCTGGTTTGCACAGGGAGGCATTGCCGCTGTACTGAATGACACCGACACCACCGAAGCCCATGTTGCGGACACACTGGTGGCGGGCGCAGGCTTGTGCCACGAAGATGCCGTGCGTTTTACCGTGGAAAACGGCCGCGACAGTATCCAGTGGTTGATTGATGTCGGCGTGGACTTTACCCGCGAACCGGGCGGCACCGAATTTCATCTCACACGCGAAGGCGGCCACAGCGCGCGACGCATCATTCACAGCGCCGATGCGACAGGCCGCGCAGTATCCAGCACGTTAATAGAGCAAACACTGCAACAACCGAATATTGAAGTCTTTGAAAATCATCTCGCAGTGGATTTGATTGTAGAAGCCGATTCGGCCAGCGGAAAAATGCGCTGCACCGGCGCGTATGTGTTTGACCAGAATAATAATTGCGTCAAAGTATTTCATGCACGCTTTGTGGTATTGGCCACGGGTGGCGCCAGTAAAGTGTATCTGTACACCAGCAATCCGGATGGCGCATCCGGCGATGGCATTGCCATGGCATGGCGCGCAGGTTGTCGCGTGGCCAATATGGAATTCAACCAGTTCCATCCCACCTGCCTGTTTCATCCGAAAGCCAAATCTTTTTTGATTACGGAAGCACTGCGCGGCGAAGGTGCTCACCTGAAATTGCCATCTGGCGAACGTTTCATGGCAAATTTTGATGAGCGCATGGAACTGGCGCCGCGCGATATTGTGGCACGTGCGATTGACCATGAAATGAAACGCCTGGGCATCGATTGTGTGTTGCTGGATATCAGCCATAAACCGGCAGAATTTATCCGCGAACATTTTCCCACCGTGTATGAAAATTGTCTGCAATACGGCATCGACATCACACGCGAACCCATTCCCGTTGTGCCCGCTGCACACTATACCTGCGGCGGCTTGTTGGTAAACCAGCAGGGACAAACGGATCTCGGTAATTTATATGCGATCGGTGAAACATCCTGCACTGGCCTGCATGGCGCCAATCGCATGGCCAGCAATTCCCTGCTGGAATGTTTTGTCTACGCGCGCTCTGCAGCCAGTGATATTCGTGAACGCTGGAATAAGGTTGACGCGCCGGCCACTGCACCTGTCTGGGACGCTTCGCGTGTTATTGATTCTGATGAAGCGGTCGTGATTTCACACAACTGGGATGAATTGCGCCGTTTCATGTGGGATTACGTGGGTATAGTGCGCAGCCGCAAGCGACTGGAACGCGCATTGAGTCGCGTGCAATTATTACAGCGGGAAATACTGGAATATTATGCCAACTATCGCGTCAGCAGTGATTTTCTGGAGCTGCGTAATCTGGCGATTGTCGCAGAACTGATTATCCGCTCGGCATTATCGCGACGCGAAAGCCGTGGTCTGCATTACAATATTGATTATCCTAACGTCAGCACCATTGCGCGCGATACTATTCTGGTGCCCACCAATTTTGCCGGGCAGGATATTCGCCTCGGTTAAGCCCGTTTATTTCTATCGAGCTAATAACACTGCCCGCAATCGACGCAAACTGTCAGCATCGGCACTGTCTGGCCACAACACCGCGCGATTTTTTTTGCCTGCCGGCAACCGAAAAGACAGGGTAATCATTCCCGCACCCACAAAAATATTCCGTTCCAACGCAACCGCGCGCCAGACATGATCAACACAGACAAAACAGTTTTTGTTTCTGTATTCCAGCGCCAAAAACGGCAGCGCTTGCAACTGCCGGATAGCAACCCAACCATAAATACCCGCCACCGCCATCAACAATGCTTGCGCAGGCAAAAATAAATCCGCCAGCCCTATCGCCAGCCACGATAAAAGCACAACGACAACACAGTAATAGCGTGCAATACGGGAGGGCTTAAGACGAAGCTGCAGTGTTTCAGGGTGATTGTGTCGGGGCCGATCCATGGCGCGTCCTTATCAGTTGTATGACCATTTTTATATCAGGGTCGGCGGGCTCCGTGTGCTCCAGCAACCACGCCAGCAAATCCTGGTCTTCCGATTCCAGTAATTTTACGTAGCGATCCTGATCCGCTTCATCCAGTGATGCAAAATGCTGCTCGGCAAACGGCACCAGAATGAGATCCAGCTCCAGCATGCCACGGCGACTATGCCAACGTATCCGTTGAAAATTGTGTTTTAACATACTGAATCACTCGGCATTGCGGCCGGCCCTCAAAAGCCGTTTAATTGCTGTCAATTATATCTTTTTTAGCAGAGCCTATGAATAACCACAGCAATACCAGTGATTTCAAAAATAATACCCATGATTTCAAACAGCTCGCAGACACAACCGTTGTGAGCCGATTGGATGATGATGCAAACGGTTATGGCTTACTGGAAATAACCGGCATTGATAGCGCCAAATTCCTGCAAGGCCAGATCACCTGCAATATGCAAGACATCACGCTGCAACAATCACGCCTTGGCGCGCACTGCACGCACAAGGGACGCATGGTGGCAAGCTTCCGTCTTTTGCAGACCAGTGAAAACAGTTATCTGTTTTGCCTGCCAAAACAAATCCTGCCTGCTCTACAAAAGTCTCTGGCAAAATATATTGTTTTCTCGAAAGCCAAACTGCGCAATGCCTCTGATGATTATTTGCAACTGGGCATCAGCGGCCCGCAGGCCGCGCAACAGATCAGTGCAATTTTTGGCACGACACCCACTGCACGAAACACACAGCACGCAAATGAAAATGGCACTGTGATTTGCGTAAATGAAACCACGCCACGTTTTCTTTGTATTGTTAAAGCAGAGCGCGAAAAAAATATCCGGGAAATACTGGCAAACGCCAGCACAACGGTGACCGATTGCCACTACTGGCGCTGGCTGGATATTGGCGATGGCATGGGCGAAGTTCGTGAACAGACCATCGAGGAATTTATTCCACAGATGTTGAATATGCAGTGGCTGGACGGCATCAGTTTTACCAAAGGTTGTTACACCGGCCAGGAAATAGTGGCGCGTATGCAATACCGGGGAACGCTGAAAAAAGGCATGTACCGGATTGCAGGAAACGGAACAGCGCCTTTACCTAATGATGCTGTTTTTCACGACGATACAGGGCAGGCAACCGGCCACATGGTGATGGCAGAAAATTTCGCCCCCGAGCAGTGGGAAGGGCTGGCCGTGATCACACACGACGCTATTGAACACGCACTATTCACAGCAGAAAAAATACCGGTGGCACTGTTACCATTGCCTTATGCGCTGAACACCACAGAATAATCCACGTGTCAGCTTCTTTTCATGTCATCAAGGGCAACAACAAATTCTTCCAATGACTGATAACGGTCATCAGGATTTTTTGCCAGCATTTTCAGCACAATAGCATCGAACTCGGCGCTAACCAGATTATTCAATTCGCTTGGCGGCACAGGTGTCTCGAACATATGCTGTCTCATCACCTCTTCCGCATCACCGGTAAACGGCGCAACGCCGGTTAACATTTTGTACAGCGTAACGCCCAGCGCATAAATATCTGCGCGCTTATCAATATCTTTTTTACCTTTAACCTGCTCCGGGCTCATATAGGTGGGTGAGCCCAGCGACAGACCTTCCCGTGTCTGCACAACCGATTTTTGTGATTGCACCAGCTTGGCAATACCGAAATCCACCAATTTTGGAATGCCGTCAGCATTAAACAAAATATTCATCGGCTTGATATCCCGGTGAATAATTCCCTTGTTGTGCGCGAATGCCAGCCCTTCAGCGATTGCACGAACAATATTGGCGGCAATTTTTACAGTGGGCGGATTCGTATCGATACGATCCTCAAGATCTCCACCCGGCAACAACTCCATCACAATCCAGAAACGCGCATTGTCTTCCAGCAAATCGTACACCGGCACAATGTAAGGATGCGCCAATCCAGCCAGTGCCAATGCTTCCTGCCGAAACCTGTCGGTTTGCTCCTGATCATTCGACAGATTGACATCCAGTTCCTTGATAGCCACATCCCGCTGCAAGGTTTTGTCATAACCTTTATGCACGGAACCCATGCCGCCACTGGCCAGCAAGCGATCAATGCGATAACGGCCGCCGTGACCGATATACACCGCACCATCACCTTCCAGTGAAGATTTTGCACCACCCGCTGGCACTGCAGAGCCTCGCACTAATGTTTGTTCGGCACTGCGGATAATGGTTTTTTCGACTGAATATTTTTGCGTGGTATCAGGCGTGTAATCAAAGCCGTCACTCAACCCGGCCACCTCTTCTCCAGCTGCTTTCTCGCGGCTAAAAACAGCAAAAAATAACGGCAGCAAGAACAACACCGCCACTGGCGCAGCGCCGATCATCCATGCGCGCCGGATCACTTGTTGCTCACGGGATTGACGCAATACCTCCGCTTGCTCTGCATAAGGGGAACCGGCCGGCATGTCATACCAGTAATCCATAAACTGGCTGACACGCGGCGTTACCACTTGTGTCATAACGAACAGCAATGCAATCAATGCAATCCAGCCCAGCCACGCACCGCGCAACCAGCGCAGCAACAATCTATTTCTGGACGAGCCATTTTCGGACAATCCATGCCCGGATGCAGCCTGTGTTGCGGAAGAATGTTCTGCCATAAAAAAGCCCCCTGCCGAGGATCAACAGGAGGCCATTATGCGAGCTGGATGGCTGCGAAGCCAGCCGGCTTACAGACGGGTCAGCTTCAACGGCAACATGTCACCAGGTCGCGGCATCGGGATCACCTGCATCCATGGCTGATACCCCGGCCTGGTTTCAAAACGGTAGGTGCGCAGGAACTGGAACATAAAAGATTTCGCATTCATCTGCGCGAAATGCATACCGATACATTTGTGCGCACCGCCACCGAAACCGACAAACTGGAACGGATGACGCTTCTGCTCCTGACGATCACCCGTCCAGCGATCCGGATCAAACTTCGTCGGTTCATCCCAGTATTCTTTCATGGTGTGATTGAACTGCGGCGTCAGGAATAACACCGTGTTGGCAGGCACATCGTGGCCGCCAATCTTGCACGGACGAATCGTGCGACGTGTCATCACGGATACCGACGGGTACAAGCGCAACCCTTCAAGGAACGCGTTATTCATATCCGGCAATTTTTCCAGATCGTCCCAGTCAATAAACTCCTTGTCGATGGACATGGCTTCTTTGCGCAAACGCTCCTGCCACTCAGGGTTCTGGCCGAGCAACATCACCAGATGCGACAGGGCGCTGGTGGTGGTGTCGTGCGCAGCAAACATCAGGAACGTTAAATGCTCGATCAGATCGATATCAGGAAAATAATTTCCCTGGTCATCTTTTTCTTTCACAACATAAGACATGAAATCCTGACCGTCACCCTGGCGACGCTCGGGGATCAACTTGCCGATATAACCGTCGGCATAACGCTTGCCGTTCATCCCCTGGTGATATTTCAGACCGGGAATATCACGCTTGATCAAACCCATCATGCCTTTCTCGGCAATATCGGTTAATGCCTTGTTCAGTTTTTTTGCATCGGTGCCGAGATCATCAATCCCGAAGAACACCTTGGAAGCGACATCCAGCAAGGTTTCTTTTATGCCTTCAAAAAATTTGAAATTCGCCCGTTGGTCCCAACCAGCAATATGACGCTGGATGATCGGGTTCATCATGTGCAGATAACCGCGCATCGCATCGTTCTTGAATGCCGCCTGGAATACGCGGCGCTGATAGCGATGCTCTTCAAAATCGCGCATCAACAAACCGCGGCGATAGAAATCGCCCAACGATGTCATGTAACCCATCTTGGCGGAAAAGTTGCGGTCCATATCCAGATAAACCTGTTTGTAGTTCTCAGGCCCAAGCACCAGCAAACCTTTCACCACACCCATGTTCAGGTAGGACACTTCACCAAACTTTTCGTAATGCTCACGAATGGCACCGTTGAAATCCTTGATCATCCACGGCAGGCGCCCCGCAAAAGGCAAGCCGTTAAAACCGGGAATGTGGCGCAAGTCCCGGGGCGTTGTGTTGGGTGCCTGCGTGTAATCGGCAACGGCAGCAGTAGACATATTCATGGTCTTACCTCAAAAAATCAGGACGGTACAGTACCAACCCCGAGGTATACCGCCAACACGATATCTGTCGCAGGCGCGGCAGTTCCCGTATCAGGGGAGATTAGCTACAGTGGTAACTCACTGGATGGAAAACGCGTATGACCATAAAAATACAGATAGAAATACAGACTGTATCCGGCGCCCGGGTAAAACCCTGGCTGAATGCGGTGGCCACACTGCGCACTGAAGTATTCCGGGATTTTCCCTACCTGTACGACGGCGAGCTGGATTACGAGCGCCGTTACCTGATGACGTACGCGCAATCGCCGGGCAGCCTGTTCGTGCTGGCGCTGGATGGCAACCGTGTCGTCGGCGCCTCCACCGGCCTTCCGCTCACGGATGCCGAAGCCGAATTCCAGACACCGTTCATTGCGCAGGGCATTGCGCTCGACAGCGTGTTCTATTTCGGCGAATCGGTGCTGCAGCGCGGTTATCGCGGGCACGGCATCGGCCATCGCTTTTTCGACGAACGCGAAAAATTCGCCCGTTCACTCGGCAAGACGGTCACTGCATTCTGCGCCGTGGAAAGACCGGACAACCATCCCTTGAAACCGGCCGACTACACACCGCTGGACCAGTTCTGGCAACAGCGCGGCTACACGAAACAGGCGACCATGCGCACGGCATACGCCTGGAAAGACATCGACCAGACCGCAACCACAGAGAAACCGATGGTGTTCTGGTTGAAAAAATGGAATAGCACATGAGCAAGATTATCGTCGCCGCTGCTCAGCACGCGATACAAGCCGCCAGTTGCTGGCAGGATTTTGCGACACTCACCGAACAACAAGTCCGCACGGCTGCGCATGCAGATTTACTGGTATTTGCAGAATACGGCAGCATGGGGTTGGTCGCCGCCCTGCCGGAAAAGGAACGCCAGACACTGGATGCGCAATTGGCAGGCATGCAGCAATTTTCAGAAAGCTATTCCGCCTTGTTTTGCCAACTCGCACAAAAAAATAATTGCTGGATTGTTGCACCCACATTTCCATTTGCGATTGCACCCAAACATTATGTCAACCGCGCCTGGATCGCCGGCCCGCAAGGCCAATGTTTTTTTCAGGACAAAT
>DATIDQ010000094.1:0-13722 GCA_035456205.1 Pseudomonadales bacterium
ATCTTTTACGCGGAAATGTAATTCCAGCGGACGGTTTACCGGTGTATCGCCGCGTGACGGCGTCCATGGATGGGGGCGGTTATACGCGCTCAACATACCGGGTGGTGAAATGCCATCATTCCAGTACAACGGGTTGCCATCTTCTACAGCGGAACAGAAGTTTTCAATCTGGCTCTGGTCAACTGCGACTTCTGCATCGTCAATGACGACAACTTTGCCAATCCAGTCCTGAATTTGTTGTGGAAGGTCAGACACCGTTACATGACCAATGGCAATTCGAGCCCGCGCCGCGCGATAATGTTTTTTTGCACCTCGGATGTACCGCCACCGATAGTGTCGAGTGCAGTGGCGCGCAGTGAATGCTCCCACTTTCCATCAAGAGGCGCATGTTCAACGCCTTCGTGCAACATGCCGGATGGGCCAAGAATCTCCAGCGCTGCATTGGCGAGACGTTGACCGAGTTGGGTGCTATAGAGTTTGCACATCGCTGCTTCTACCGTTGGCACGCCACCTTTGACGGCGGCGGCAATCACGCGGCGCTGCAACATGATAGTGGTTTCCAGATCGGTAGACAGCTGCGCAACAATTTTGCGCACGTAAGGGTCATTTTTCAGTGGCTGGCCATCGCGAGTTTCGTTTTTGATCATTTCGACAAAAACATCAAACTTTTTCTGTAGTGGGCCGACGGTATAGAGGGTGAAGCGCTCATAATCCAGTGCCTCACAAATATAAACCCAACCCTTGTTCAGCTCGCCGACCAGCGCATCATCGGGAATGAATACATCATCAAAAAATACTTCATTGGTGCGATGGTCGCCCATGGTCTTGATTTCGCGCACGGTGATGCCAGCCGAGTTCATCGGAATCAGGAACAGTGAAATGCCCTTGTGCTTTGCCACTTCAAAATCAGTGCGGGCCGCGAGCCAGTACCAGTCGGCAAAGTGTGCGGAGGTGTTGAAAATTTTCTGGCCGTTAACCTTCCAGCCGCCATCAATTTTTTCGGCTTTCAGTTTTAGTGAGGCCAGATCAGAGCCGGCGCCCGGTTCGGAATAACCGAGGCAGAATTCGATGTCGGCATTGAGAATCTGCGGCAGGAACTCGGCTTTCTGTTTGGCTGAACCATGGCGGATCAAGGTCTTGCCTACGCAGCCTACGCCCTTGCCGATCAGGGGGGCGCCGACCGAGGCCAGCTCTTCGTTGACGAGGTATTCAAAAATGCCCTCTTTGGCCTGGCCGCCGTACTCTACCGGCCAGCTCATGCCGAGGTAGCGTTTCTTGGCTAACTGTTTGTTGAATTCACGGCGCTCAGGACTGTCGGTCAGCATGGAGTCCGCTTCGCGGTTCGGACTCATCACCTCGTCGGCATAAGGCTTTTTGGCTTCTTCGGCCAGAAAAGCGCGGACGTCGTTGATGAATTGCTGCTGGTCGGTGCTGAACTCAAAATCCACGGGAGGCTCCAGGAAAGCGGTCGGTAATCAGGGTGGCTATTTTCGCCGGTTTGGCCTCCCGTTGCCAGCGGCAGACGGCTATCATGGCCGCCTGTTCCCACCCTCTCAGGATCTTTGCATGGCCAAGAAAAATGCTTTTTATGCCCAGTCTGGCGGCGTCACTGCTGTTATCAACGCTTCTGCTGCCGGGGTGATTGAAACCTGCCGCGCGCATAGCGACAAGATTGGCAAGGTGTATGCGGGCAGTAACGGCATTATCGGTGCGCTGCGTGAAGAGTTGATCGACACCAGCAAGGAAAGCGCGCAGACCATCAGCGCATTGAAACACACGCCCTCCGGCGCGTTTGGTTCTTGCCGTTACAAGCTGAAAGGTGTTGATCAACACCGTGCAGAATATGAACGTTTGATCGAGGTATTTCGTGCGCACAACATCGGTTATTTCTTTTACAACGGCGGCGGCGACTCTGCCGACACTTGCCTGAAAATTTCTCAATTGTCAGAGACCATGGGTTATCCGATACAAGCAATTCATGTCCCCAAAACAGTGGATAACGATTTGCCAATCACGGATAACAGCCCCGGTTTTGGTTCGGTGGCTAAATATGTGGCGATATCGACAAAAGAAGCCGCATTGGATGTCGCTTCCATGTGCGAGACCTCTACCAAAGTTTTTATTCTGGAAGTGATGGGGCGCCATGCGGGTTGGATTGCCGCCGCGGGTGGTTTGGCTGCAGAGCAGGATGGCGATGCACCACACATTATCATTTTCCCCGAAGTCGCTTTTGATAAAGCCAAATTCCTGAAACGCGTAAAAGAAACCGTGCAGAAAAACGGTTACTGCGTGATTGTTGCCAGTGAAGGTGCGCAATACAAAGATGGTGCTTTTCTTGCTGATGCCGGCACCGTGGATGCATTTGGCCATAAACAACTTGGCGGTGTTGCGCCTACGTTGGCGCAACTGGTGAAAGATGAACTCGGTTATAAATACCACTGGGCATTGGCGGATTATTTGCAGCGTGCTGCGCGTCACATCGCGTCAGCCACAGATGTTGAGCAGGCGTATGCAGTAGGTAAAGCCGCCGTTGAAATGGCGCTGGCTGGAAAAAATGCAGTGATGCCTGCGATTACACGCGGTAAAGGTAAAAAATATTCCTGGACCATTACTGAAGCACCGTTGGCGAAAGTGGCCAATGTCGAGAAAAAAATGCCGCGTGATTTCATCAGTAAAGATGGCTATGGCATTACCGAGGCGTGCCGTGAATATCTGAGTCCATTGATACAGGGTGAAGATTACCCGCCTTATAAAAATGGTATTCCACAGTACACGCGCCTGAAGAAAGTCATGGTGCCTAAAAAGCTCAAAAATGATTTTAAGATGAGCAAATAAAGCAAAGTGAGCAAGTAAGCCGATGGCTAGAATATCAATCCAGCATCAACACACACAATCGGAACGTGCAGTACGCGAAGTGCTGCATCGCCTGACAGATGAACTGCATAAGGAATACCAGATTACCAGCGTGTGGGATGGCAGTCAGGTTGAGTTTCATCGCAGTGGCGCCAGTGGCACATTGACGCTGCGTCCGCATCAAGTGGATATTGAAATCAAGTTGAGCATGATGCTCTCGATGTTTGAACGCAAGATTCGCCAGGTCATTACTGACTTCTGTCAGGAGAACCTGAAGTAAATTTCTGCGGATTCAATTGACAAAAAATTCACATGTAAATTTATAGAATGCCGAATGGCATTGCACAGGAAGATCAATGAAACCGCATCCTGATTACCTCCACGCAGATAGGCACACACTGGCCGGACATGTGATTTTCATGCTGCTTTCCTTGTTGGCGGTGATGATGATGTTCACGCTCTGCAGGACTGGCCTGTATTGGTATAACGTGGATCTGGCCAGCACTATATCCCGTGAGGAAGTTCTGACGAGTTTTCTGATCGGTTTGCGCTTTGATTTGATGGTGGTGTGTATATTTTCACTGCCATTGCTAACAGGTTTTTTGTTTCCGGAATCAATCAAGCTGCGAAAATCGCTGGTGATGTGGCTGGCACTCGCGTCGTCGTTATCCATTTTTTTCTGTATTGCCGAGCTGGATTTCTATCGGGAGTTTCATCAACGCCTGAATAGTCTGGTGTTTGAATATATCCGGCAAGATCCTCGCACAGTCATCAGCATGCTGTGGAATGGATTCCCTGTATTTCGCTATCTCATGCTTTGGGTGTTTTTTTCCTGGCTGATGTATCGCTTCTATTTGTTGGTTGATCATGTTGCGTGTGTGCTAGCCAAGCACTATTTGCCAAAAACATACCGAATCTCTATCTGGATGCGTGTGCTGACAATGCTGCTTGTACTGCCGCTGCTTGTGATTGGCGCGCGCGGCACTTTGCGACAAGGGCCGCCATTGCGTTGGGGTGACGCTTTTCATAGCCAGAATCTGTTTGCCAATCATCTTGGGTTGAATGGAATTTTTACACTGTATAAAGCCGCCAATAAAGGCAATGGCAAGACCAACAAGAATTTCTGGCTCAGTGCCATGCCCATTGAGCAGGCAACAGAGATAACAAAAAAATGGCTATTGACGCCGCAAGATGAATTGTTGGGCGGCGATGAACATCCTTTTCTGCGCCGCCATACTGGCGCTTCATTACCTGTCGATCCGGATGGAAAAAAACTGAATGTTGTTGTGATCCTGATGGAGAGTTTTTCAGGTGCATTTACCGGCGCACTGGGAAATGATTTTGGTATTACGCCAGAATTTGATCGTATTGCAAAACAGGGTTTGTTGTTCAAACGTTTCTTCTCGAATGGTACGCATACGCATCAAGGAATGTTTGCAACACTGGCTTGTTTTCCTAACCTGCCTGGCTATGAATACCTGATGCAGGAACCGGAAGGCACGCACAAGTTTTCCGGCTTGCCATTGTTATTGCAGCGGGCAGGTTACCAGAATGTCTACGTCTATAACGGTTCGTTTTCCTGGGACAATCAGGAAGGTTTTTTTCGCAATCAAGGCATGACGCGTTTTATTGGTCGCGACGAATTTGTGAATCCTGTATTTGTAAACCCGACCTGGGGTGTATCAGATCAGGATATGTTTGATCGCGCTGTCACGGAATTGGCTGCGTTCCCGCAAGACAAACCTTTTTTTGCCATGCTGCAAACATTATCCAATCACACGCCCTATGCGATGCCAACGCCGCTGCCAGTTGATCCAGTCACTAATATGGGGCAGTTTAACGAGCACTTGACGGCCATGAAGTATGCAGACTGGGCGCTCGGGCGGTTCTTTCAGAAAATTGAAAAAGAACCGTACTATAAAAACACTGTTTTTGTTCTGGTAGGCGATCACGGTTTTGGTACCAACAATCAGGTGACAGATATTGATTTGCTGCGTTTTCGTGTGCCGCTATTGGTTATTGCACCGGGTATCCAGCAAAAATTCGGGACTACAACCGAGCGTGTTGCTACCCAGATCGATATTGCACCAACCGTAATGGGAATATTGGGCGAGCCTTTTGTGCACCAGTGTTGGGGGCGCGATGTACTGTCGCTTGAAAATGATCCGGGATTTGGTTTGATCAAACCGTCGGGCAATGACGAGATCGTCGGCTTTATCCACGATGATCGCATTGTGGTCAAGCGCCCTAATTCACCTTCCCAGTTGTATCAGTATGCGGTAACTCCTGGCGCTGCTACGCCGCTAGATGATAAAAAACAGAATGAAGGCATGGCAAAAACGTTGGCGGCATTTGTTGAGCGTGCAACGCGAAGTTTGCTGGATAATACAGCGGGTGCGGGTCAATAGTCTGGTCTTTAGATGGCCTGCTTGCCGGAGTGCCAGCTTCCTACTATTATCAGAGCTCCATACACCCTAAAAGGAACTGGCCATGTACAAAAAAATTATCTCTTGCGCACTGGTGTTGATGTTGTCCGGCTGCTTTGGCAGTTTTGAAGCGACGCGCGGCGTTTATAGATGGAACAAGTCTTTCAGTCATAACAAAGTGGCGCAGGAAGCTTTGTTTCTGGGTCTGGTGATTATTCCTGTGTACGCGGTTGCTACTTTGCTTGATGCGATCATTATCAACTCTGTCGAGTTCTGGACAGGTGATAACCCGATGGCTAAAGCGGGCGACCAGAAACGCGTTGACGGCAAGGATGGCAGCTATGCCATTTCAACCCTGAAAGAAGATGGCTCGGTGGATATCCAGGTGGTTGAGGCCAATGGTAATGTTCACTTCATGAATTTGCAGATGCAAGGTGACAAGATGGTTGGTCGGGATATGGTGGGTGATGTTGTTGCTACATCCAATCTCGAAACAGGTGCACATCAGGTTGCTGCTCTGGGTGCTAGCATTCAGTGATAGATGTTTTCATGGAATAAAACTTTCATGGAATAAAAAAGGGGCGAGAGCCCCTTTTTTATGTCTGTCAAAAACGATGGTTTATTAAAATGTGTATGCGGCAGTCAACATGGCATTGACACCAGGTGTTTCGTAACCATACGCAACGGTGTAATCAGTATCAAATACATTGTTGACAGAAAACGACAGCTTCAGATCTTTCATCGGCACATAACTACTGCGCAGATCAACTGTATTAAAACCGCTATCGTACTCATTGCCTTGATCGGTGCGTCCGCCCTGGGCATTCCAGCTTGCGCCCACGGAAAATGATTCACCGATCTCGCGATCAATATCAACACCCATGAAACGTTTGCTGCGGCGTATCAGGCGTTTGCCGGTGTCTTCATCAACCGGGTTCAGCATGCTGGCGTGTGCAGCAAAACGCCATTCATCAATAGCAATGCCGGCAGTGATATCGAGTCCCTGAATTTTGGCATTGTTGATATTATCTGGTGCCCAGGTGCTATCAAATGGGCCGGGGCCAAAAGTAGGCATCCATACAATCAGATCATCGATTTTGCTTTCATAGACACTGGCACTCCAGTAAGCGCTGTTTTGCTGGAATTTCAGACCGATTTCGCCAGTGCGGGATTTTTCCGGATCCAGGTTCGGGTTGCCGGTAGATGCGCAGATCGATCCGAATGCAGAACAGTAGTTGATATATGGAAAATACAGGTCATTGAATGATGGTGCTTTGAATGCTGTGCCGTAATTGGCAAACAGTTTCAAGTTGTTGGTCAAATCAAAACCATACGCCGCATTCCATGTGTTTTCGGTGCTGTATTGCGAGCTGTCATCGTTTCTGGCACCGAGTTTCAGGGAGTTTCTGCCAAGATTCATCTGATCCTGCAGGAACAGGCCGCGGCTGTAGCGTGAGTCATTGGTGTATCCCTGATCAGTATCGAGTGATTCATCGGTATATTCAGCACCTGCAGTCAGTAAATGGACATCTGTTGCTTGCCAGTTCGTTTGTGAAAGAGCCGTGTTGCGATGTGTGTTGTAGTAACTGCTGAACGCGGGCGTATCCTGTTTATCAAACACATTGGTGAGCGTCAATTTTGTATCCAGGTTATCGCGCACTTGCCATTTGCCATAGCCGGTCAGAACTTGTGTATCGAAATCCAGTTCACCGACATCAAATTCTGACTGGCCTTTATTTTTACTGAAAGTCATACCCACTTCATGGCCGCCATCAAAATCGTGCCCTAAAGATGCCGAGACATTGCTATTGCGATAACCATCATGATCCGGGTCATAGGCTAAATTATCTTTATTGGTGTTATTGATGCCGTTTGTACTTTCATAGCTGGTTGCTACGTTGTAATGCGTGTTATTAATCTCGCCACCACTGTTAATCGCATTGATGGATTCTGCATTACTGCCATAACCGGTTTTCACCGTAGTAGAGGGTTCCCCTTTTCCTTTGCGGGTAAAAATCTGGATCACGCCACCAATGGCATCATTGCCGTAGAGTGATGAAGAAGGGCCGCGCACGATTTCAATGTGATCAACATTTTCCAGATCCAGAAATTCCAATGATGCAGCGCCGTTGCTGGTGGTATTCATGCGCGCGCCATCGACCAGAATAACCACCTGGTTGGCATTGGTGCCGCGTACAAACAAACTGCTGGTAGCGCCTTTGCCACCAGTGCGAGCGTAATCAATGCCCACTTCACGGCGCAGTAAATCAGTAAAGTCGCGTGGTTGGATGCGCTCTATATCATCGCGGCTGATCACGGTGGTGGTATCCAGTGTGTCAGATAATTTTTGTTCAGTGCGCGAAGCGGTAACAACCACCGTATTCATGACATTGTCGTCAGTTTTGTTAGTGGTGGTGTCATCAGCAAAAACTGATGCAGAGATACTGCTTGCCAGCGCAACAGCTAGCGGCAGATTTTTCGTAATCAAGTGTTTCATATGGACCTCAATGCATTGTGTTAACACAGTGTGTGAATGCGATTGAGGAGGGAAATACGCGAACAGGTGTGGCAACCTTGCATACACCAGCCGGATGAAGCCCTCCGCTCATCGTAGCTAACGGGAATCTGATTCCCAGTGTGCACAGGCCGGTCTCCGGGCTCACAAGTGGTCGGTTCAACTGGATGTTGTTACCAACCGGGCTGGCGCCTTCCCATGCTTGCGCACAGTGACGTATTGCCAGCTTTTACTTGTTTACCGTTGCGGGGGCAGCGCCGGGATACATCAGAAGATGGCCACCGGACTTCCCATTTAACCCTATAGCCAAAATGGCTTACGGGACCTGTTACAGCGGGCGCACTGTAACGGGATAGTCATAAAGAGACAAGCTGCAAGGCTGTACCCAGTCGTTGCCACTCTGCCTCCTTGTCGGGTAGGCCAAACCGGATACTGGATGGGGTGTCGTACACCCGGGTCAGAATGCCCTGTTGTGCCAGATGTTGGTGTATGGGCTGGGCGTGCGGCGTGCAGATCCACTGGAACAATGCACAACCGCCAGTGGGAGTCAGATGGTGTTGTGTGAGTAATTGCGCCAATCGCGTGCTGCGATCAGAGAGAGCTGCGCATTGGGCGCGCTGCCATTGGGTATCTTGTAATGCACGAATGGCTGCCAGTCTGGATGGGCGGCTGATTGTCCATGGCCCCAGTGTTTCGTGTAATGCAGCCAGCAGGTTTTTCTCTGCAAAGACAAATCCGACTCGAGCCCCGGCCAGCCCAAAAAATTTCCCGAGTGAGCGCAATACAATCAATCCATGTTGATGTGCACGGCTGGCAACGCTGTGTTGTGGATCTGCATCAATAAACGCTTCATCAACAACCAGCCAACCATTTTTTTCTCTCAGTATTTTGTGCCACAGTAATAATTTTTCAGCAGAAAAAACATGTCCCGTGGGATTGTTGGGATTGACGACCAGTAACACATCGAGCTGATCAATTTTTTTATCGATATGTTCAGGGTGTAGAAAGAAAATATCACAACCGGATTTTTTCCATGCATGCGGATGTTCGTTGTAGGTTGGGTGCAAAATACCAACGCGCAGCGTTGAACCTATCAGCGCGGGGAGTGCTTGTATCGCTGCTTGCGATCCTGCAATGGGCAATAGCGTATCGGTGCCATAATATTGTGCAGCAATGTATTCCAGTTCGTCATCATCTTCTGGCAGGCGTTGCCAGATGGTTGCGGGAATATTGCCAACCGGATAAGGGGATGGATTGATAGCAGCGGATAAGTCCAGCCAGTCATCGACAGGAATGTTGTATTGCCTCGCAGCAGCGCGTAACTTTCCGCCATGTTCAAGCATGAAGAAAAATTCCTGCCAGTGCATACACCGTAACCCAACACCATGCACTGTACCGCACCAATTGCAAAGCGCGTTCAATATCTTGTGCCTGTGGTTCAGAACCTTCGCCCAGAATAATTTTTTCTTGCCACACACCGTGATACACGGCACCACCACCCAGTGATATTTGCAAACTACCGGCACCGGCGGCCATTACCGGGCCGCCATTGGGGCTACTGCAAAAATGCGCTTGTGTTTGCCAGCAGTGCAATGCGCGTTTCGTATTGCCAAATAATGCAAAAGTGATGGCGGTAAGCCGTGCTGGAATCCAGTTCAGAGCGTCATCCAGTTTTGCAGCAAAACGCCCGAAGTGCAGATAGCGTTCTGTTTTGTACCCCCACATGGCATCCAGTGTGTTGGCAGTGCGTAACAGCACTGCACCCGGTGCGCCGAGCAAAAAAAACCAGAATAAAGTGGCGAATACTGCATCGTTACCATTTTCCAGTACGGATTCAATGGTGGCGCGAATAATCTGTGTTTCGCCCATGTCTTTTGTTTCGCGACTGACAATCCAGCCCACTTTTTTGCGTGCTGCATCCATGTCGCTAGCCAATAGTGGCGCAGCCACTGCACGTGCATGTTCATGCAAGCTCTGTAAACCAAGGCAGTAGTACAGTATCGCTATAGAGAAAATGCCGCCGATGTAGGGAATATTTACTAGTAAGGTTGCAAGAGTGACTGTTGGAAGAATCAGGGCGCAGACGGATAAAAAGCCTCGCCATTGGCGCTTGGAAAAATACAAATTAGCAGTACCATAATATTTTTTTTCAACAGCAGTGATGCATTTTCCAAGAAATATCAATGGGTGTGCACGTTGTGGTTCGCCAAGCAGTTTATCCAGCAGCAATGCTAGCAATGGTGTAATAGCAATAACCACCACTTTATTTTATCGCCACTTCAGTTTTTCATGCAGTTTTACTACGTCGCCAATAATCGTCAGTGTCGGCGCGCTGACTTTTTCAGCCTGTACGCGTTCGCTGATAGTGGCGAGTGTAGCAATGATAGTGCGCTGCTCAGGTGTGGTGCCTTTTTCAATCAAGGCAACCGGTGTGTGTGGGTCGCGACCGTGCGCAATCAATTGTTCGCAAATAGCTTGCAACCCGACAAGCCCCATATAAAACACCAGCGTTTGCGTCGGATCCATCAATTCTGGCCAGTGCAAATTCACACCATCATTTTTCAAATGACCGGTAATAAATCGCACCGATTGTGCATAATCACGATGCGTGAGTGGAATACCGCCGTAAGCGGCACAGCCACTGGCAGCTGTGATACCGGGTATCACTTCAAACGCAACATGGGCTTCAGAAAGCAATTCCAGTTCTTCGCCACCGCGACCAAAAATAAACGGATCGCCACCTTTCAAACGCAACACTTTATTGCCGGCACGCGCCTCGGTGACGAGTAATTGATTGATATCTTCCTGTGGTACGGCGTGATCACTGCGCGCCTTGCCGACATAAATGCGGCGCGTGGTTGCAGGAATCAAATCCATAATCGGTTGTGACACCAGGCGATCATGGATCACGACGTCTGCCTGCTGGATCAAACGCAAGGCTTTGACAGTGAGCAGATCCGGATCTCCCGGCCCGGCACCTACCAGCCAGACGACGCCTTGTTTTTGTGATGTATCAGATACAGCCATGGTGTTTCTCACTTAATTGGCGCGGTGATAGATCAGGTCTTCAACCGGTACGCCGCCGACAAAATGTTCGCTGATGATCCTGTCCATATTGGCATCGGTGACATTGTAGTACCACACACCATCCGGTTGCACGGCCATGACGGGGCCGGATTTGCAGGTAGCAAAACAATATGCGCGCGTTCTTTTTACTCGTAGTGCGCCGCTATCAATACCGGCAGCTTTGAATTTTTCACCGAGGCTATCGAACAGAGATTGCGATTCGCCATCCGCGGTGCAGCGTGGGCCGGTGCACACAATAATATGGCGTTTGTATTCACCGAGCTTGGGTTTCTCCAGATTTAATAAAGAATCTTTAGCAATCAGATCACTCATCATTGCTTTCCTCGGCATAATCTTCGATTTCAGTCGCTGTTGCCGCTAGTGCGATTTTTTCTGCCAGCTGTTGTGGAGAGTACGCCTGTTTTTCGCAAGCCAGAAAAGAACAGATCAAATATCCTTTGGCATCCACACAATACAGGCCATGCAATTGGTCGTTGTGTCCGGCTACCCACATTTTTTCAACCTTGCCCCAATGCACATGCAAATGAAATACATCGGTGATCAGATTCAGCCATTCACCTTTGGAGGAAAAAACAGGATTAGTGAATAATAACTCGGCAATGGCGCCGCTATCCTGTCGTACCACGGCACGCAGTTTTCCCCAGCTGGCAGCGAGAGCCAATGCCAGTTCGCCAGCAGGATTTTCAGGTATATTCGTGCGATCAATCTGCACGCTGTGCCAGGAGCATTTTTCTTCATCCTCTGCCTGTATGGAAACAGCTGCTAATAGTTCACCGATGGGCATATCAAAATATAACGCCGCATCCCGCAAATTTTCCCAAGGATTTTCCCGTAGCCATTTACGTGCGCAGGCTTTCCAGCCTACCAATCCCATCGTCAATGAACGGCCGGATTGTTCGCCTTCGCGCACAGAATCACTGCCGATAGCAGTAGTGTATTTATTTGCATAGCCACGAGGTGTCACCATCAAACCTTCGCGCACAAAGGTGTTGCTGTTGCCGACTAGCACGGTGGTCAACATGCCGATATCACTGTCGGCCATTTTATCCAGCGTGGTTAATTCAATATTCTGGCGACGCCGATACGCAGATTTTACCAAGGCAACAGGCGTATCGGCGCGGCGGTATTGCAACAGAATGCGCTGTGCTTCCACAATTTGTCCGGTGCGGCGACCGCTCTTCGGGTTGTATAAGGCCACGACAAAATCGGCGCGTGCAGCAGATTCAATGCGACGCATAATCGTTGGCCACGGCGTTAACAAATCCGATAATGAAATGGTGCAAGCGTCGTGTGTCAGCGGTGCGCCCACCAATGCCGCACAACTATTAATTGCGGAACTGCCGGGGACCACTTCTACATCAACGCCATCATCTGGTTTCCAACCACTTTCCAGAAGTACTTCGTAAGTAGGACCAGCCATACCGTACACGCCGCTGTCACCAGATGAAACCAGCGCGACAACTTTTCCTTCGCGTGCTCGCCCCAATGCTTCATGGCAGCGATCCAGTTCTTCAGTCATACCTTTGCGAATCACTTCTTTTCCATCAATCAGATCCGCCACTAGTTTGATGTAAGTGGTGTAACCGATAATGGTATCGGCTTGCGCAATCGCTTCACGCGCACGCGCTGTCATATTGGCTTCGTTGCCCGGCCCCAGGCCGACAAGAAATATTTTTCCGGTTTTTTTGCTATCAATACTCATCTTTCCATCCTCGCTATCGACACGGTGGCGTTCTTGCCATCGCTGCCGAGATGTTTGTGTTTTTCTACCAGCAAATCCTGCATGCCGGCGTTAGCTGCCAGCAAGGCCGCTGCTTCAGACACAGCAGGTGTGCCCATGTATTTTTGTACCGTTGCCGATGGGTTTGGAACCGGTACCTGTTTCAATTCCTCTGCAGTAAAAAATTGCAGAGGCTTCTTTTCTTTTTTCGCCAGCTGCAACAAGGAAACTTCATCGTTTTTTTTGTCGATGCTGGAAAAACACACAATATCTACACGGCTGGCTGCAATGCTGGTTAGCGCCTGATCCAGCGCTGTTTCCAACGTTTCCAATGACACATTGCGATCACAACCCATGCCAACTGCTAATTTAATGTTGGATACAGTCACGTTTGATCTGCTGGTGGGCGATACACAATCAGGCGTTCTTTCAGATCAGCCCACAAATTTTCTGCGACAGCTGCATGCGTGACCCACAGTACGGATTTATATTTCTGCAAATCCACGTCGGAAAACTTTGCAAACAGGTGGATGTTATCCGGGAGTGGCGTGGGGCGTGTCCACCAATGTTTTGAACCGGTTTCCTGCACAAAAGCGATCAATTCGCCGTTAACCACGTCAGCAGAAACACGCGTCACATTGATCTTGGGTGCTTCCAGTGTCCAACCCAGGCCGCGACCGAGAATATCGACAGGAATGGTTTTTCCCACATCGGATGCAGTCGTCAACACCGCTTTGGCGCCGAGTAAATCCGCCAGCTGTTCCGAGCAGGCATTTGCACCACCTACATGGCCGGACAAAACCGGAATCACAAAATCACCTGCGTCATCGACTACCAATACGCCGGGGTCTTCGTCTTTGGATTTTAGATACGGTGCGATCAAGCGCACCACCGCGCCTAGCGAAACAAAAAATACCAGTTGATCATAATGTTCAAACAAGGCCGGAATTTCATCTTTCAGTGCACCGCTGTAAATATTCACGGTGTTCGGCACAGTGCCCAGTTCGGCGGCTACCTTTTGCGACACCAGAACATGCGTATTCGGCAGCGCGGGTGCGAGTGCGCCGACCTGTTTTGCGCCGTGTTTAGTGATGGCGATCAACGCAACGCGCAAATTGGAC
>DATIDQ010000095.1:0-10695 GCA_035456205.1 Pseudomonadales bacterium
GCAGCGTTCCGTAAAATTTCATCGCACGATCAATAATCGCCTGTACCGATTGTCCTGCCGCCTTGCGTTCACTCCACGGCTTCAGTGCAGTAAACATCTGCCCGACATTCTGTCCCTGCCCTGCCCAACTGAATCCGACCACATAGAAAACTTCTTTCACCACATCTTTTTCATCATTGAGATAGTGGTCACGGATTTTGTCCATCACCGCCAGTGTCTGTTCGTTGGTAGAGCCCACAGGCAATATCACGACATTCGCCAGAAATCCCTGGTCTTCATCGGGCAAGAATGATGTTGGCAAACTGCTGAATACATAAATCACTGCAGCAACAATCAATGCATACACTGCAAATATTTTACGCGGTTGGGGAATCAATCTTCCCACTGTGTGACGATAGCTGACAGCAAGCCGCTCAAAAGTTCTGTTGAACCAACCGAAAAAACCGCTGCGGTGTTCATATTCTTCCTCAGAAAAAGGCTTGAGGATTGTTGCGCACAATGCAGGTGTCAGAATCAGCGCCACCAGAACCGATAATACCATCGCCGCCACCATGGTCAGTGTGAACTGGCGATAAATTGCGCCACTGGAACCGCTGAGAAATGCCATCGGCACAAACACTGCTACCAGCACCAATCCAACGCCGATCAACGCGCCGGTAATCTGTGTCATGGCTTTGTGCGTAGCTTCCAGTGGCGGCAAACGCTCTTCACGCATGATGCGCTCGACATTTTCCACCACCACAATCGCGTCATCCACCAGCAGACCCATCGCCAATACCAGACCGAACATGGTGAGAATGTTGATAGAGAATCCAGCAACTGCCATCACAGCAAAAGTGCCCAGCAACACCACAGGCACTGCAATGGTCGGGATCAATGTCGCGCGCCAGTTTTGCAAGAACAGGAACATGACCAGGAACACCAGCACAATGGCTTCGAATAATGTCTTGACCACTTCCTCGATGGAAATCTTGACGAACGGTGTCAGGTCATACGGATAGTTGACTTCTATGCCCGGTGGAAAATACGGCGACAATTCCTGAACTTTCTTTTTTACTGCTTCAGCGGTTTCCAGTGCATTGGCACCCGGTGCCTGGGTGATGGCCAACGCGGCAGCAGGTTCATGGTTATACGTACCGATAAAATTGTAGTTCTCGCCACCACGTTCAATACGTGCCACATCTTTCAAACGCACTTGTGAACCATCGGCATTCACACGCAACAGGATGTCACCGAATTGCTCCGGTGTTTGCAGCCGGCTTTGCGCCATGATAGTGGCATTCAGACGTTGACTTTCTATATTGGGCGCACCACCTAACTGACCGGCAGCCACCTGCACATTCTGTACACGGATAGCTTGCGTGAGATCGATTGGTGTCAAACCGAAAGCCTGCAATTTTGCGGGATCCATCCAGATTCGCATGGCGTATTGTGAACCCAATAACTGCACGATACCGACACCGTTCACACGCGAAATCGGATCCTGCAATGTCGAAGCAATAAAATTACCGACATCAATACTTTTCATGCTGCCGTCTTTCGACGACACAGTCATCACCATCAAAAAACTTTTACTGGCTTTCGCCACTTTCAATCCCTGCTGCTGCACTTCCGGCGGCAGTAACGGCATTGCTGCCTGTAATTTGTTCTGCACTTGTACTTGTGCGATATCGGGATTAGTACCTGAAGTAAATGTCAGCGTGACAGAAGCCTGCCCGGAACCACTGCTACTGGAAGACATATAGTCCAGATGATCCAGACCACTCATTTGCTGTTCGATAACCTGTGTCACCGTATCTTCCAGCGTTTTTGCAGAAGCACCGGGATATGATGCATTGATGGCCACAGATGGAGGCGCCAGTTTTGGATACACAGCCACCGGCAACTGCGTCAGCGACAATGCGCCAGCCAACATCACGATAATCGCCAGCACCCAGGCGAATACGGGGCGATCAATAAAAAAACTGGCCATCATCAATCCTGATTACAGTGAGAGTCATGGTCTGGCATTAACGGTTTGCGCAGCAATTTTTACTGCTACACCGGGACGCGCTTTTTGCAACCCTTCAGTGATAACACGATCACCGGCTTTCAATCCTGCCGATACCAGCCATTGGTTATCTATCGAACGGCTGATCTGCAACACGCGTAATTCCACTTTGTCTTCTGCACCAACCACCAATGCAGTTGGCTCTCCCTTGGCGTTGTATGTCACCGCTTGTTGCGGCACTAGCAAGGCCTGTTCATTTGTGCCGGATTCCAGTTGCGCATGCACAAACATACCGGGCAATAAATATAATTTGCTGTTGGGAAAAATAGCACGCAACGTGAAAGTACCCGTGCCTTCGTCTACTGTACTGTCAGAAAATTGTAAGCTGCCGGATTCCGGATAAACCGATTTATCTTCCAGCACTAACGACACTTTTGCAGTGCCATTGGTTTGTTTCAATAAACCCTGCATAAAATCATTGCGCAGTTTCAATAATTCAGAGCTGGATTGCGTGACATCCACATACACCGGATCCAGTTGTTGCACGGTTGCCAGCGGTGTCGCTTCGCCCATGCGTACATAAGCACCTTCTGTTACTAACGATTTACCAATACGGCCATCAATCGGTGCCAACACTTCGGTATAACCGAGACGGATACGTGCAGCATCCAGCTCTGCTTTCGCAGCTTCAACATCGGCCTGCGCCTGTTTCGCAGCAGCGCTGATATCGTCATACGCCTGTTTGCTGATGGCATGTTGCCCAAGCAGCTCACCCGTGCGGTCAGCCTGCAACTTTTTCGCCACCAGATTGGCGTTGGCTCTGGATAGTGCAGCATTGGCACTGTGGTAATCGGCTTCATACGGGGCTGGATCAATGGTGTACAAACGCTGGCCAGCTTTTACATCGCTACCCTCGGTAAATTCCCGTTTCAATACCACACCGTCTACCCGTGCCCGCACCTGGGCAATGCGATACGGGGTAACGCGTCCGGGCAAGTTACTGGTAATAGTCACGGCCTGCGGTTGCATGACTACAACCGTTACCTCCGGCGTTGCCGGCGCCGGTGGAGGTGGCTGGCGGTTGCAAGCAACCGGCATCATAGCGGCCAGCAGCACAACAAGTATTCTGTGTCGGCGCATCAGCGCTCTCCCTTTTGCATAGAATGGCAATACGAAATGATTATAGCTCCCATTCTGAGCATAATTGACATATTCGTCAATTATGACGAATATGTCATAAACCGAAATACAGCAATCTGAATACAACCATCCAAGTACAACCATCCAAGTACAACAGCGGAAACCACCCGACATGACGGTCACGCCCATCAACAAACCTGGCTGCTCTCCTGGCAAACGGGATCGCACCCGGCTACTCCTTATCGAGGCGGCCATTGATGTGTTGTCTGAAAAAGGGTTGGAAGGCACCAGCATCGATGATCTGATGCGCGCAGCAGGTATGGCACGTGGCACGTTTTACAACCACTTCCAAAGCCGTGAAGAGTTGTCATGTGCTGTGAGCAGTTTTATCCGTGAACAGGTGTACCAGACTGTTGTAGACCGCATTCCTGAACATTACAACGCCGAGCAAACTTTCATCTGTACAGCTTATGGATTTTTAAACTACGGCCTGAAATACCCGAAAACTGGCTGGGCCCTGGTACGCATTGGCGGCAGCTCACACTGGGTAACAGGTGAACGCTTTTCCCGGGCACACAATGCACTGAAAGCTGTGCTACCCAATCAGGAGCCATTATTTCTGGGATTGATTTATATCGAAGGTGTCACACTGATGGTGTTGCGACGCTTGCTGGAAAACAGCATCAACCGCAATGAAGCAGATACCATTATTCAACTAGCGATGCGCGGCGTCGGCATTGAGCCATCACACATCCCGTCACTGATGGATACAGCAAGAGCATTTATCACTGAGCTGCAACTTCGGTAAAACCTAATTTGCACCACACTGCACCGTCGCGCGCAAAAATATTGTCCGGCTTCTGTTGTGGCAACTGTTTTGCAAAACCTGCGTAATCAGTAAATCCATTGAGAGATTGCTGTAACCGTTCGAAGAAAGTATCTGCACGCGTTGCAATCAACAAACCTGGCGCTGTTTTGTCTGCATCAAACCAGGCAATGACGCTGTAACCTACCGGCGTAGAAAAATCGAGAGACAAGCGCGCATAACTCGCATCATCGCCATGCACATCAATATTCGATACAGTCACCGTACAAGGCTGAACGGTTTGTAAAAAATCAAACGTTGGCACTTGCCATGCGGGTTCTGCATACGGCCCCGTATGGATATCGCGCAAGACCGCGGCTTCGTGCTGCAAATTGTATGTACTGTCTTTGCCAAGATGCGAACGCGATACCGTCGCCTGAATAGCAGACAACTGGTTTTCCAGCCCGACTACCAGCGCAAGATGCGCATCGCGAGTGCGATTACCTGTTTGTAATAAAAGATCGTGATACCAGACTGCGCGCAAACCAAATATCGCCATTAGCAGGCACGCACCGGTAAAGATCCCTGCGCTGCGACAACGCACACTAGCCGCCAACCACAATACAACACCTATCCAGAACAGCAACACAATATTCTGGTAACGCAGCGCGTAAACGTTATCCCAGAAAAAACCACGCCCTAACGCTGTGACAACGCCGACACCGTAACCATATAAAATTAACGACAGCCCCAACCATGCCACTGCAGTGTATTTTTTACGCTGTAACAACCCCTGTACCCAACACCGGAATGCCAGCAACAACAATACAACCATTAATACTGGTGCCAACCAACTCACCAGCCACGGCATGTGCAGTGGCCCGTCTGCTGCCAATTGAAATGACAATGGATTCGACAAATACCACGCAGGAAATACCACCAAAATACCAGCTATGCCCTGCAACCATTGCACCAGTGACAGTTGCAATATTGCATCCGCCACTGAATTGCCACCCGGTGACAAATCATGAAAATACAGAAACCCATACAACACGGTAACAAAAGAAAAACCAGTGATTTGCACAACAGAAAACCGCAGCGCCAGCAACAACAATATTTCTACTGGCCACATCACCAATGCAGAGAAATTGTTCAGACTTGCCAGAAAAACACACAACCATGCCACAACAAGCCAGACAGTATTTTTCTTTTCTGCATTAGCCAGAATGCGCTCCAGTGATAACACGACAAAACCTGTCACCAGAAACCATTGCACATCAAAGGTATGCAGAAAATTAAATACCTGAGTGATATTGAGAAGGCAGAAAATCACCCCGGCAAGAACAATGCAACGCTGACCGGCAGCAAAAGAAGCATCACGCAGCAGTACTGCACGCACAGAGAGAAATGTTATGGCCTGCATCAACAGCGACACAGCCAGCAATAAAAAATTGCTGCCGGCAAACCACTGCAAGTCAGCCACCCAGAACCAGCGGGATATCAGCGGCCTGTGTGAGTAACCATATTGTTCCCAGTAATCACGCCAACCAGCCTGACCGTGCATAGCCTTTTCAATAAATGGCATCGCTTCCCAGGTATCACGCCATGGCCCGCGCCAGATGCTCACTGCCAGGGTGTACACAGCGGCCAACGTCAACAGCAAGATGAGCAACAGATACAGACTGCTCCAAACATGACGATATTGATCAATCCGTGACAAGGGTTTGGCTGGCATCAATAACAGGTTCCAGAAACGGCAGGACTTTCGAGGCTTAATTGTACGCAAAAAACTGTGATACCCTCCATGCACAATCAAACAAACTTGTACGGACAACACAGACTGCTATGAAAGCCATCCCCATCGACACTTACCCCAAAGACATGGCCAATGCCTTTATCAACGGCATTACCTTTGTGAATGAAGTACGCGCTAATGATGCCAAACAGCTGGCCGTGTTGATGAAAAATGCCTGCTTCATGGAATTCAGCAGCGGTGAAATCCTGCTGACTGCTGGCAAAGCTGGCCGCCGCTATTCATTTTTACTAAAGGGACAACTCGCCGTTTATGCCGATGACGATACCGACGGCCCTGCTATCAACCAGATCACGCCGGGACAAAACTTTGGCGGGCTTTCCATTATCTGCAAAACGCGCCGCACCGCTACCATCGCAGTCAGCCCTTCCTGCAAAACTGCACTCATTTTGTCGATTGATATGGCAGGATTGGGCGAACTGAATGACTATAACGTTTATACACTGCAAACCAAACTGGCACTGTATCGCGCCATTGTGAACAACACGCGCTGGCAGCTAGAACTGTACAAAATGGATTACCCGACGCATCCATTAACATTGCGCGGTCGTTCAATTGATGTGTTTATTGGCTCACGCAATACCGAACAAGAACTGGCCAGTCTCGATCGTCAGGCACACCAATTGATCGAGATGATTGTGGAATGGAACCAGGCCTTGATGGCACAGGAAACAGAACGTGAAATGGGCGGCGGCACCTGGTTGTAACACATAGTCGTAATAATTAGTTTTATAACCATTAATCTTTACAACGCCGCCCCACTCAACACCTGCACTATTCCTGCATCTTTCAGCAGTATGGTCTTGCTGAAAACTTTATTACGTTTTTTAACTACGCTACTAGCATCAAACTTTGCAGAACCGATGGCAATATCATTTTTGCTATCTTTATTTACATCACTTTGCATATTGAGCGAACTGCCGAAATTGTCACCAGCAGTTGTACCATTTAAAGTGTTGACGGAGATTACGTTGAGACCAGTAAAAAACTTCACACTGCCACCATCTTTGCCTGTGCTATCGGCTAATGGAATGCCCACAGCCCAGTCATCATTCGCCGCAGTAACAGATGCACCGAATGCATGACCTTTCGCAGAACCCTCTACTGTAAGCAGTGTAATACTTACACCTTCATTGCTATTAAAGATGGAAACGCGACCGACATCTTTCATTATTACGGAATCAAACTGCGGCGAACCAACAAACAGATGGCCGTTCGCTGCCGCGACAGCTGCGCCAAAATGTTCACCCGTTTGAATTCCATTGCGTGTATACAACAATTTTTTGCTGATGCCGTTAAACACAGTCACTTGCCCTGCATTTTTTGCTGCTGCATCACTCATCGGTGCGCCAACAATCAAGTCAGGTTTGTTATCGCCGTTTACATCATCTGCTGCAACCGCAGCACCAAAATGATCACCAGCAACATTGCCTTCAGCGAGTATGTGCAATATGCGGCCATCACTACCGGAATACAGCATCACGCGACCTGCGTCTTTCAGAGTCGAAAAACCGTTGTACATAAGTTTGGCAACATCCGCTAATGGTTCACCCACTACAAGATCTGGCACACCGTCCTTGTTTTGATCAGGCACCACTGCAATTGCCACACCGAGTTGTTGATTATCTGCAGAGCCAGTGATGGTGCGGATGACCAAGTTATCCTTGCCAGAGATAATTTGAATCTTGCCTGCTTTTTTCAATAATTTTCTGTTGTACAAAACCGTAGCCTGTGGCACCCCTACCAACAGATCCACTACGCCATCTTTATTGATGTCACCCATCGCCACACTGCTACCGAGTTCTTCACCTTTGGCAGTGCCGTTTTGTTGCAACAACAAGGTTGGATCGTTCACGAACACATCGCAGGCATCACCCTGAAAATCACCATCTGTGTTGAGCTGGTCCGCATTAGAAATTAATGGGCAGTTATCTGCATTGTCACCAACGCCATCGCTGTCTGAATCAAGCGATTCAGAGGCATCCAATGGGAACGTGTCGTCGATATCTGCTATGCCGTCGTTATCGTCATCGGTATCACAAACATCGCCTTGTGCATCGCCGTCGGCATTTAGCTGATTGGTGTTTGCAACAGCATCACAGTTATCTGACAAGTTATCAATCGTATCGTTATCGTTATCACCATTCGGTGTGGTGTCCCTGTTGTTGCCGATACCATCACCGTCCGTATCAGCGGATTCGGATGCGTCTAACGGGAATGCGTCAGAATTATCGCCAACACCATCGCCATCAGTATCAACAGATTCAGACGCATCTAGCGGAAATGCATCAGCAGCATTTTCAATACCATCCTGATCAGAGTCACCGGCATGAATACGAGTGATATATTTTGTGGATTTACCATTATATATGGTGAAACTTCCTCCAATATTTATCTTGCCATCAGCCTGCAATGCTGCCGTATAAACTGTATTATTAGCGCCACTTCCAACATTAAAACTTGCATCCAGTGAACCATCGGCATTCAAACGCGCAATGCGGCTTCTTGCTACGCTATTGAATGTAGTGAAATCCCCACCAATTAAAATCTTGCCATCAGCCTGCAATGCCACTGTGTAAACCGTACCATTACTTCCAACACCAAAACCCGCATCCAGTGAACCATTAGCATTCAAACGCGCAATACGATTTCTTACTGCGCCATTAACTGTCGTGAAATTTCCACCAATTAAAATATTTCCGTCAGCCTGCAATGCTGTTGCATAAACTGTACTATTAGCACCACTTCCAACACTAAAACTTGCATCCAGTGAGCCATCGGCATTCAAACGTGCTATGCTTTTTCTTGACACACCATTGACTGTATTAAAACTCCCACAGATGAGAATTTTACCATCCGCCTGCAATTCAGTTTTAAAAATCAAATCCGCGCCACTACCATTATTAAAATTCTGATCCAGAGATCCATCGGAATTCAAACGTACTATGCCACTTTTTTTATCTCATTGACCCCAGAAAAACTCCCACCGATAACGATTTTATCATCAGTCTGCAACGCCATTGTATAAACTGCATTAGAACCAAACCCAGTATCAAAACTCCCGGCATTAAAACTTGTATCCAGTGAGCCATCGACATTCAAACGCGCAACACGATTTCTTGATACCCCATTAACTTTTGTAAAATTTCCACCAATTAAAATCTTACCATCAGCCTGCAATACTGATGTATAAACTGTACTATTAGCGCCATTTCCAGCATTAAAATCCGCATCCAGCGAACCATCGGCATTCAAACGTGCTATACGATTTCTTGATACTCCATTAACTGCTGTGAAAGTTCCACCAATGATAGTTTTCCCATCAGCCTGCACAGCAATAGACCGAATAGAACCATTAGCACCGCTGCCAATATTGAAAGCAGCATCCTGCTTACCCGGGCCATCGCTGTCACAAATATCACCAACACCATCGCCATCTTCATCAGTTTGATCGATATTAGCATTCACCGGACAATTATCAGCAACATCCTGCACACCATCGTCATCGTCATCGTCATCACAAGCGTCACCCATTCCATCACTATCAGTATCTGTTTGATCAGGATTAACAACCGATAGACAGTTGTCTGTTGCCGTTACGATAGAAACATCATCGAGATAAAACTGATACCCACTTACCGTGCTCCATTTAAACACATGGCTACCAGGCGCAACTGATACCTTAATTTCTTTATAGGGCGTTTCCGCAATAACAGCTGCAGAAATGTTATCTACTAAAAAATTGAGTCGGGGTGCATTAGACGCTTCCGCTTTTACCCAAAACCTGAGTACAGCAGACTGAGAGAGTGAATAAGTGAACGTCAGCTCAACAGGTAAGCCACAAGAAAAGGGGGCATTACAAGTGTTGGGTTGGGTTGTATTAGGCGGGGTGCGCGCGTTTGATGAAGCATAACCGCCGTAAGACCATTCAGACCCAACGTTATCAAATGATGTTGAATAGATAGGGTCACCGCCGGTATCAAAAATACCATCACCGTCGACATCGGTGTCTGCCAAAACGCCCTGCGACAGCAAAGCACTGAACAACAAGCAACCAGCCAGCAGGCATCTAAAAGCAGGAATTGGGGTGCGGGTAGCCGACTGGCCCATGGACATTGTCCTTAATCTATTTTTTATGGCATCAACCATACCATTGCCCCCCCAAGCTGCAAAGCGGTATCTAGCCTCATAAAAATCAATCACAAAAAAGCCCGCATGAAGCGGGCTTTTTACTGCAATGTAAAATTACAGTGCTTTTTCCAGCTCAGGAAGCGCAACGAACAAGTCCGCCACCAGACCATAATCAGCCACCTGGAATATCGGGGCTTCTTCATCCTTGTTGATTGCAACAATCACTTTGGAATCTTTCATACCAGCCAAGTGCTGGATAGCACCGGAAATGCCGACGGCGATGTACAGATCTGGCGCGACGATTTTACCTGTCTGACCAACCTGCATATCGTTCGGTACAAAACCAGCATCAACCGCAGCACGTGAAGCGCCCACTGCTGCACCGAGTTTGTCGGCAATGCTTTCCAGCATGTGGAAATTGTCACCACTCTGCATACCACGGCCACCAGAAATAACAATTTTGGCAGCGGTAAGATCAGGACGATCGCTCTTCGCAATTTCTTCGCTGACAAAAGTTGATACACCAGCGTTTTGTGCACTAGCTACTGCTTCAACAGCAGCAGAACCACCTTCGGCAGCAACAGCATCAAAACCAGTAGTGCGCACAGTCATCACCTTGATGGCATCAGACGATTGCACAGTAGCAATAACGTTGCCTGCGTAAATTGGACGCTGGAATGTGTCAGGACTGATGACTGCAGTGATTTCAGAAATCTGTGCAACATCCAGCAACGCAGCAGCGCGCGGCAGAATATTTTTACCATTTGATGTAGCAGGAGCCAGAATGTGGCTATAGCCTTTGCCAAGTTCTGCCAC
>DATIDQ010000096.1:0-4790 GCA_035456205.1 Pseudomonadales bacterium
TGACAATTTCATAATTTGTTTATAACAATAATAAAAAATATTTTTCACGTTTCTTTTATGTTTATTTGATTTTTAACAAATCTGTCACAGTCGGTTTCCATAATCGCACCCAGCAAACGGCCGAGTGCTGTGCGCATAACGAAACCTTAATGACCATTTAATGGGGAAACATGATGAAACTGAAACTTCTACCTCTGGCAATTGGTGCCGTAGTTGTAGCGCAATCTGGATCTGTACTTGCCGATGCCACTGTATATGGCAAGCTCAATATTTCTTTCCAGAATAATAATTTTGATTATGTGGGAAGACCGCAACAGGATAACTGGACACTAAATAGTAACTCTTCACGTTTGGGCGTCAAAGGTAAATCCAAGATCAATGATGACATGGATGCTGTATTCAAAATGGAATATGAGACCTATGTTGATAATGGCTTCAGTTCTTGTAATAACAGCAACAACACTTTCTGCCAACGTAACATTTATGCCGGGTTGAGCAGCAAAACTTACGGTATGTTGTACGGTGGCAAGAACGATACTGTCCTGAAAATGGCAGCTGATGGTACCGATATGTTTAATGACCTGGTTCTTGGTGACATCACTAACTATATGGTCGGTGAAAACCGTGAAAATAACTCCATTATCTATACTTCACCTGTAATGGCGGGCTTCACATTTTCAACATCGACGATATTGGGTGAACAGTCAGGTGTGAATAATGCCGGTAATCAAGAGCCTTTCCATGACAGTATTCAACAAAACAGTGGTCCTTTTGATAGCTCATCCAGTGCAATCAAGTATGAGTTTAATGAGAAGAACTGGGTGGCGTTGGCAGGTGATTGGAACGTAGAGAATGCCGACATTATTCGTCTGGTCAGTCAGGTGTCCGTGGGTGATTTCACCTTTGATGCTCACATCCAGAGTGCAAACAATCACTTCCGCGACCAGAATGCCAATAATCTGGATAATGGTCTGGGCGATGGTATGATCATCAGCAATGGTAGAGGTTACGGTTTGGCATTGAATAATACTGTGCCGCCTGCAGGTACTGGCAGTGGTGCATATTATGCCGGTATCCAGGATCAGGATGCCTGGATGGTGAACGGTAAATACCAGATGGGTGACTGGGCTTTCAAAGCACAGGTTGGTGAAAGTTACAGTACCTCTTTCAAACCTAACACAGCAAACAATTTTAACAATGGCGTCGGTTCATCTTATGAATTTGATACGACACAAGTTGCTATTGGAGCTGACTACGCACTCAGCAAGAACGTAACACTGTTTAGTTACCTTGCGCAGCTGGATGTTGATTCTGATAATGCTGCTGCATTGGTTGATGATGGCACTTTGCAAACAGGTGGCGTTGGTCTGGAAATCAAATTCTGATCAATGGATTAACTGTTTAGTAATAATAAACATGGGGCGCATTGCGCCCTATGTTTTATCAATAACATTATAATTAGAGGAATACCTCATGTGTGTGTGGAAAAATATTATCGTTACAAGCTGTTTGTTGATTACTGGCGTTGTAGTGCAGGCGGAAGAATCCAGCGCCAATTCTGAAAATAAACATCAGAAACATATGGTAGATATGGCTGATGGTCTGAACTCCCAGCAATTTATGAATGCCAAAGACCCGGATGCACTCTGGTCATCCACCATGTTCGTGCCATGGAAAAGAACGGGGGCCATTAATGCATATCAGGATAACAAGCCGTCCGAAACCAAAGGTGGTGTGAATGCGTATCAGGACACAGACAAAGTGCCTGCGGACAACACGCCCTCTAAAGAAGAAAATCTGGCTATGCCGGCTGCTTCATCCTCGTCTGGTGAAATTACTGGCATGGTGGATGGCAAGAAAATCGAGAGTGATCAACTGGTGAATATCCGGGTGATGTATGGTCTTGATCCTGAACACACGAAAGCAAAGTTTACGCCTGCCTCATCACAGAACGAACTGTTTCGCCAGATGAGCAAATACTGCAGTTTCGGGTTCCAGAAAGTGGGTGAGTGGAGCGAAGTGGTTGAAGGTAGTGATTACTATCTTTACTACCAGTTCCAGTGTATTGAAAAACGCGAACCCTGAAAAAAACGATAGTATTGTTACTGGCCTGCTGGGCACGTCGCGCCCAGCCAGGTTCCGGTACTCTCATTGCTAACATCCTGATTAATTCCCCGCACAGTCAGCTGTAAGGTGCTGGTGGCTGCCCACCGAGTACGGTTGATGATATCCACTTCGGTATGGCCGCTGCCTTTGGGTGCCGTACAGACAATGTTGTAATGAATGGTATTGCCGATGCGCGTACCTTCACTGACGATGCAGCCACTGTTGTCATCATTGACAAAATCATTTTTTGCAATTTGTTCTCGAGTGACGCAGATGGTGGCTGTGCCATTTTCATCGATTCGCATGTGATTTTGTTGCAGCATGTTCTGTACATGATCATTCAACGCTTTGGGGCCTAGCGCAATAATGTTGCTCACAGAGGGCACATCGTGGCCGTAAAGGCGTGTACGACTCTCTATTTGCCAAAGCCCGGCTTTCAGTTTGATTTTTTTAGCCGCCATGGCCGGTGTCGATATCGCGGCCAATGTGCAGGCGAGTGCAATGCATAGACAATCTTGTTTCCGGATCATTTCTCTGTCCTGACATTAAAGTACATAATGAGCGCCACCTATAATAGGTAATTCGAGGCGCGTTAGTAAAATGTTAAAACTGAGTATTCTTGACCAGTTACCCATCCGCGAAGGTGGGCATCCACAAGATCCGGTAAACGAAGCGATTACACTCGCAAAAAAAGCCGAAGCGTGGGGTTATCACCGTTACTGGACTGCGCAATTTCACGGTACTGTCAGTTTTACGTCCGCAGCGCCGGAACTGGTAGCGTGCCGTCTGGCAACAGAGACGCAAACCATGCGTGTCGGAGCGGGTGGCATTTTGCTCAACAATGTCAGCCCTTATATCGTTGCTGAGCAATTCAAAATGCTGGAAACTTTTTTCCCGGGACGTATTGATCTGGGTATTGGTCGTGTTCCGGGTGGAGATGCCGCAACACATGCAGCGTGTTTATACGGTTCTTCGTTGGGGCAGCATGCGTTTGAACAGAAAATAATGGATCTGCAACATTTTCTTGCCGGTACACCGCCGTTAAATCCTGAATGGCACAATGTAAAAGCAACCCCCATTACGGATCATCATCCGCAATTATGGTCTTTAGGTTCAGGAGAGAGTTCAGCAGCATTTGCTGCCAAACACGGTATGGCTTTGTCATTTGCGCACTTTATCAATCCCTATATCTATGCGGATGTCATTGCTGCATACAGAAAATATTTTCAGCCTTCTGTCTTTTATCCTGAACCCGTTGCCAATGTCTGTGTGTATGCCATTTGTTGTGATACAGAAGAGGAAGCGATACGCCAACGTTCATCGCGGGATATGTGGTGGGCAGAGGTGTTTCAGGGGCTTGATCCACCGTATCGCAGCGTGGAAAAAGCGCTGGCTTATCCATACACCGCTGCGCAAATTGAGCAATTGCGGGTTAAACGCGAAGCCGTACTGGTTGGCACGCCAGAGCAGGTAAAAACACAGATCGAAGCCATTGCTGCAAAAGCAGGGGTGGATGAGGTGATGGTCCAGACGATGTGCTTTGATTTTGCAGTGCGCTTGCGGTCGTTTGAGTTGATAGCGCAGGTGTTTCAGGGGTAAGGACCATCCGGTTTGGCACAGGGCGGCGGGGCTGGTTGGCGGGGTGGTAGGCAGGTAAGTCAGTGTATAATCGGCGCTCTTTTTTGCTGATATTCCGCGACATCCATGCCATCCATACAAAGTTGTTCCCAGATCCGTCAGGCCTTCCTCGATTTCTTCGCCAGCAAGGGGCATACCGTTGTGGCCAGCAGCTCGCTGGTGCCGTACGAAGACCCGACTTTGCTGTTCACCAACGCGGGCATGAACCAGTTCAAGGACTGTTTTCTCGGCCTCGATAAACGTGCCTACACCCGTGCTGTGACCTCCCAGAAATGTGTGCGGGCTGGCGGTAAGCACAATGATCTGGAGAACGTGGGCTACACCGCTCGCCACCACACCTTTTTCGAGATGCTCGGCAATTTCAGTTTTGGGGATTATTTCAAGCAGGATGCCATCAATTACGCTTGGGAATTTCTCACCTCATCACAATGGTTGAACATTCCAAAAGATAAATTGTGGGTGACGGTTTACGCGACAGACGACGAAGCCTATGCCTTGTGGAATGACGGGATCGGTGTGCCAGCCGAGCGCATTATCCGTATCGGTGATAACAAGGGCGCGCCGTATGCATCCGACAATTTCTGGGCGATGGGTGATACCGGTCCCTGTGGCCCATGCACTGAAATTTTTTACGATCACGGTGAACACATCTGGGGTGGGCCACCGGGCTCGCCGGAAGAAGATGGTGACCGTTATATCGAAATCTGGAATAACGTGTTCATGCAATTCAATCGCACAGCGGATGGTGTGTTGCATCCGCTGCCTGCGCCGAGTGTGGATACCGGTATGGGGTTGGAGCGTATTTCTGCAGTGATGCAGCATGTGCATGCCAATTATGAAATTGATTTGTTTAGACGCATTCTTTTTAACGTTGCCGCATACACTGGAGAATCTGATTTTAATAACCCGTCTAATCGAGTTATTGCCGATCATATTCGTTCATGTTCATTTCTTATTGCAGATGGGGTAGTGCCATCGAACGAAGGTCGTGGTTATGTGCTGCGCCGTATTATTCGGAGGGCTGTGCGGCACGGTCACAAGTTGGG
>DATIDQ010000097.1:0-6741 GCA_035456205.1 Pseudomonadales bacterium
AGGCGTGCAATATCAGTAAATGTTTTGGTGGCTTGCAAGCGTTGAATGATGTGTCATTCCATGTCCCATCCAATAGCATCTACGGCATTATCGGCCCCAATGGTGCAGGGAAAACATCACTGTTTAATGTGCTTACCGGACTGTATCAGGCCGATAGTGGAAGGTTGTTGTTGCGCGATAAAAACATCATCAACCAACCACCACACAAGATTGTGCAACACGGTATTGCACGCACGTTTCAGAATATCCGTTTATTCAATAGCATGACCGTGCTGGAAAACATTATGGTGGGTTGCCACGCCAGGAGTCGCATCGGCGCATTAGGGGCAGTGTTGCGTGACCCACATACACGTGCAGAAGAAAATACCATATATGAAAAATCAATGGCATTATTGGCTTACGTCGGTTTAGCAGAAACATCCAGTAAAAAATGTGCCGGTGATCTGGCTTATGGTGATCAGCGTCGCCTTGAAATTGCGCGAGCCCTAGCTACCGATCCTGTTTTATTGGCACTGGATGAACCTGCTGCGGGAATGAACCCTACTGAAACCACGGCGCTGCGCGAATTACTATTACGAATCCGCACAGATAATATTACAGTGCTGCTGATTGAACACGATGTAAAACTGGTAATGGGTTTATGTGATCATGTTGCCGTACTGGATTACGGCGAAAAAATTGCCGAAGGCAAACCAGTAGAAATCCAGAAAAATCCGAAAGTGATTGAAGCCTACCTTGGCATCACCGCGTAAATTTCAATATCTTATGCTAGTTGTAATAACGCTCTCAATTCACGGATAGCTTCTGCAGGATTATCTTGCACCTGAATACCGTGAATACCCAGACCACGAGCGCTGGCAACATTCTGTTCAACATCATCCAGAAACACGGCACGTTGTGGCTCAACGCCACCCATATCCAGTAAAGCACGCTGGTAAATAGCCGGATCAGGTTTACGCATGCCTAATTCGCTGGAATCAAAAACCTTGTCAATCAATTCATCAACAGGAATTAATGAGCGCCATCCATCACGAAACTCACGCACATTATTCGTGATGATGCCTGTTGGATACCCCGCCGCTTTGATATCGCGCAAAATCTGCACCATAGGGTCGCGCATGAGGTTGCCGCCTGCCATACGCACGAGCAAATCCAGTGGATCAACCGCCATGCCTGCAGCCTTGCCCAGTGCCACAATACCCTCCCTGGCTTCGTCAAATGTGATTTCACCGCGTTCAAGTTTGTGCCATGGATGATCGGTATCCAGGTGATAAGCGCCAAACATCAATTCCGCAAATTGCTGGATGTCCACGCCGAGATCGCGCGCCATACCTTCAACGGCAAAAAAAGGCGATTCGGTAAAAACACCACCAAAATCAAATAACACCAGATCAATATCACGCGACATCATCAACTGCTCATATTGGTTATGACTTAATTAATCGCTTTTCCAGCTTGCCAGTAACGATCTTTAATCAAACGTTTTTTCAGTTTGCCGGTTTCTTCTCGCGGTAATTCACGTTCGAAATCGATACTGCGTGGACACTTGATAGCACTGATTTTTGAACGGCAGTACTCGATCAGTTCTTTTTCCAGTTCGGGGCCAACATCAGCCCAATTGGCTGGTTGTACCACCGCCTTCACTTCTTCCCCCATTTCTTCATGTGGTACACCGAATACCGCGACATCAAACACTTTTGGATGATTGATCAGGCAGTCCTCTGTTTCCTGTGGATACACATTCACACCACCGGAAATAATCATGTAAGACTTACGATCTGTCAGATACAGATAACCGTCAGCATCCAGATAACCTACATCGCCGATGGTCGTCCAGCCATCACGAATCGTGATGGATTTTTTCTTCTCTTCATCACCGTGGTACTCAAATTGTGCACCTTTTGAACAATAAATCGTGCCGATCTGACCAACAGGTAATTCTTCACCGGTTTCATCATCAACAATATGCACCTGTGCATCCACACATTTTCCCACTGAACCTTTGTGTGCAAGCCACTCAGGTGAGCTGATCATGAAAATACCGTTGCGCTCCGAACCGGAATAGAACTCCCACAATACGGGCCCCCACCAGTTAATAATTTTTTCTTTCACTTCCATAGGACATGGCGCCGCACCATGAATAGCCAGCTTCATACTGGACATATCGTATTTATTACGAATTTCTTCCGGCAATTTCAGCATGCGCACAAACATTGTTGGAACCCACTGGCTGTAACTGACCTTGTATTTTTCGATCAGTTGTAGTGTTTTTTCTTCATCAAATTTTTCCATGATGACAACAGTGGAACCCAGACGATGCGAACCCATCACAAAGCCCAGTGGCGCCGAGTGATACAGTGGCGAAGTCGAGAGTGAAACAGTTTCATGATTTACACCCATAAACTGGGCCAGACCAACGGAACGTACGATATCCTGAGGTTCGCCGAGACCACCATCACTCAAGGGAAATTTGATACCTTTAGGGCGTCCCGTGGTACCCGAGGAATACAACATTTCCCTGCCTTCAGATTCATCAGCAATAGCGTTAACAGGCATTACTGATGTGGCTTGTTCCCAACTCTGGAAACCGGGCTGTACTCCGTCAACCATATAAAAGACTTTGACTTCTGGCAGCTTGTCCATAATCGGTTTGATTTTGTCAGCAAATTTTTCTGCAACAACCAGCACCTTGGCGTGGCAGTTATTGATGATGTATTCAATTTCATCCGGCTGCAGGTAATAACTGATGGGAGTGAAATACAAACCGGCACGTGCAGCGCCCCACACCACTTCAAAAAACTTTTCATGGTTATCAAATAAAAAAGCCATATGGTCGCCACGCTGTAAACCTTGTGCACGAAATAACTGTGCAGCCTGATTTGAGCGTTCGTCCAGTTGCCTGAAGGTAATGGTTGTCCCAGTGCTGGCCATAATAATGGCAGGTTGTTCCGGGCGAGCCAGTGCATGAAAATGGGGATGTAACATAAGTCATTCTCCAACAATAACAAATTAATTCTCGACAGGCTCATGACTGAATGTCAGATATTTATGCCCTAGATAACTGCTGAACATGGGAACGCCCATGCCGATAATATGTGCAACTTCTTTGCCGTACCAATGCCAGCCAATAGCAGGAAATACATGATCCGCTAATGCGACGCTCACTATCAATGTCTGTGCTACTGCTGATAATGTCACAAACACAAAAAGCCCTGTTTCTTGCCATAACGGACGAGCACCCTTTCCAAATACCTCTCGCTGATAAAGAAAGAACGCAAATACTGTGCCAATCAGATAGGACAAAACAATGGCCTTGTTGTATCCCACGTACGGATCCAGCAACAAGCGTGCTATAAAATTGACGGCAGCGGCGGCTAATGCGGATACAAAAAACCGTAAAAATTGTGCAGATAAAAATTCATTTAATAATTTTTTTACCGCCTTATCCATGTAAATCACTTTTATCTACACCACTGGCCATTTCAGCCAGTTGGTTACCCAGTTTCACGCTTTCAGTAATGGATCTATCCTGGGGATAGCAGTAGCTGGTATCAGCCATAAAAAAACCTTCAATACGGCTTTTCATGGACGGCAAGGTAGAGAGAAAACCTGGGACACATACGGGCTGGGCATAAAAATAACGTGAGATATGAAGGGCTTTAATCCAGCTTTCGGAAAATGCCGGATTGATGGCCTGTAAGCAGCGCACTGTTTCAGCGCGGAACTGCTCGACATCCCATGAAAACTTGATGTTATCCTGTGGCATGTAATATGGCACATAAACAATCGTATCTTCTAATGGATTCAGATTGCTATATTCAATAACGCCTGGAATGCCGTACTGTGTATCCGTCAAATTTAACCAGAAATACGGTGTGAGTTGTCGTTCAAGCTTCAGTTTGACGGTAACAACGCCTACATTGCGCTGTCCTTCCAATTTTTGTAAATCATCCTTTGGTAAATCCGGAATAATCTTTGCGACATACGGCAATGGGATAGTAGAAATTACCTTGTCAAAAGCACGATCAGCATTATTGATACGCAAACCTGTGACACGATTATTCGATACCTGTACTCGTTCTACTGGCGCAGAAAGATGGATTTCACCACCTGATTGGCGGATGGCTGCTTCCATTGCAAATAAAAAGGTATCTGATCCGCCTTCCAGATATCCAAGTTTTTCCTTGAATAAGCTTTCCCTGCTGTGCGCTACCCGCTGTACACGTGCAGCTATCCATGCTGCAGAAACCTCATTTTGCAGCTGATAGAATTTCAGCGACATTAACGGATCCCACAGCAGTTTATACGCGCGCGCGCCCAACCATTTTTGTAACCAGACGGTGGCTTTTTTATGATCCAGGGCATCGAAGCTTTTGAGATTCTTGCAATACAGTACTTTTAATGCATAACGTATTTTTTCAATCAGATTCAAACCCGGGAATTTGAGTAGAGCAAAGGGCTCTCCCCAATTGTATAGTTTGCCTTCATGAAACACGCCCATGCGTGTATTAACCCAATGCAGTTTGTCTTCAATACCCAGCTCTACCAACAGATCAAAATAGTCATGATCTGTTGCACACAGAAAGTGGAAAAATCGCTCTATGCGCAAACCATCAAAGTCAAACGAAGCCGTCATGCCACCTAGCCGGTCACCCGCTTCAAAAATACTGACATGATGACCTTGCTTGAGCAGGCGTAAAGCTGCTGCCAAACCCATTGGACCACCACCAAGTACAGCAATATTTGACTTACCTGACATTCAGCGTTCTACCACAATGTCAGAATAGACAGGATGGGTAAATGTTTCATGTATCGCTTCTATAAAAGGGGTCGGGTGCACACCAAATTCTTGTTCAATATCTACGCCACTAAAATAGTCACCAGCAGCCAATGCATGCAATTGCGTACTGGTAAATGGTGGTTTATTAGTGAATCTCGCTGCTATTTTTAGCATGCTGTCAAAGAAACAGAACGGGATATGTAAAATAACGGTTTGCAATGCTTTGGCATCTCTGATGGCTTTTATAATATCAACATAATCAATGTCTTCAGCGCCAACTATATCATAGGCCCGCCCCGCTCTTCCGCTCTCGAGACAAGCAATAATCACACGACAGAAATCACGGTTATATAGAGGTTGGCGCAAGAACTTTCCGTCTCCCGGAATAGGGAACAGTGGCGTGTGAACCATGAAGCGGGATAACCAACCAAAATGCTTGGGATCAAACCAACCAAACATCAACGTTGGCCTCAAGATACAGTTTTTAATGCCAGACGCTTGTACCAGTTCTTCCTGCACACGCTTGGTCCGTGTGTAAGCATCGTCTACGGTCGAATGCAGGACAGAGGAACTGACATGTATCAGGTAAGGAACATTAGAGGTTTGGCAGGCAGCCAGAACGCATTTTGTAGCCTCAATGTTATTGCACACAAAATCTTCTTCGTGCAAACCGGTGATCTGGGCGTGTAACTGAATGACGGCAGCTGCCCCGTTAAAAACCTGCTCCCAATCCCCGGGCAAAGACAGGTTGGTACAGAGTGTTCTGATACCAGGATTAAGGCGCGCAGCAATCGCCAGATTGTGGGCATGCGCATCAATAGCTAACAGGTTTTTGTAGCCTCTTTCACGCAGGAGCAATAGCAGATTCTGGCCAACCAATCCTGCCGCACCGGTAATGATAATCAAGCTTTGGTGCGAAACAGGAGGCATGTAAAACCCATGGCGGCTGGCGACGGGCAATCATGCCGAATGCAAGCAGGCAATTCAACGGCTGGCAGCCATCACTGATCCGTGATAGCTTGATGCCAGCCAACAACTTGATAAACCTCATTCGAACAGTAAAAACCATGATTAGCCCCCAACCATTGCCTTTGAGTAAACAACAACAAAACTTCTTTGACACATTTGGCTACCTTGTGTTGCCGGGGTTGATGAAAGACAACATTGCTGACATATCCGCAGCATTTGAAAAATTGTATGAAATGAACGACAAGGAAATCATCGATTGGCGCCATGAAGCGCATTACATGCAATCACGCAGTGTGTTACTACAATTCATAGAACGGCAACCGGAATTATTTGCCTTACTGGATCACCCGGCAATTGATGGCATATTTAGCTCGCTACTAGGGAAAGATTATCTGTATCGTGCTAGTGAAGGTAATATTTTTACCGGCGACACTTACTGGCATTCAGACCTGTATGGCGCTTTCTTTAAATACAGGCACGTAAAAATCCTGCTGTATCTGGAGCCGCTGGATGAAAACAGCGGTGCCTTCCGTGCCATTCCTGGCAGCCATCTGTTCGGTGACAAATTTTCCAATTTACTTGAGCGTTACGTGTGGAAACATGATGAAAATTATGGGCTAACCAAGGACCAGGTGCCTTGCGTTACCATTCCTACCCAACCAGGTGATGCGCTTGTTTTCGATTACAGACTGAAACACGCTACTAGCCGTACGCAATACAATAGACGCATGTTCAGTATTTGCGCGTCTGAGCGTTTTGCCGAAGAGGATTTACCCAAATTAGCGGAACTGCTGAGTGGCTCGCTTTCTATGACAGCTGGCCAGACTTACCACCCGAATTTTATGGCGCAAGCCAGTGAATCCCAGCGCGTGCATCTGGAGCAATGCTTACAAGCATCTCGTTTGATTCATGATGGAAAAGTGGGCAATCCTGTCGCATGACAAGTAATATCCGGGCAGTATCCCCCGGGATTTTTTGCCAGATACTGTTGG
>DATIDQ010000098.1:0-3685 GCA_035456205.1 Pseudomonadales bacterium
CTTCGAGTTCTTTTGTAATTTCGTGCCGCAGCGCCCAGTCACGTAATACAGGTGCCAGCCTTTTTAACCCCATCATTTTTGCGGTGCGCAATGCATCAATATCAAAACTGATCAGGATGCACTGCTGGATCACAGGCGCCAGGGTTTCATAGATTCGGGCAAGACAGAAAGTGGCGGTGTAATCACGCACGGCTTCTTCCTTGAGTTCTACCAGGATTTGTATACCGGGATTATCGCGCAGAATATCAACTAAAGAGGAAAGTGGTGCGATTTTTACATCGGAAAATTGCTGCTTGAAGCGTTCCGGCTCTCCGGCAGTCAACTCCTTTAGCGCATTGAAATAGTATTCGCTGAGTTTGCCTTTTATTCCGGATATGCGTTTCAGATCGTCATCGTGATACAACAGTGGAATGCCATCGGCAGAAAACTGTACATCAATTTCAATAAACTGTGCACCACATTCAATGGCTTTGGTGATAGCCAGTGGTGAATTCTCCGGATAATGGCGCTGGTAGCCGCGGTGGGCGATAAGCTTGTTGGCAGGAATACCAGGGTGGGCAGGCATGCGTTTCTCCGTCATACGCTTCAAGTATACTGCCAGTGTATTGATGTTGTCTGGAGTGCATTATGAAGGTTGCCATTGTTCCTGTTACTGCGTACCAGCAGAACTGTTCACTGATTCTGTGCGAAGAAACCCGTGCTGTGGCAGCGGTCGATCCGGGCGGTGATATCGAGCAATTGGAGGCGCAGATTGCAGACATGGGCGGCAAATTGGCCGTGGTGTTGCTGACGCATGGTCACATGGATCATTGTGCACAAGCGCGTGTATTGGCAGATCGGCATGGCGTGCAGGTGATTGGCCCGCATGAAGAAGACCGTTTCTGGATAGAACAGTTGCCAGCCGTTTGTAACGCGGTGGGTTTTCCACCGTCAGAAGCGTTTGAACCTGATCGCTGGCTGCATGATGGCGACACGGTATCTTTTGGCAATATCAGTTTGCAGGTATTGCACACGCCAGGGCATACACCGGGGCATGTGGTATTTTTTCATGCTGGTGAAAAGCTGGCGTTTGTGGGTGATGTATTGTTTCAAGGTTCTATCGGGCGTACAGATTTTCCACGCGGCGATTTTGATACGCTGATTCATTCCATCCGTGAAAAACTTTTTCCGTTAGGTGATGCCGTAGCTTTTGTGCCAGGTCACGGGCCGCTCTCCACCTTTGGTGAAGAACGGCAAACCAATCCGTTTGTCAGCGGTGTATATCGCTGATTTCAAACAGAATCAGTGGTGGTGGCCGCCTTCGCCGTGTACGTGGCCGTGGTCCAGTTCTTCTTGTGATGCAGCGCGCACATCAACAATCGTCACATCAAAATTCAGGTGCTGGCCAGCCAGTGGATGGTTGGCATCAATCGTCACCATATTGCCGTTTACCGCCGTGACTTTCACCCGTTGCATGTAACCGGATTGATCCTGTGCCTGAAACGTCATGCCGGGTTCAATATTTTCTGCGCCTTGAAACATTTCTAACGGCACTTGTTGAATCAGTTCCAATACTGTTTCACCGTAACCTTCTGCTGGCGTAACGCGCACATTCAGTTTATCGCCAGCCACTTTTCCCACCAGCGCATTTTCCAGGCCTGGAATAATATTTCCCGAACCTTGCAGATAAACCAGCGGATCCATATTGATCGAGCTGTCAATCACAGCGCCTTCGTCATTGGTCAGTGTGTAGTGAATCGAAACAACACTGTTTTTATCAATTTGCATAGTTTTTACTCGCTGGTTGGGAGAGGGAAAGAGTGCGTTTATAAGCTGTGATGGTATTGGCTAAGCCTTGTTGCAGTGCATCAATCGTTAATGCGTGTCCGATGGATACCTCAAGCAGTGCAGGCAATGCGCGTACCAGAGCTGGTAAATTATCGAGATTGAGGTCATGGCCTGCATTCACACCAAGACCGATGTCATCCGCGTGTTGGCATGCTGTGGCGTGTCGTTGTAATTCTGTATTGATAGCATCGGAATTGCCGTGTGTACAGGCTTCAGCATAAGGGCCGGTGTAGAGTTCGATGCGATCAGCCCCGATTTTTTTTGCCAGTGTAATTTGTTCGCAGTCAGGATCCATAAACAAGCTGACGCGACAACCCCATGTATGGAGTTGCGCAATAACCGGTTGTAGTCGTTCGCCATCGCGTTTCAAATCAAAACCATGATCCGACGTCAGTTGGGCGTCGCTATCAGGTACCAGTGTGCATTGGTCCGGTCTTGATTGTTCAACTAATGCCATAAAGCCGGGATACGAACCCTGTGATGGTGCAAACGGATTGCCTTCAATATTGAATTCTATGGCAGGAAAAGCAGCGAGCATGGTTTTCAGTGTCGGAATATCGCTGGCGCGAATATGGCGTTGATCCGGACGGGGGTGTACCGTAATGCCATCAGCGCCGAGGGCTATACAGTGTTTTGCATACTGAAGCAGATCAGGAAAATTGCCGTTACGTGAATTACGCAACAGTGCAATTTTGTTGATATTGACGCTTAGTGCAACCACAAAATAACCTTGATCAGCTCACAAAATCAGGGCAATTGTTTAGCGCTGATAATAATGACATCCTGCACAGGGACATCACCATTCATGCCGCGCTGTGTTGTGCTGACTTTTGCAATGTTATCCACCACATCAATGCCTTTTGTCACTGTGCCGAATACGGTGTAGCCGGGTTTCATGCCTGTTGCATCAAGATAAGCGTTATCGACAAGATTGATAAAAAATTGTGCCGTGGCACTGTCGGGGTGCTGTGTGCGAGCCATGGCAATGGTGGCGCGTTTATTCTGTTTGCCATTTGAGGATTCATTCACTACCGGCTCACGTGTTGGTTTTTCAACCATGCCAGGCTGGAAGCCGCCGCCCTGGATCATGAAATCCGGTATTACGCGATGGAAAAGTGTGTTGTTATAAAATCCTTCGTTTACATACTGCAAAAAATTGGCCACGGTTTTTGGAGAGGATTTTGCATCCAGCTCAAGAGTGATATCACCAGCAGACGTGTGCAATAGAACTTGAGGTGGTTTTTCTGCAGCCGGTTTTGGTGCGACAACTGGCTCGGTAGCCAATGCGGCCATAGCAAAGAACGAGATAAGCAAGGCATAAAAAGTTTTCATGGTTTCCTTCTCTTTGGTCGTACTGATTTATAGCCAGCCATCGTTACGGCGTTTCTTGCCTAGCTTTGGAATCAAGGCGCTGAGTAAACTGCTGATCGCTACCATCATACCGCCATATAAAAACCAGGTCTGGTTGTTACGGGTTTTCAAGCGTTCATTATCAGTAGCCAACACTTCTTTTTCTCCGATCAGCAAACGGTTCTGTTTGACGAGTTCAGCATTGCGTTCGTGAGTATCGATCTGTGATGAGGAAATTTGTTTTATGGAAGCGAGCTGTTCATCCAGCTGGATTTTTTCTGCTTGCAGTTGTGCAATCTGCGCGTTGGCCTGTTCCAGTTGCACACTGGCGGTGGGTTCTGCACTCAGGTATTGCGTGCGTACCCAGCCTTCTATGTTGTCCGTTGTGCGGATTTTTGCATAACCTGCCTGATCATTCTTCTCAAGGATGGTGACCGCTGTGCCACTTTCCAGTCCATTGTGCAGCACCCTGGATTTTTCATTCTGCTCTGCACGCACAGGGGCATAC
>DATIDQ010000099.1:0-4831 GCA_035456205.1 Pseudomonadales bacterium
TGACGCTATCCTCTCTAGCTGCAGGACGCCAAAAAGCAGGAAAAACGCTCGATGATTTTGACATCAGTTGCCAGATCATTGTTGCAGCAGGTGACACCGAAGAAGAACTCAACACAGCAATAGCGACAGTGCGCGGGCAAATTGCTTTTTATGCATCAACACCTGCATATAAAGTCATTCTGGATTGTCATGGCTGGGGCGATCTGCAACCGGAACTGCAACGCATGACTCGCGAAAATCGCTGGGATCTGATGATGGAATTGATCAGCGATGAAATGCTCAACACATTTGCCATCGTGGGCCACACCAGCGAGATTGCAGAAAAAATAAAAATACGTACGGGCAATAATATCAAACGCATCAGTCTGGTTACGCCGTATACAACAGATCCATCACGTTTTGCTGGCGTAGTAAAAAAATTATCACTCTGCTGACGGATCAAATTTCATTCGTTGATCCAGTGATTTCTGCATTTCCTTGCCCAGGTTAGAGGCTTTATCCATCGTTCTCTGTTGGGCTGGCGTAATAAGGGTTTGTGGTTTAGCTGGTGGCTTATGGTCATCTTTGGTAGCGAACCATACTACCGCGCCAGCGACTACAAGAAAGATAACAAGGCTTTTTGCATTCATGACGGGCATCTACCGAGTAAGAGAGAGTTGACGCAAGAATGATAATCCCAAAAAATAAACCCCGCAGCACATCCTGTACCACGGGGTTTCGGGTCTATCCATGTAAGTGCCTGCCGCGAGCAGGCCGCATCCCTTAGCACCCTTCCAGTTCAGTCTACGCTCCATGCTCCCTGACTGACTGTTTCTTCAAGCCGTTTTACCGACTACCCGTTCTAATGGCACCTCCGTGTGTGCTGTCGTCCGTGTGTTGCCATTTTGCCCATTTTGGTCTGTAGTCATAGTCGCCAAAGTCTCCAATGCTTGTACGAAATTGCTTACATACTCCGCGCAGCAATCGATTAAGCCGGTTGCGGTGTAACATAGCCTATTGCGCCAGCATTCTGCCGTTGCGCCTTCACACTGAATTTACAACACGATGAGTAAAAGCAAGAGCGCTTTTGTCTGCAATGATTGTGGCGCAGACTACAACAAATGGGCGGGGCAGTGCACAGCCTGTGGCGGCTGGAATACCTTGGCTGAAATCAGGCTAGGCAGTAACAAGAATCCACGGTCTGGTGCAGGGCGCAAGGATGGTTTTGCCGGCGCAGCAGGCGGTAACGTACAAACGCTCGACCAGATTGCCGTTCACGAACAAGCGCGTATCGCGACAGGCAGCGTGGAACTGGATCGCGTTTTGGGTGGCGGTCTGGTTTCCGGCTCGGCAGTGTTGATTGGCGGCAATCCAGGCGCAGGCAAAAGTACATTGCTATTGCAATTACTCTGCAAGTTAGCAAGTGAACAATCCTGCCTGTATGTCACCGGCGAAGAATCTCTACAGCAAGTGGCTATGCGCGCGCGCCGATTGGGTTTACCCACCGATAAACTGCAAACGCTTTCTGAAACCAATATCGAATTGCTGCTAGGTATCGCAGAGACTTTGAAACCTGCCGTGATGGTGGTGGATTCTATTCAGGTCATGCACTGGCCAGAACTCGCATCGGCACCCGGCTCTGTGGCACAAGTGCGTGAATGTGCTGCATTGTTGACGCGCTTTGCCAAACAGACAGGCACCGTGTTGATCCTGATCGGCCATGTCACCAAAGATGGCTCACTCGCCGGCCCTAAAGTACTCGAACACATGATTGATGCATCCATCATGCTCGACAGCACAGATGACTCCCGTTACCGCACATTACGCAGTCATAAAAATCGCTTCGGCGCCGTGAATGAGCTCGGTGTATTTGCCATGACTGAGCAGGGTTTGCGCGAAGTCAGTAACCCCTCTGCAATTTTTCTTTCTCGTGGTGATGAAGTCGCCAGCGGCTCTGTCGTGATGGTGGTATGGGAAGGAACTCGTCCATTGCTAGTTGAGATACAAGCACTGGTTGATACCAATGCCTACGGCAATCCGAGGCGCATTGCCGTCGGGTTGGATCAAAATCGATTGGCTATGTTGTTGGCGGTGTTGCACCGGCACGGTGGCTTGATGCTGGGCGATCAGGATGTTTTTGTGAACGTGGTCGGCGGCGTAAAAGTCAGCGAAACCAGTGCAGACCTTGCTTCACTGCTGGCGATGGTGTCCAGCTTTCGCAATCGTCCACTGCCGCGTGATCTTGTGGTATTTGGCGAGGTGGGGCTGTCAGGCGAAATACGCCCGGTACCCAGCGGCCAGGAACGCATACGGGAAGCAGCAAAGCATGGATTTCGCAAAGCGATTGTGCCTGCAGCCAATGCACCAAGAGAATCTCTCGGCGACATGCAAATCATCGGAGTCAAAAATCTTTCCGAGGCGCTTGAAGCACTCGAGCGCTAGATTTTTTGCCTGTTATAGTTTTGCTCAGCTGGCACTAGAAGTGCGGCGGGAATCTTGCGTGGTGCGATACAACGAAACACAGTTACGCCCTTTTTCTTTACTTTCGTATAACGCCTGATCAGCCATCTCAATCAGATCGCCGTAATGTAAATCTTCTTCTGGCACCATGCACGCAACACCAATGCTGATAGTGACAACACCATAATCGGCATTCCCTGCATGCTCGATAGCGAGCTCCTCGACAGCTTGTCTGCATTTCTCAGCCACTTCACGCGCAGCTTCCAATGTTGTCTCCGGGAGAATCATTGCAAATTCTTCACCGCCATAACGCGCTACCATATCACCGGGGCGGTGTATGCTTTTGTTCAACGCCTGCGCTACATCATGCAAGCAGCGATCACCACGAACATGCCCATAAATGTCGTTGTATTTTTTAAAATGATCAACATCGCTCACAATGATTGTCAGCGGCCTGAAAAAACGCTGGGCGCGCGGCCACTCTTTGTTGAGTTGTTCAAAAAATCTACGTCGATTTGAAATTCTGGTAAGTCCATCTACCAATGCAGCATCTTGCAATTCGATATCAACACGACGTAAAACGCGCAGGTACGCCTCTATCATCAATGCAAACAACATAATGCCCACACCCAGCATGTACGGAAATACTGTACGGTGTTTTTTGAAATAACTGTTGGAAGGACGCGCCACCAGAAACCACTGCAAATCAGCGATCGGGGTCAATTGTTTTGTATATTCAAAACGGGAATTTTCTACAATATCTACACCAGGTTGAACAGAAATCAAGGTTTCAGTGCTGACCTGGCTGGACATATCTTCCAGAGCAATACTATTAGTAACGTCCCAGCTCCACGCGTTATCCAGTACGTTGTTAAAAATTGCATCAATATCATACAGCCCTACAACAAATCCCTTGAGTTGAGTCCAACGATCTTCCTCACTTTCGGCCTCTTTGGCATAGAGAGGCAATGAAATAAAATAAATAAAAGTGTTCTTCCCAGCTTCCGTTACTGTAATAGGCGTGGATGCGATGGCCTGATTATTTGAAGCGGCCGTTTCCAGCGCGGTGCGTGTTGCGATGCGTGAAGCCAGATCATAGCCCAGTGGCAATTCCTTACGCGCAGCTGGTTCAGAAAACAGAATGGGATAATACTCTTCACTGACAGGCGCAGGTTGCTGCACACCCTGATCTGTAAATTCTGTGATTTTATCAACCCCGGTCTCAGTCTTGAGCATGGCTTCAAATTTTGTGCGATCTGCATCGAGCACACGTGGCGCCCACTTCATACCGTAAACGCCACCATTATATTCGCGCGCATTATGGCTGAAGATTGAAAATCCACGCTGCTCAACTTTTGGAAAAGCCTCGTGGAAACTTCGGAAAGACATCAACAACGCAATATTTCTTCCCAACTCCAGCTCAAGTGAACTCGCCAACGCATCTACTTCTGATGTAAAACGCTGGTATATCTGTTGCTGTTCATGCTTGAACGAGAGAAAAAACGACGTGGCCGCCAGCGCCAAGCCCAGCAGCAAATTTAAAACTCTAAGATATGTAAAGTGACTCAACATCTACTGGTTTTCATCTTTTTATCTTGCTTCCTTGGGCAACCATACTCCTGCGTATTGAAATTCCCGACCACCAGAGAACAAACGGTTAGCATTGGCTGACAGACGGCAGGCTGGATCCGTATAATTCATGTAACCGTATAAGGGCATTCTGGTTAACTGTCAATAACCACTCACTCTGTACCGTCGTTAGCATCACGTCTGCCGTTTATAATGTGCAGCACTTCCTCCGAGCCGTGCTATGACTACCTCAGCTGTTATCCCCCGTATTGAAAATGCTCTCAAACAATGGATAGACCCCTATCTACAAACAGATTTACTGACTGCCGGTTGTTTGCGTAGAGTCCATGTTGACAAAGGTAACGCGCAGATCGACATCCAGCTCGGCTACCCCGCCGCAGGCTTTATCGACGAAATGGTCTCATCCATACGCGATACCGTTCTGCAGCAAGTCACTGAGCTGAATGCGGTGGACGTTAATATCCATTGGCAGATTGAAGCGCACAGCATTGCTTCCAAAACGGCCCCGATGCGCCGCGTCAGCAATATTATTGCCATTGCGTCCGGGAAAGGCGGGGTGGGTAAATCAACCACAGCTGCCAATCTGGCACTGGCACTGACGGCCGAGGGAGCGCGTGTCGGGCTACTCGATGCTGATATATATGGCCCCAGCCTGCCGTTAATGATGGGAGTGGCACCCGATACTCGTCCGGAAACCCGTGATCAGAAATATTTTGTGCCTATCCAGGCTCACGGCGTGCAACTCATGTCTATGGGCGTACTGGTGACTGAAAGCACCCCCGTGGTGTGGCGTGGCCCTATG
>DATIDQ010000100.1:0-7364 GCA_035456205.1 Pseudomonadales bacterium
AGGATGCCAACGTAGTGATTCTTGTGATGGATGCGCAGGAAGGGATCGTTGATCAGGATCTGCATCTACTAGGGCATGCTATCGAAAAAGGGCGTGCTCTGGTGGTGGCGATCAATAAATGGGATGGGCTGGATGAAGAGCAGCGCGATGTGATCAAACGCGCGCTGGATCGCAGATTGCAATTCATCAACTTCGCAGCGATCCACTTTATTTCTGCATTGCATGGCAGCGGTGTGGGAAATCTTTATGATTCAATTCGCAAATCCTATACATCAGCAACCAAGAAGCTGAATACCAATCTTCTGACGCGCATTCTGGAGGATGCTGTTTCATCACACCCGCCACCCATGTTTAACGGTCGTCGCATCAAGATGCGCTATGCTCATGCCGGCGGACAAAACCCTCCGATTGTTATCATCCACGGCAATCAGGTCGACAAGGTGCCGGATCACTACACGCGCTATCTGGAAAATGTGTATCGCAAGGCGTTGGCGCTGTCTGGTACTCCCTTGCGCATCGAATACAGGAATGGTGAGAATCCTTTTGAGGGCAGGCGTAATACCTTGACCCCTCGCCAGCTCCAGAAGCGCAAGCGTCTGGTGCGGCATCTCAAGAAGCGCTAAGCGACATTCTGGTGTAACTTTAGCCCCTGATATGGTATAAAGCGCGCCCGCTACTCTGTGTGGTGGCGGGATAAACCTTAACTTAACGACTCACACGAACCGTCACGTCAGTCTGGGTGCCCTGAATTTCTGGACAAAAGTCTTTGGAAAAAGGGTGGATTGATGGGGTTTGTGGTGGCTTAACCCGAGAGGACATTATGGCCAAAATCAGCATGAGCGACCTGCTTCAAGCGGGCGCGCACTTCGGACACCAGACCCGTTACTGGAACCCCAAGATGGGTAAGTACATCTTTGGTGCCCGTAACAAGATTCACATTATCAACCTTGAGCATACCGTTCCTGCCTTCAATGAAGCGTTGGAGTTGGCCAAGGGTCTTGCCGGCAAGCGCAACAAAATCCTGTTTGTTGGTACCAAACGCGCTGCCTCTAAGGTTGTTGCTGAACAGGCTTCCCGTGTTGGCATGCCGTATGTCAGCCACCGTTGGCTGGGCGGTATGTTGACCAACTACAAGACTATCCGTACCTCCATCAAGCGTTATCGCGAACTGGAAAAGCAGTCACAGGATGGTACTTTCAACTTGCTGACCAAAAAAGAAGCGTTGATGCGTACGCGTGACATGGAAAAACTGGAGCTCGCTATTGGCGGGATCAAGGACATGGGTGGTTTGCCTGATGCCCTGTTCGTTATCGATGTTGATCACGAACGCATTGCGATCACTGAAGCCAACAAGTTGGGCATTCCGGTCATTGGTATCGTCGATACTAATAGTGATCCATCCGGTGTGGACATTGTTATCCCTGCTAACGACGATGCATTGCGCGCCGTAAGACTGTATGTGACTGCTATGGCTGATGCCTGTGCAGAAGGCCAGGAAAGCATTAATGGCGCACCAGTGAACAAAGATGAGTTTGTTGAAGTGGAGGGTGGCGAAGCGGCTTGATAGCGTTGCGCGCCCAATAAAAAGGGGGATTCGTCCCCCTTTTTGATTTTCAGATATTCATCGATTGAATAGGTCTAGTGAAGAGGAAAAGACAATGGCAGAAATTACAGCGGCAAGTGTAAAAGAACTGCGTGACCGTACCGGTCTTGGCATGATGGAGTGTAAGAAGGCGTTGGTAGAAGCTGACGGCGATATCGAAACTGCGATCGATAACTTGCGTAAATCCGGTCAGGCAAAAGCGGCCAAGAAAGCCGGTAATATCGCAGCAGATGGCGCAATAGTTATCGCTAATAATGGCAATACTTCAATTATCTTGGAAGTGAATAGCCAAACTGACTTTGTTGCCAAAGACGATAATTTTACAGTGTTTGCCAACAAGGTTGCCGAGTTGGCGTTAGCGGCACGTGAAACAGATGTTGAGAAAATTGCTGCACTGAATTACGACGGGCAGACCGTTGAAGAAGCTCGTATAGCACTAGTGCAAAAAATTGGTGAGAACATTCAGGTTCGTCGTGCAGAATTGGTTGAGGGCGCTCTGTTGGCATCCTATCGCCATGGTTTGAAGATTGGCGTTGTGGTGGCAATGGAAGGTGGTAACGAAGAGTTGGCTCGTGATGTTGCAATGCATATTGCCGCAGCTAAACCGGAAGCCGTTTCACCGGAAGATGTTTCACCTGCATTGATTGCCAAAGAACGTGAAATCGCTGCAGCCAAGGCGGCTGAATCTGGCAAGCCTGCCAATATTGTTGAAAAAATGGTCGAAGGTTCTGTGAAGAAGTATCTCGCTGAAGTGTCTCTACTTGAGCAGGCATACGTCAAAGATACCGAAATCAAGGTTGGTCAGCTGTTGGCCAAGAGTGGGGCAAAAGTGGCAAAATTCATTCGTCTGGAAGTCGGTGAAGGCATCGAAAAGAAAGAAGTTGATTTTGCTGCTGAAGTTGCAGCGGCGGTTGCTGCCAAGTAATACATGGCAGCACGCAGGAAACGGCGGAGCGGGGTGACCTTCTCCGCCGTTTTTGTTTCAAGTGCGGTTATGGAGGCTGAAATACAGGGCGTTCTACAATAGAATGACTGCCAGTTTTCATTCAGAGACTTCCCTATGGCAACTGGCAAGGACAGAAAATACAAGCGTATTCTCCTCAAATTAAGTGGTGAGGAGTTAATGGGACAGGAAGGCTTCGGTATCGACCCGAAAGTGCTCGACAAAATGGCGCTGGAAATTGGGCAACTGGTTGGTATAGGTGTCCAGGTTGGGCTTGTAGTCGGCGGTGGGAATTTGTTTCGTGGTGCGGCATTGTCTGCGGTGGGTCTGGATCGGGTGACTGGCGACCACATGGGGATGCTGGCAACAGTCATGAATGGGTTGGCGCTGCGTGACGCACTCGAGCGCAGCAATATCCAGAGCCATGTTATGTCGGCCATTCCGATGAGTGGTGTTGTTGAACACTACGACCGTCGCAGAGCTATTCGTTATCTTGAACAGGGCGATGTTGTTATCTTTGCCGCGGGTACCGGCAATCCCTTTTTTACTACGGATTCAGCGGCCTGTTTGCGTGGTATTGAGGTGGATGCAGAGTTGGTGTTGAAGGCCACCAGAGTTGATGGTGTGTACGACTCGGATCCAATGAAAAACCCGAATGCCAAAATGTACGAGCGTTTGACTTACGATGAAGCGCTGGACAAAAAACTGGGCGTGATGGATTTGACGGCGATTTGTCTATGTCGTGAACATAATATGCCAGTACGTGTTTTCAGAATGTCTAAAGCTGGAGCGCTACTGAATATTGTTGTCGGTGGTAACGAAGGCACATTGATGATTGAAGAGAGTAAATGATCATGATCAACGAGATAAAATCTGACGCCGAACAGCGCATGAAAAAAAGTCTTGAGTCACTCACTCATGCATTTAATCGAATTCGTACTGGTCGTGCGCACCCCAGTATTCTTGAAGGTATTGTAGTGAATTATTACGGCGCAGATACGCCATTGCAGCAATTGGCTAATATCAATGTCGAAGATTCGCGTACATTGTCAATTACGCCTTGGGAAAAGGGTGTGGTGCAGGCGATAGAAAAGGCCATTATGATGTCTGATCTTGGCCTGAATCCAAATACAGCCGGCACTGTTATTCGTATTCCCATGCCAGCATTGACAGAAGAGACCCGCAAGAATTTTATCAAACATGCAAAAGCAGAAGCGGAAACCGCACGTGTTTCTGTGCGCAATATCCGTCGTGATGCCAATGGCCAACTAAAGGATCTTCTGAAAGAAAAATCCATCAGTGAAGATGATGATCGTCGGGCACAGGATGATGTGCAAAAACTTACGGATAAATATATTGCCGAGGTTGATAAGGCGTTTGCTGCCAAAGAACGGGATTTGATGGAAATCTGAGATGTATATTCAGATCCCGGAAATTTTTTATGGTGGTTGAATCCAATTCGTCTTCTCTGAAACACATTGCTGTCATCATGGATGGCAATAACCGCTGGGCGAGGCAGCGTGGTCTGCCTGGTGTGGCGGGGCACAAGAAAGGTGTAGAGCGAATCAGGGATGTGCTCGATGTTTGTAAAAAAGCAGATGTTCAGGTTGTGACTGTGTTTGCTTTCAGTTCTGAGAATTGGCAGCGGCCTGCCATGGAAGTTAATGCGTTAATGACGCTGTTTTCCACATATCTGTCTAATGAAAAGAAAAAAATGAGAGACGAGGGCGTTAGCCTGCGCGTTATAGGCGATCGATCACGGTTTTCTGCAAAATTATGTAAGCTAATTGAAGAAGCCGAAGTGTTTACTGCTGGCGGAGACAGGATTCTAGCTATAGCTGCCGATTATGGTGGGCGTTGGGATATTGCAAATGCCGCAAAAAAAATAGCAGAGGCTTGTGCGCGCGGTGATATGGCTCCTGCTGATATTGATGAAAATCTGATGGGGCGTACTGTCTGTTTGGGAGATCTTCCTCCGGTAGATCTGTTGATACGGACTGGCGGTGAAAAACGCATCAGTAATTTTTTATTGTGGCATGTCGCCTATGCTGAATTATATTTTTCTGATGCCTACTGGCCTGATTTTGGTGCTGAAGCAATGCAGGAAGCTATTGCAGATTTTTATACCCGTCAGCGACGGTTTGGTCTTTCTGGTGATCAGGTAGGCGCTAGTGCTTAAGACAAGAATTATGACTGCGTGTGTTCTTGTAGCAGCTCTTGCGCTGCAATTACTACAGTTATCCTATAAAGGTTTTGCGTTGACGATGTCGCTGGTATTTGTAGTGGCAGCGTGGGAATGGGCAAATATGGCAGGATTAACATTGTCCTGGCAGCGTCTGGCTTATGCTGGATTTTTTTCGCTCTTGTTAATGGCGCTATTCAATGCCGGTTTACTACAACAAACTAATTGGCTGCTTGGTGTTTTTGTAGCGTCTCTGTTCGGCTGGTTGTTGGCTTTATTCGCGGTCTGTCGTTATCCCGAAGGCAAGATCTGGAATCGTCGCTGGTTGATGGTATTGGCTGGGTGTTTGTTGCTAGTGCCTGCATGGTTGGGATTTTTGTTTTTACAACCTCTGGTAATCAACAGTGGGTTGATCTGGCTAGTGATTGCGGTGGTAGCGGCCGCTGATATAGGCGCTTATTTTTCAGGACGACGTTTTGGGCGTCGTAAATTAGCTGTTCACGTCAGTCCCGGTAAAACCTGGGAAGGTTTCTGGGGTGGCGCAGTGGCTAATGTACTACTCGCTACAGCTGTTGCGCTGCATCTGGATTTGCCTTCATTACAATGCATTGGTTTTATTGTGGCAATGGTGTTCGTTGCTGCAGCTTCTGTGCTTGGTGATTTATTTGAAAGTATGGTGAAGCGTGAACGTGGCATAAAAGACAGTAGCCAACTCTTGCCTGGTCACGGCGGTGTGCTGGACAGAATCGATGGCTGGACAGCAGCGGTGCCAATGTTCACATTGTTCTACTTGCTGTACGGGCGTTAGTTGTGATGCAGTCAATCACAGTATTGGGTTCTACGGGATCAATTGGTGTCAATACACTGGATGTCATCGCGCGTCATCCAGATCGTTATTCTGTTTTTGCATTGACGGCTAATAATCGGACGGATATTTTTCTAGAACAGTGCAAACAACTTTCTCCGCGTTATGCAGTGCTGGCTGATGAAAGTCTGGCGGGAAAATTTGCTGCTGATATTCGCAATGCCGGTTTAAATGTGGAAGTGTTGACGGGTGTTGCCGGTCTTGAGTTTGTTGCATCACATGCTGATGTGGATACAGTGATGGCAGCCATTGTCGGATTTGCCGGTCTTGCACCAACGTTGGCGGCTGTAAAAGCCGGCAAAAAAATATTGTTGGCAAACAAGGAGGCACTGGTTTGTGCTGGCCATGTTTTTATGCAGGCAGTACGCGAATCCGGTGCGCAATTATTGCCAATCGATAGTGAACACAATGCTATTTTTCAATGCTTGGCGCATGGCAAAAGCCTTGCTGATGCTGGTGTGCGTCGATTGCTGCTGACTGCATCTGGCGGCCCTTTCCGTGATTTGTCATTGGAGAAAATGCACAAGGTCACACCAGAGCAAGCGTGTGCGCATCCAAACTGGAGTATGGGACGTAAAATCTCTGTTGATTCTGCGACGATGATGAACAAAGGACTGGAGTTGATTGAAGCGTGCTGGCTGTTTGGTGCATCTCCAGGCCAGATTGATATTGTTGTTCATCCGCAAAGTATCGTGCATTCGCTGGTGGAATATATTGATGGTTCAACGCTGGCACAGCTGGGCAATCCCGATATGCGCACACCGATCGCATATGGTCTGGCGTGGCCGGAACGTATTGATGCCGGTGTCCCAAGACTGGATCTTGTCGCTGCTGGCCGACTGGATTTCTTGTCGCCAGATGAAATCCGTTTCCCTTCGCTGCGACTGGCGCGTGAAGCATTTCTGAGTGGTGGCAGTGCCCCGGTTGTATTGAATGCCGCTAATGAGATAGCGGTGGCTGCGTTTCTTGTAGGTAACCTGTCATTTACCGGCGTTGCCAACGTGGTTGAGCGTGTGTTGGAGCGAATGGCAGGCAGTTCGGTGCCGGAAGATCTTTTGGCACTGGCGGCTGTCGATAGCGAATCGCGTCAGATGGCAGAGCAGGAGATTCAACGGCGTGCTTGAATCATTGTTATCCGTCTTGTGGCCCTTTGCTTCGTTTATCGTGGCGGTTGTTGTATTGGTCACAGTGCATGAATTCGGACATTTCTGGGTTGCCAGACGCCTGGGTGTCAAGGTGCTGCGTTTTTCTGTTGGTTTGGGGAAGCCACTGTTCAGCTGGCATGATCGTGTTGGTTGTGAATACGTCATTGCGACGATTCCCGTCGGTGGTTATGTAAAGATGCTGGATGAGCGGGAGGAGGCTGTTCCTGAGGGTGAGCTGCCTTTCAGTTTTAATCGCCAGCCTGTATGGAAGCGCTCATTGATTGCTTTGGCTGGTCCGGTTGCCAACTTCTTGTTAGCGGTACTGATTTTTTGGGCGCTGTTTTCTGGTGGCCAAAACGGAGCGATACCGCTGGTGGGGCAGATAGATCCGCTCTCCATGGCGGAACGTGCCGGTTTGCAAACCGGACAGGAAATTATTTCCGTTGATGGTACAGAAACCCCCACCACGTCTGCTGTACTCGAGGCATTAATACTCCGTGTTGGCGATACCGGTGTATTGACCTTGGGGGTTCGTTACCCCGGCAATAGCACTACCTATGAGTTACTGATTGATCTGCAGCGTTGGTTGTCAGATGCAGAGATTCCTGATCCTTTAACCAGCCTGG
>DATIDQ010000101.1:0-5015 GCA_035456205.1 Pseudomonadales bacterium
AAAAATGTATGCGCGCTTTCAGGAAAACTATGCAGGTTTTGTCGACAATCTTGACCAGCAAGTCGGGAAAATTACCGATTACCTGAAACAGACAGGACAACTCGATAACACCATTATCGTTTTCATGTCAGACAACGGTGCAAGCCCGGAAGGTGACGTGGAAGGCCAGAAAAACAGTCTCGCCTTTTATCACTACCATAAAACGACCACAGCAGAAAACTTGCAGCAATTTGACGAACTCGGCGGCCCCACTACACACCCACATTACCCCTGGGGTTGGGCGCAAGCGAGCAATACCCCATTCAAACACACCAAGCGCACCGTGCATGGCGGCGGTGTCAATGTACCGTTGATCATCAGCTGGCCCAAAGGCATTGCAGCGCGCGGTGAAATTCGCCAACAGTTTCATCACGTCGATGATATTGCACCGACATTACTGGAGATGCTGCACATCACACCGCCCACACAATACAAGGGCAATGCAGTGAAACCGATAGAAGGCATCAGCCTCGCCTACACACTGGCAGACGCACAAGCGCCTTCAAAAAAACATGAGCAGTATTATGAAATGGAAGCTAATCGCGGCTATATCGCAGACGGCTGGAAAATTGCGACACGCCGTGAAGGCAGACAGGCTTATGACGAACCTCAATGGGAATTGTTCAACCTGAATACAGATATGTCTGAATCAAAAAATGTGGCAGCTGAATTTCCGGATAAAGTTAAAGAGCTGGAAAAGAAATGGTGGGCAGCCGCTGATCAATATCAGGTATTACCACTGATTGATGAAGGACTGCTGGAGCGCGCTCTGTATTCCAAATTCATTCTGATTCCACCACCGGATCACATGAAGTTTCCTGTCGGAGGCGGCGCAGTGCCACACAATCTGGCACCCATGCTGCCCGGAAAATCCTACACGATAACGGCCGCAATCCAACGCGACAATGAACAACAAAATGGCGTGATAGCCGCACAGGGCGATCAATTTTCTGGCTACTCTTTGTACGTGCAAGACAACCATCTGGTTTATGAACGCAACATTGGCTCTGATGTTATTCGTATCGTGTCTGAAGATACTGTGCCTGTCGGTAGCAGCACGGTGCAATTCCGTTATGACAAAGTGTCTACCGGATTGGCTGTTGCCAAAGGATTATTTTCCGAGGGCATGGGATTCAACCGCTTAAGCGTACTGAAAGGCACTGGCACACTGTTGATCGATAACAAGGAAACAGGCAGCGCAACCATTGAGCAGCCCTTTATGGTGGGCTGGGAAGGACTGGATATCGGCAGGGATACCGGCTCACCGGTTTCACCACACTATCAGGCGCCATTCAATTTTGCGGGCAAGTTGAGCCATGTCATTTACGATATGAAATAATTTTTTTGAATTTAAATGGATTTATTTAGTGTCGCGCAGTTGCAACGTCAAGCCTTTCAGGAAATTACGCAGCAACTGGTCACCACACACACGGTAATTATGGTGGCCCGCCTTGCGGAACAAAGCGCTCAGCTCCGGCTTGGAAATGGGAAATCCGGAAGTCTGTAAAACCGCATGCATATCATCATCTTTTAACTCAAACGCAACACGCAATTTCTTCAACACAATATTGTTAGTCATCCGCGCTTCCCGCGGCGGAGCGGGACGAGTTTCGTCCTTGCCGCGCATGGCATATACCAGGCCATCCAGAAAATGCGCCATCACGTCATCGCTACAATCCTGATAACCTTCCTCTTCGTCTTTCTTGAGATACGCTATCACATCGGATTTCTGTATCTCGTAGTCAGCCAACTTGAAAATATCCACCATTTTCACATCACTGATGTCCAGCATATAACGCACACTGCGTAATACATCGTTATTGATCATTTCGATTCTCGCAGTCTAGAATTTTTCATACGGAGCAAGATAACGCCATTGACCAACAGGCAATTTCCCCATTGATACACCACCAATACGTATCCGCTTCATGCTTTTTACAGCCAGCCCAACACCATGACATGCATTTGCAATTTGGCCAGGTTGCGGATTCTTCACGGCAAACCGTAAACGGGTTTCATTTTGCCAGCTGGCTTTAACCGGTGGCCGGTTTAGCAATGCAAGGCCATCAAAAACCGGTTCTCCACTCACTTCAACAATATATTCCTGCTCGTTTTTATGGGCATCTTCATTCAACTTACGCAACACACGCCAGTCTTGTGAGAACACCACCAAGCCACAAGCACCGTACTGGATTGGCGCTGCTGCAAATAATTTCCTGAAGTGACTATTGAGTGTGCGAATACCACTGTTATCGTCAGCCGCATGTGATTCACGCGTGATTAACGCTTGCATGGCATCAACATTGTCAGCAGCAATACCCAAAGGCCAGTGCAAAAGGATAGTGACGGGTTCGAGCGGCGTCTGATTTGCATCAGGATGCAATGACACCACCTGATCCAATACCTTGAATTGCGGCTCTTCCACCACGACACCATCGACCATCACCCAGCCACCTTCAATATACAGCTCTGCTTCCCTGCGCGAACAGGAAACCAGCTCCACAAGACGTTTGGAGAGGCGGACAGGTTCAGACATGGAATAAGACCGGATCAGTCAATGGAGTTGGCTGTCAGAAAAAGCGACTTTTGCAACACAGCAAAAAAATCCTGGTACATCACAGGATCAAGAATGACATGATTATTATATTGGCCATTCGCCCGAACCACCATCTGGGTTTCGCCCTTTGGCCGCACAGTCACTGTCATGCGAATCTGGTATCCGGATAATTTTGTCGCCGTTACAGTACCGAGATCAGCGTCTGCTTTATCAATAACAAAACTGAGATCCTGAAGGCTGGCAACAATATTTCTTACTACCATATTCTTGTCTTTGGTATCAAACACCCGGGTTTGAATGGATCGGATCTGCAACTGGGATTCCTCGGTATCGCCCAGAATATGTCGATTAGGGTTTTCGCAACCCGCTACACACATGGCTAACACCAATACTGGCAAGATTGATCCAATACGCTTCATAGCTGGTTAGCCTCAAGAAAAACTGCTTTTGATAATTGCGAAAAGAAATCCTGATAAATTTTTGGATCATTGATTGTTTCAACACGCGCTATCTGGCCACGATCATTCCAGACAATACGCTGGAAGGTAATTCTTGCCAGATAAGAACCGGGATTATTAGCCGCTGGAATTGTGACAAAACTGACACGGATTTTCTGGTTTTTATCCGTCGGACCTGAAACACCTGTGAGTATTGCTATGGCTATCATTTCCGCTATCTGCGCACCATTCGTTGCATCGGCGTCTTTTGACGCAACAATCAGGCCCACGTCCTTCTCTGTTTCATCAATGATGTAACCCATGTCCTGCAACTGGGCAGCGCCAGCAGACAAGAGCTCAATCTCATTTTTGGTATCAAACTTCCGGGTTTGCATCTTCCTGATTTCAAGAGTGGACTGTTGCAGTTTGAATGCACCTTCCGGAATGGAAACGCAGCCCTGCAGAAAACAGGGCAACAGAAGTAACGTGATGGTTTTCCGCATTGGCGTCACAAGATTCAGTAATCAGAAACTGGACGAGTTGTATGAGAAGTCTCTCACCAGTCCCTTGTTATCGAACTTGATAATGACAGTGAGTGTTTTCTGGGATTGGGACGCAGCACCGGAGTTGGTATTGTAGTTACCACCTACCAGCCCACCGGCCGAATTTCCCCCACCCAATATCAGAGACATGATGCCGCCCGAACTGGTGGAATACACGGTGTCAGTGGAAATCTTGTCATAGACCCACACCTCACGTCTTTGCTCATCCGTGGTTACGATATTTGGCGAACCCAGCACCTGCACCACACCGCTGCCAGGCATACCGACTGAGATCTGGCGCTGGACTTTACCCACGGTTAATTTATCCGAGTTATCCCTGACAGCATTCCGATGGTCCTCCGCGTTCATACAGCCCGTAATAACAGAGAGAGCAATCAAGACAACAGCACAGTACAGCGCTTTCATATAGGTTCTCCAGAATCAATTATTCATCACGTAAGACTATAACAGTTTCATCAACGGCAGCAGAATTTTTAGGAAATACGCTAGAATAGACTTCTTTGTCATGCACCCTGTTTCAGCCTGCCGATTCACTTCCGGAATTTTCTATGAACCAGCTTCTTAAATATCTTGCCGTCGCTCTTGCCGTCGCCCTGTTAGCCGCCTGCGAGCAAGACAATACCAATCCATCAGCTTCTGCTGCTAACCAGCCCTCTATACCAGCACAGGCAGTTGATAGCCCGATAACCGCCAAGGATTCCGGTTTCCCGGCTTCTACAGTGGCGCCTGCCCTGCCCGTGACAGTTGACGACCTTAAAATCGCCGCTGATAAAGGAGACAACTCCGCAGTTACCCTGCTCCGCCTGCTAGATATGGCTCAAAGAGGTGATAAAGAAGGGCAATTCCAGTTGGGCGCAGCCTACCGTGATGGCCTTCGTATCAGACAGGATTACGCACAAGCGTATCAATGGCTATCCAAAGCTTCCGAACAGAATCACGCCACCGCCAATTTCCTGTTAGGAGCGATGTACCAATTCGGTGAATATGTGAAAGCTGACCCTGAAAAAGCTCTGGAATATTACACGAAGGCATACCAGGCGGGTTACGCTCCTGCCAAAGCGCCTGTTGATAAACTGAAAAAAATGCTGAAAAAGTAAATTTTCTGATGCGCAGGCGATTTTGTATATACGGCTCGCCTGCTCACTCCAGTGTTTGTTCCAATATTTTTCCCAGAATCATAATCATCTGATCTATTTCATCACGTGACACATTCAATGCCGGCATAAACCGCAAGATATTGGGTCTTGGCGCATTCAGTAACAGCCCATACTCAAAAGCATTATCAACAACCCTGTTTGCAATGCCTTGTGGAATTTCCAGCGCATTTAGCAAGCCGCCTCCCCTGACTATACCCAGACCATATATTTTTGATAACTGTGTTAATTGTTGCCGAAGATATTCACCACAGTCTTGCACCTG
>DATIDQ010000102.1:0-53300 GCA_035456205.1 Pseudomonadales bacterium
CGGGGTGCCAAGAAATGAACGGAAGCGTTCTTCGCCGGTTTCCGGGAAATAACGATACTGCGGGTGTGATTCAGCGTCATCCAGATTGATAGGCTCTTCACGCTTCGCCACCAGGCCTACCAAGCCTTCGTCGAGCCCCAGGCTGACTTTGCCGACAGAGTCGCGATTCAGGCCCTCAGTCGCCATCAGGATGTAACGCTGGCTGACCGTATCCAACAGGTAAATCGAGCAAACCTGGGTAGACATTTCAGCGCGCACACGTTGCACAATCAGCCACAGAGCTTGCTCCAGGCTGGCAGCAGCGTTGACTTCCTGTACTACCTTGCGCAGGGCGTTGAGCATATTCGTGTAACTACTCGTTGGGGAGGCGGGCAGTAAGCGCCAAATGGTATGGCGACAGTTCTTTTAGAGCGCTGCGATACACCTCGCGCTTGAAGGGGACCACCCGGGTTAAAGGGTGCCAGTAACTGACCCAGCGCCAGTGATCAAATTCCGGTGGTTCATTGCTGTTGTTAAACTGGATGCGGGATTCATCACCGACCATTTGCAGAAAGAACCATTTTTGCTTTTGACCGATACAGAGCGGGTTTTGGTGGCGGCGAACCAGTCTGGGGGGGAGGCGGTAGCGCAACCAGCCGCGTGTGCAGCCAAGAATGCGCACATCATCGTGCATCAGGCCGACTTCTTCGTGTAACTCCCGAAATAGGGCAGCTTCAGGGTCTTCTTGCTCCTGAATGCCTCCTTGAGGAAACTGCCAGGTATCCATGCCGCCGACACGCCGCGCCCACAGCAGTTCGCCGCTCGCATTGGCCAGCATAATGCCAACATTCGGACGAAAGCCTTCGGCGTCAACCACGTTCAAACTCCTCCTTTTGTGCCATTGTTCCACAGATCAGTGTTATGGCAAAGCAGCTTTAGTGATCGTCGCTGAATTATCGTTACAAATGGATTTTGGAGGTAACGGAGGTAACAAAAAATGCGTTATTTGGTAACACTTTGTGCTGCTAGCCACGAAAAAGAGAATGACTGATTTTTCTAATTGCTTGATAAATTTATAGAAATATTAAGTGGCACACGTTTTGCGGTGTTATTAGCATAAAAATAATAATACTGTGACGTAATAATAATAATCAGGCGTCAACCCCCAACAAGAACAAGAGGGGGAATAATAATAAATATGCGGCGATGCTGCAGATGGATCGAGGTAGGAAGGATAGCAGTAAAAGACGGTAGTAAAAGACAGAAAGAAGCCAGAGTGGTCCGCTGCTCTGGCTTTTTTTTATGTGCTTGATTCAGATATTGAATACGATGTAGCCCAGCACGCTGAGCACGCTTATCCCCAGCACGACAGAAATCCAGAACATCATGCCAAGGTGGTGCTTGCGGGTAGGAACCTCGTGGTAGCGGTTACCGTGGGAAGTTGGTTTGGTAATCCACTCCTTTTGCTGGTATTCCTGGGACTTCAGGGCCTCGATGTTCTGTAATGTGCTTTCGAGGTTAATCAGTTTGCGTGGGCCGGACGTTTCTGGTTGAGTGTGGCGGCTGCTTTCTGTAATGGTAGGGCCTTGCACGCGGAAGCTGTAAACGTCGAAACGCAGGCGGTCGCCTGGTTTGATGATCTGCTCGCCCTTGATCCGAATTTCATTGACGTGACTGCCGTTGGAGGAGTCCAGATCCTTGAGAACCAGATTGTTGCCCTGTTTGAGTATCAGTGCATGGTTGCGGGATAAATGGTTTCCCGGGATCACAATATCGCAATCCTTGCCTCTGCCTAGCAGGGTGGAGTCGCCTGCCAGTTCGAATACTTTGCCTGAGAGCCAGCTGCTATCAGATACCAGACGCCAGCTGGATGAAATATTAACGGCGGACCGTCGCTCCGTGACGGCCGGAACTCGCGTTGAAGTCAGGTTAGTGTCTTCCACTTCGAGGATATCGAAATGCACATTGCCAATACTGACAACATCGCTGTTGCGCAGTTCTTTGTATTTGACTTTCTTGCCGTTAACGAAGCACCCGCGGCGACTCTTGTTGTCCTGCAGGAACAGGCGCCCATCATGCTGTATCAAGCGAGCATGGGATTCGTCCACTGTGCTGGTATTCAATACCAGAGTGTTGTCTTGCGCGCAGCCCAAGGTGCAGATGTTATCTGTCACTGAGAAAATCGGGCGGCTATTGTCCTTGAATCGAAGCTGGTACATCAAAATCTGCTGGCAATCCGTGTTTAGTAAACCTTCCATCGCTAGCATGCAATAGTTGGCATCAGCGGCTGATTATAGCGCCCAAACGGTAAAACGCCATGTTTGTCTCGATGTCGTCCGTAAGGAGAGCTGCTGGGCTAGAATTGGAGGCAAGTGAATAACGATTAGCGATGCTCCATGAAAGATCTGCCCGCCCGGTTAAATGCTCCTGTCTTCTTCGATTGGAATCAGATAGATACTGTATTGCTCGATATGGATGGCACGTTACTGGATCTGTACTTTGATAATTTTTTTTGGCGTACCCACTTGCCGCGCCGTTATGCTGAAGCGCGTGGTTTATCCGAAAAGGCGGCTCTGGATTGGTTGCAAACCCGTTTTGCAGAGGAGCAGGGTAAGCTGAACTGGTATTGTCTGGATTTCTGGCAGCGCGAGCTTGGTCTGGATATTGTGGCTTTGAAGCGTGAAGTCAGCCATCTGATTGCTATGCGTCCGCATAGCGCCTCATTTCTTGATGCGCTGGCGGCGGCGGGCAAGTCGGTCTGGCTGGTTACCAATGCGCATATGGACAGTATCGCTCTGAAGCTGGAGCACACTTCGCTCGCCTATTGGCTTGATCGCATTATCAGTTCACATCAACTCGGCGCTGCGAAGGAGTCGCAAGCATTCTGGCACGCTTTGCAAGCGCTGCATCCCTTTGATGCTGAACGCACGCTGTTTGTAGACGATACGCAGGCAATACTGAATGCTGCTGGCGTCTATGGCATTCAATATTTATTGTGTATTGCGCACCCGGATAGCAGTGAGTCAGTGCGCAAGATATCGGAATTTCCTGCAGTGGCCGATTTTGATGAGTTACTGCCAATATAGATGTTGCTTGGAGCGTAGAGGGGTTATGTCAAAAGCTATGATGCAAAAAATGACTATTGTTTGTTGTCTGTTGATGAGCAGTTTCTCTATGGCGGATGTATATAAATGGGTTGATGAAAACGGAAAAACCCGTTTCAGCGATAAAGCTCCGGCAGAAAAGCCATCAGAAAATATCGAGAATGAATTAAAGAAAACCAATGTAGATGAAGCCAGTAAAAATTTAAGCACATTCGTTGCTCCTCCAGCTGAAAAGACTGTTGATGAAGAAATGTTGAAGCTTAAAAAACGCAATAATCTGGAAGAAAAAATTGGTAAAAGATGTAGAAAAATGCAAGAAGAAATTAATTCTATTGCCAGAGGTGATTTTGTTGTTTTTTTTGATAAAGATGGCAATGAAGAGAAGGTGCTTGAAAAAGACCGTGGGAAAAAGCTGGAAGAGTGGAAAAATGGATACCGGAAATTAGGTTGCGATACTTTGTATCCACTGGAATGAAGAATGACAGAAGAAAGTAAATCGGATCAGGTTGTGCGTTTTTTGTTTGAAGAATGTGCTGTGCGTGGCGTGTGGGTAAATCTACAGAAAAGTTGTGGTGATGTGTTAGCAAAAAAAGGTATTGGGCCAGCTGGTAGAGTCCTGTTGGGTGAAAGCCTGGCTGCTGCTGTGTTGCTGGGTTCCAGCATAAAACTGCAAGGGCGCGTGGCCATTCAGGCGCGTGGTGATGGAGTGTTAAAGTTGCTGGTTGCCGAAAGCACGCAGGATGCCGGGATACGTGGCGTTATTAATCTGGATGCCAGTGTAGATTTGCAGGCCATACCTTCGTTAAAGCAGCTGATCGGTAGCGGTTACCTTGCGGTGACGTTATTGCCGGATGAGGGTGAAAGTTATCAGGGCATTGTGCCTTTGCAAGGCGTGCGCCTGCAGGATTGTCTGGCCGATTATTTTGCTTTGTCTGAGCAGTTATCCACGGCGTTGTGGTTGGTGTCAGACGGTGAACGTGCTGCAGGTCTGATGTTGCAGGCAATGCCGGGAGAAGATAATGATGGTGAGGATTGGCGGCATCTGCATACGTTGGCAAGCACGTTGACGAGTGAGGAATTGTTGTCACTGCCGTGTGAAGTATTGCTGCATAGGTTGTTCCATCAGGAAACCGTGCGAGTATTTGATGCCGAGCCTGTGCGCTTCCAGTGTACTTGCAGTGAGGAGCGTTCACGCAATGCCTTGGCTATCCTGGGCCGCGATGAATTGCACAAATTGTTTTCCGAGCAGCCGGACGTGGATATTGATTGCCATTTTTGTGGTGCAAAATACCGTTACACGGCAAACGACATGGCGGATATTTTTGGTGATATATCGTCGTCATTGCACTGATTGACATCGCACTAACTGACATTGCACCAGGAAGCACAATGTTGATTGAGCCCGGCAGTAAATTATTATTCATTGGTGATTCAATTACCGATTGTGGTCGAGCGCGCCCTGTTGCCGAAGGCAATGAAGTCGGCAATGGCTATGTCAGTCAGATCAATGCTCTGCTGGGGGCGTTATATCCTGCGCATGGTGTCCGCGTTTTTAATATGGGCGTCAATGGCAATACAGTGCGTGATCTGAAAGCGCGCTGGCGTAAAGATGTGCTGGATCAGCAGCCAGATTGGCTGGTGATTTTTATCGGCATCAATGATGTCTGGCGTCAATTTGATACACCATTACGCACAGAGCAACATGTGTTAATAGATGAGTATCGGCGGGAACTTGAAAATTTTATTACACAAACCAAGCCGCACTTGCAGGGGTTGGTTTTGATGACGCCGTATTTTCTGGAACCTAATCGTGATGATCCGATGCGCGAAGCAATGGATGTTTATGGCAATGTTGTGCGTGAACTGGCCTCCATACACAATGCGATATTGGTCGATACGCAGCTGGCGATGGATGCATTACTGGAACAGATACATCCAATGTCGCTGGCATGGGATCGAGTGCACCCTAATCAAACAGGGCATATGGCGTTGGCATTGGCATTTATGCGGGCTGTTGGTGCGGAGCCCGGGATTTAACAGCCAATCGTTTTAAATGGCCAACATTTCTTGCGCATGGGCGCGAGATTGCTTGCTGATTTTTTCACCGCCAATCATGCGGGCAATTTCATCAATACGCGGTTCGCTTTTCAACTGCGTCAGTGCCGTTTCCATGCGTTTGCCTTTCAGTTGCTTGCTGACTTGCAGATGCTGGTGTGCCTGTGATGCCACCTGCGCCTGATGCGTTACACACAGTACCTGACCGCGCTCCCCGAGCTGCCGCAATAATTGCCCGACTACGACTGCAGTGGCGCCGCCGATGCCGACGTCCACTTCGTCAAATACCAACGTAGGAATGTGTGATGTACTGGCCGCTACTACTTGAATCGCTAGCGATATACGCGACAGTTCTCCGCCGGAAGCAACACGTGCCAATGCGCGTGCCGGCGTATCGGGTTGTGTGCTGATAAGAAACTCTGTGTGTTCCGCGCCGAAACTGTGTGGCTCATTGTTTTCGTGTGGTTGTAATGCGATATCGAAACGGCAGTGTGCCATTTTCAAAAGACTCAATTGCACATTGACTTGTTTGCTCAATGTATTGGCCGCCTTCTGTCTTTTTGCAGTCAGGCTTTTGGCGAGTATATGGTATTGCTGCTCATGTTCTTTTTGCTGTTGTTGCAGGCGCATGATTGCGCCGTCACTATCTAGCAACATGGCCAATTCTGCATGCAGTTTTTCATGCAAATCCGGCAATTCACGTGCTTGCACACGGTGTTTGCGTGCTAATTCATATAACGTGTTGAGGCGTTGCTCCACTTCTGCCAACCGTTCCGGATCAATGTTGATATGATCCCTGTAACGTTGCAAATCAGTGGATGCTTCTTCGATCTGTATCAGAGCGCCATTCAGCATTTCGGTGAGTTGGGGGACGGCTTCGGAGAGTATGGAGCGCGCCAACAATTGTTGTGCAGATGCGAGTGACTGCTGGATATTGAAGCGCTCGTTTTCACAGAATATCTGTAACAAATTATCGCAATTGCCAATCAGCTCCCCTGCATTGGCCAACTGTTTCTGCTCGGCTTCCAGTGCTGTGAGTTCGTCCGGTTGCGGTGCAATTTTATCCAGCTCATCAACCTGGTATTGCAGGAGCTGGATGCGCGCGCTGAAATCCTCTTGTGTACCTTGCAGCTGCTGGATCTGTTGCTGGATGTCGCGCCATTGCCGGTACACAACCTGCAGTTTTTTCAGTTCGTCGCCGTGCTGGCCAAAGGCGTCGAGCAGGCGGCGATGCGTTTCTTTTTTCAGTAGGGACTGGTGTTCGTGCTGGCTGTGGATATCGATCAACATATCGCCCAGTTCGCGCAATTGGGCAAGCGTGGCGGGCTGGCCATTAATCCACGCGCGCGACCGACCTTCACGCAGAATCACGCGCCTCAACAGGCACTGCTGCTCATCTTGCGGGAAGCCCTGGATTTCCAGCCACTCGCGGGCTTCGGGGATGTGTTGCAGGTCAAACAATGCGCCAATATCGGCACGGTCGGCATCGCTGGCAATGGCGTCGGCGTCAGCGCGATCACCTAATGCTAGCCCCAGCGCATCGAGCAGGATGGATTTGCCGGCGCCGGTTTCCCCCGTAATAACCGTCATGCCGGCTTGCCATTCGGCATCCAGTGAGCGGGCTACAGCGTAATCCCTGATCGTGAGCTGCAACAGCACAAATATGCCTCCTGAAGAAACTAGTGGTTATTTGTACAGTATTATGGTGCTGCTAGCAACCACTGCATGATTTGATAGGCAAAGTCTTCCAGCGGGTATTCGCGGTTCACCATGACAACGATGGCCGTACCCTCATCCGGCACCATAATCACTTCGCAAGAGAAGCCTGTGTCGCCACCGGCATGCCCCACCATGTGATGCCCGGCGGGTCCACCCAGGAACCAACCCAGCCCCAGTGTCTTTTCCCATGGGCTAGGTAACGCAGTGTCGATTTGTGGAGTCCACATGATGTTGTAAGCCGACGTTGGCAGGATTCGCACGCCGTCCAGTTCGCCGCGATTGAGTTGTGTCAATGCAAAACGGTTCATGTCGTTTACGTTAGAAAACAGATGTGAACTGGCAGCATGTTCCCGGCTGTAAGGAAAATAACTGTTCACTGTGAGCATAGGGTTGACTATATGCGGCGCTGCCAATAATTCGCTTTGTACATCGCGCAACAGGAAACTGGAGTGAGTCATTTTCAGCGGCATGAAAATATGTTGCTGGATATAGTCTTCAAAACTCTGGCCGGATACCTTAGCAATAACATCGCCCAGCGTTTCAAAACCGATATCGCTGTACTGCATGGCTTTACCCGGTGCACTGACCATTTTTATTTTGCGGGCGCTGCGAACATGACGCTCCAGCGCGCCGTCGTCGTATTGTGGTGATTGATAATCCAGTTTGTCACACTTTTCATAATCGATGCAGTAAGGCAATCCGGATCTGTGTGAAAGAATCTGGCGAAGCGTGATTTTTTTGTAGCGTTTATCTGCGATATGGAAATAAGGAAGATAAGTGGTGATTGACGCATCCAGATCAATTTTCCCTTGCGCTTCGAGTTGCATCATTGCGATGCCTACCATCATTTTTGAATCGGAGCCCAGCTGGAAGACGGTTTCAGGCGTTACTGCTGTGCCGCTGCGAATATCGGCTATGCCAAATCCTTTGCTATAAACAATTTTTTTGTCTTTGATAATGCCGATAGCTAAACCGGGAATCTGTTTTTCTTTCATTGTTTGCGCAGCAGATGCTTCGATTTTTTCAATCAGCGTGCTATCCAGTGCGGGAGTCTGGATGGCTGGCGTGGTGGCAGGTGCATTGCAGCCCGCTAAAAGTATTGCCAGCAATGTTAATGCGGTTAACGTACGCAAAATTATTCGGTTCCAATGGCGGAAGAGTTTTCACGATGCGACATGTGTTCTGATAGCCACGGTACCAGTTTTTTCAAGCTATCCAGTAAGCCGGTTGCCGGTTGCTCATTGGGTGTTTCAGATGCCGGTTTTTCTGCGGGTAATGTTGATGCGTTGAGCGCCTGCTGGAATTGTGCGTTGGATAATAATTGCATTACAGATTGATCCAGCGCTTGCGAATACACTTCCTCGATATCGCCGTTAACCTGTAAATTGCCGGCGTTACTTTCTGTACGGGTGGTAAATAATTGTGTGCCATCGGAGGAAAACAATATCCAGTCGAGATTCAGCTGCAATTGATAACGTTTGTAAGATGAATACGTCACCGATTTTGGCCCATAGGTATTCGAGGATTCATACGTCTCGGGTGCGCAAGCTTCCAGATACAGGCGTGATACCTGCATTTGCAAAAGCAAACCCTTGATGCGGCGTTGTGTTGCCAGTGCGTTATCGGGGTCGGCTTGCCGTGTCGTGTAATCAAAATTAGTAAATGATTTTGCGGCGATGTTAGAAATTTTCTGTGTGTCTGGCGCCAGTGATGCGCGCAGGTTGCGGATATCCGGCCACTGTAGCGGTGTCGTGTTGCGGCAGAACTGACCTGCACGCAGAACGCCCATTTGTTGGCGAGTGTCGGTTAGTGGTAATGCAGTGACTACTATCGGAGAAAGATGTTGTTGTGGGTTGCGCATCAACAATTTGCGTGCGGCTAATGTATCAACCGGTGCGCTGGGTGCAGGCAAGGCTTGCGACGTGGCCGCTTGAAAAGCTTTGTCATTTAGTAAGAGTACTGTCGCCTCGGTGATGGCCTCCCGCCAGGTGGTAATAATATTTTCCGGATTGGTGAGGCTGCCGCTTTTGCCGCTGCTGCGGCCGCGATAAATAACTTTGCCATCCGGTGTAGCCAGTTCCCAGTCCAGTGAGAGAGTGATTTGTGCGCGATCAAACTCAATGGGCAAAACATTTTCCGGGTGTAAAAAAATATTTGCTGTTTGTTGTCTTGGGGTACACGCCTTGATATCGGCACTGGTAACAACGGTAGTCAGCAACAGTCCGTCACGGTTGCTGCCAGCAAACTGGTCTGGTGTCAGGTTGGGTTGTAATGGGTAGCCGAACTGGCCAAGCGTCTGCATCAACATTTCTGTTGTTTTTCCGCCATCAGGCACCAGATCCGGGTGAAAGTTATAGGCATCCGGCCAGTATATCGGCATGGCTTGCAGGCAATGGGTTCCAAAGTGATAGCTGCCAATAGCGCGCTTTTCTTTGGGTAATTCACGTGTATAGATAATCAACCTGGGTTTTATATTGGCCGCCGGCGCTGGCAGATCGTCGGTGTCATGTAGCGGTGCAGGAATATTCACGACGCTGGCTTTGTCAGCAGCTTTATCGGGCTTGTCTCCGTAATGCGTGCGACCTTGTTCATCTACCCATTTGTACAGCTCTGCGTGACAGGGCATTACTGCAGCCATCGTCAATATGTATGCAGCGATTACAGCAGCGAGTCGATTAATTTTTATCAGGTTCATCAATACTTCCAAAGGTTGCGGCTATTTGATGCTGAGAAATGGCACTGCAGAACCGGGAACCATGGTATTGGGTAATTTCCCGTCCCATTTTTCGGCCTGGATTAATGCGACTAATGCAGGGTTATCGCGTAACGCAGCACCTTTTGCCTGTATTGCTGAAGCTTCGGCCGCGCCGCGCATTTCAATCGCTTTGGCCTGTGCAGTAGCCTGGGCCAGTTGGGCGTCTGCTTCCGCTTGTGCTTTGGTGCGGGTGATATCGGCAGAGACTTTTTCTTTTTCCCAGTTCTGTTTAACTTTCTGAACTTCAACTTCTGCCAGCATGCGTTGCTCAATGCTCTGCTCGTAGGCATTCGAGAAGTCAATATTTTCGATCTGGATAGATTCGATCACCATATCTTTTCCAGCGGCGTCAACAATAGACTGGTATACATCGGTGCCAAATTTTGCCCGATCCTGAATAACTGAAACGGCGGTGAACTGACCAAATACCTCTTTGGCAGATTTGTTGACCCTTGGTCTTAGCACCCTGTCGATCATGCCTTCTACGGATCCGTAGGTGGAGTAGATATCCTGCGTACTGGATGGCAGTACATGAAAATTGACAGACAATTTTATTTCAGCGGGTTGCTGGTCTTTTGAATATGAAGACATTCTTTCAAACTCCACTTTCATACTCTGCATGGAGATGAATACAGCACGGTCAATAATCGGCACTTTGAAGTGCAAGCCGGGTTCTGAAGTGCCAATGGCTGCGCCATTGCGCAAGATGACAGCGCGTTCACCCTGGTCGACTGTATACCAGGATGAGGTAGTGATGATCAGCGCAATAATGCCCAGTATCAGTGGTATAACAATTTTTATTTTCTGGCTTTCATTTTCCATTGTGGTTTCCTTTTGTAGAGTAAACGGTTGCATTAATGCGCCTCATCCCAGTTGTTGCCTGTACCGGTATCGACTACCAGCGGAACGTGTAAATCAGCAGATTCTTCCATCAGTCGCTTTACATGGTTGCGCAGGGTTTCGAGATCATGTTCTGCCACTTCAAACACGAGTTCATCATGCACTTGCATAATCATTCGTGCATCAATGTTTGCATCTTCCAGCCAATGGTCGACCTTGATCATGGCGCGTTTGATAATGTCTGCCGCAGTGCCTTGCATGGGGGCATTGATAGCTGTGCGTTCAGCAGCTTGCCGCAAGCCGCCATTTTTAGCGTGGATATCCGGCAAATATAAACGACGACCGAATAATGTTTCGACATAACCTTTTTCTGCCGCGTGATGGCGTGTTTCTTCCATGTAACGCAATACGCCCGGGTAACGCGAAAAATACAGGTCGATATATTCCTGCGCCTGCCCGCGTCCGGTCTGTAATTGTTTTGCCAGACCAAACGCCGACATACCATAAATCAAACCAAAGTTAATGGCTTTTGCGCTGCGGCGTTGTTCGTGCGTGACTTTGTCCAGTTCCATGCCAAAAACTTCAGCGGCGGTGGCGCGGTGAATATCCAGGCCTTTGGCAAAGGCGTCGCACAAACCGGCATCAGCTGATAGATGCGCCATGATGCGCAATTCAATTTGCGAATAATCTGCGGCTAGAATTTTGTAACCTTTTGCGGCAATAAATGCCTGTCGTACACGGCGGCCTTCTTCAGTGCGAACAGGAATGTTTTGTAAATTGGGATCGGTGGATGACAAACGCCCGGTCGCTGCTACCGCTTGATGATAGGATGTATGCACGCGGCCAGTCGTGGCATCAATCATCTGTGGCAATTTGTCGGTGTAAGTGGATTTCAGTTTGCTCAGGCCGCGATATTCCATAATGACTTTTGGCAATGGATAGTCCAGTGCCAGTTCAGCCAGCACGGCTTCTGCTGTGGAAGGTTGGCCTGTTGGTGTTTTTTTCAGCGCAGGTAATTGCAGCTTGTTGTAGAGAATTTCGCCCAACTGCTTCGGTGAACCGAGATTGAATTCCTGTCCGGCCAGTTCAAACGCCTGCTGCGTGAGTTGGTGCATGCGTTCGCCGAGTTCAATGCTGTGCTCATGCAGGATTTTCGCATCCACCAACACGCCATTTCTTTCGATTTTTGATAACACGGGTATCAACGGGATTTCGATGTTCTCGAATACGGATTGCAATGATGGTTCGGCAGTGAGTTGTGGCCACAAAGTTTCGTGCAAGCGCAGCGTGATGTCCGCATCTTCAGCGGCATAGAAAGACGCTTTCTCCAGATCAATCTGGTTGAATGTCAGTTGGTTTGCACCTTTGCCGGCAATGTCTTCAAAACCGACTGTGGTGTAGTCGAGATATTTTAATGCCAGTGCATCCATATTGTGGCGTGTGGCGACAGAATCCAGTATGTAGGACTCCAGCATGGTGTCATAGGCAACGCCGCGCAGTGTAATACCGGCGCGTGCCAGTACATTCATATCGTACTTGCCATGCTGCATCACTTTCTTGTGTTGATGGCTTTCCAGTAACGGTTGTAGCGCTTGTAATGTTTCGCCGCGTGTTAATTGTTCTGGTGCACCGAGATAATCATGCGCTACAGGGATATACATTGCTTCACCGGATGCTGTCGCGAATGACAGGCCAACAATATTGGCTTGCATGTAATCGAGCTGATCCGTTTCGGTATCAAAAGCAAAGCAGGGTGCAGATTCCAGTTTTTTTATCCAGCGTTGTAGCTCTGCCATATCTGTAATGGTTGCGTAGGTGGCTGTGTTTTCTGCTGCTGCCTCTGTTTCTGTCGTTTTTTCCGGTTCTGTCGTTGTTGTAGGTTCGGCAAAAATATCCTGCATATTCCCGCGTTCTTTTACGGCGGCAATGACATCGCCGCCGCTGCTGATTTCATTGATCCAGCTTTTGAATTCCATTTCAGTAAACAGCGCCAGCAGTGTGTCACGTGCCGGTTCGGTGGGCTGCAGATCCTGCCAGTTTTGCGTCAGTGCAACATCGGTTTTGATGGTTGCGAGTTGTTGTGACAAGGGTAAAAAACTGAGTGCAGCCCGTAGGTTTTCGCCAATTTTGCCGCCAATGTTATCGGCGTTGGCCATCACGTTGTCCAGCGTGCCATATTCCTGTAGCCATTTCACAGCAGTTTTGGGGCCGCATTTATCTACACCGGGAATGTTGTCGACCTTGTCGCCCATCAGTGCGAGATAGTCCACGATTTGTTCCGGTGCGATGCCGAATTTTTCAATCACACCTTCGCGATCCATCACCGTGTTGGTCATGGTGTTCACGAGCGTGACATGTGGGCCGACCAGCTGTGCCATGTCCTTGTCGCCGGTAGAGATCAGCACTTCGTGTTTGTGTTGACGCGCTTGCATGGCGAGCGTACCGATCACGTCATCGGCTTCCACACCATCGACAATCAGTAAGGGCAAGCCCATGGCGCGGATGATGTCGAGTAAGGGTTGCACTTGCGAACGCAAGTCGTCGGGCATGGGCGGGCGGTTGGCTTTGTATTCGGCGTACATTTTATTGCGGAAGGTGTCGCCCTTGGCATCGAAGACAACCGCCATTGCGCTGTGTGGGTAATCCTTGCGCAAGCTGCGCAACATATTCACCACGCCCTTGATGGCGCCAGTAGGTTGCCCTTTGGATGTGGCCAGTGGTGGCAGGGCGTGAAAGGCACGGTAGAGATAGGACGAGCCGTCCACCAGTATGCAGTCTGCGTTTTTCATAACATGTCTGGCAAAAAATGAGGTGAGAAGCATAACACCAGCTGCAAAGTTGTCTGTCGGTGTTATCCTTGTAAATCAAATGTTTTGTAGCATCGGATGACAATGTCGGCAGAAGTACTGTTGCAGCAAGCCCTGCGCGAGGGGCGCTTTTCTACCTCGGAGACAGGGGAAGGGGATAAGCAAACTAGCGCTACCTTGCTGGCGCGTCTGGTGGGGTTGCAGGATGTTGATTTGGCACCCTGGGAATCTCTTGAGCATGCAGTGCTGCGCCCGGGGCCTCTGCTGCTGTCGCAGCAAGAAGCCAATCTCCTGTATTTCTGTGACCAGATCTTCGAGCAATGCCATTCGCAAACCGATCTGGAGCCGGCACTGCTGGATGCATTCATGGCATTGCGTCCACTGATAGCCAGTGTGTTCTTGCGTGATCCCTCTGTGTTAGGTTCGATGCATCATCCGCTGTTTTCCCTGCTGGATCAGTTGTGGGATGCCGGCCGCTACTGGGGGGCCGATCTTGGCAAGCCGGGTGACAAATACCGGGCGCGCCTTGACGAAATGTTGCTGCGCATACGCAAGGCCGATCCGTTGGCAGCACCGTTCCAGACGTGGCTGGAAGAACTGTCTGGTCAGTTGGCAAAAGATGCCCAGCGCGCAGAAACACTGATAGACCGTATTCGCCAGACAGCGCGCGGTACGCTGGCCGGTGAGCAGGCCGAGCGCTTTGTGCGGCAGGAAGTGAGCAAGTTGCTTGAACGCGCTCCGATGCCGGATGTCGTGGAAGAATTGCTGAAAGGTCCATTGCGTCATTCGATGAAGGTTATCTACCTCAGTCGCGGTGGAGAGAGTGATGAATGGAAGCAGATATCGAGAGCCGCACAGTTGCTCATTGATTCCATGCAGGCGATTGATGCTGAAGCGGATATGCAGCAGGTGTATCAGACGATCCCGAAAGTCCTGCCTTTACTATCCAGACAGCTGGTGAGTATTTCTGATGCGGCCGAAATGGAAAGCTGGTTGTCGCGTGTTGAAAAATTGCATATGCAGATTCTGTTGGGCGGCAAACTGGAATTGCGTCCGGCACAGCCGTTGTCTGTCTTGAATGAAGAAGCCGGTGTCAATGCGAATATCAGCAGCAGTTTGCTGGAACAGGTCAAACTGATTCCGGAAGGGCAGTGGTTGATTTATCAACGCGATGATGGAGAAAAATTGCGTTGCAGATTGGTATTAAAAACAGAAGAGGCAGGCCAGTTATTATTTGTGAATGTATTGGGTGCAAAATCACTGGAAAAAACTCCGGAGGAATTTGCCTATCTGTTGGCGGCACGCCATGTTCGTTTGTTGGATGCAGACAATAATTTTTCACAAATCATGCGCGATACAGTCGCTAATTTCTTGCAACTGTACCAACGCCAGGCGCTGTTGTTGACAGAGGCAACAGAGCGGCAGCGTATTGAAAATGAGCGTCGACGTCTGGGTCAGGAAAAAGCAAAACGCGAGGCCGAGCGCATAGCCCAGGAAAGACTGGAAGCGCAGGCACGTGCCGAAGAAGAAGCGCGCCAGCAATTAGAACGGCATGCCAAAGCAGAGCAAGAGAAAGCGCGCAAGGCGGAAGAAGAAGCACAAAGGCTGGCGCAAGAAGCGCAAAAGGCAGCAGATCAGGCCAAGACACACGCACTGGCGCAAGCTGCACAGAAAGCTGCTGCGGAAGCTGAGCGTGCTCTGTTAGCAGAAAAGCAGGCGCGAATTGATGAGTGGGAAGTTGCATTGCAATCTACGCGCACACTGGGCATTGGTGCGTGGGTCGATATCGAGATCAACGGTGAGTGCCAGCGTTGCAAACTGGCCGCAGTGATCAATGCATCGGACAAGCTGATTTTTGTCGGACGTGATGGGAAAAAACTGATTGAGCCGAAGCGGGATGAGTTGATCAAGTTGATGATTGATGGCAAGGCAAGTGTTATCCAGCAGGGTGACCAGTTTGAAAATTCATTGGCCAAAGTTATCCAGACCTTGCGTAAGGATTAAAGTCTATGGAGGATGTTTTTTTATGAAAGATGCCATGGGATTATGTAATCGCAGTGAATTGCGTATCTGCAAAGAAGTGGCGGTTTTTGTCGAGACACATTCATCGCCTGCTGGCGATGCGCGCAGTCCGAACATCATAGTGTCCAAAACGGTAGATATATCAGCGAATGGTTTGCAGATTGTGATGGATAAGCCGGCGGCGCCTGGCAGCATCTTGCAAGTGTGTGTGGAATTTACTGGCCATCCAACGCACTACCATCTGACGGGTGAAGTGAAGTGGGTGGCGAAAATCGGCCGTGAAAATGATTTTCTGGTCGGTTTTTTATTGCTGGAATCAGACCAGACTGATATCGAGATCTGGAAGCATCGCGTAGCGATGCTGATGGAAGATCCTGCTAACCAGGTGCATTGACAGATATTGCATCGCTGGCTCGCATTGCACGCGCCACCCAGCCCAGACATAGCAGCGCTAATCCACCCATCGCCAGAAAAAATGATGGCGCACCCAATTGCTCTGCTATTGCGCCACCCGCCAAGCCCAACGTGCCAGATGCAATCATGAATAGCGACATTTGCACGGTATAGTCACCGCCTTCATGCCCTGCACGACAAAATCCCATCATGCCGGCAAACAAGGCAACGGTAGACATGGCATCTGCCATCTGTTCAAAAATAGCGATACTGAATACAGCACTATCGTTGTTCCAGCCCAGCGGCACCAAAGCCCATGCTGCTAATCCCAGCGCTTGTAGCACGCCAAACCAGAATAATGCGCGCCAGCCACCCAGCCAGCGTTCGCACAAACCGCCAACAAACGCGGCCAGCATGCCAGTGATAGATGCCACCATGCCGACTTGTCCGATGTGCTCCAATGAAAAACCGCTATCTACTAACAAGGGGCGAATCATGCCCGAAGCCATGGAATCGGCAATTTTGTAGGTGAGTAACACGGGCAGCCACAACGGCATGCCGGGTAGGGTGAATAGCGGTTGCCATTCCTGCCAGAGATTTGCGTGCGGCTTTTGCTCCGCTGGTTTTTGTACAACAGATTTTTCTGCGACAGGCTCGCGAAAGAACCACACAGGGATCATCAGTAATAACAAACCCGCGGCGAGCCAGCGAAAACCGTTTTGCAATCCGACGCTTGCCATCAATATCAATAAACCGTTACCACCTGCGAGCATGCCCAGTTTGTATCCCGCCACCTGAATGCTGTTGCCCAACCCACGTTGTTGAACGGACAACATTTTTACAGCCAATGCATCGGTGGCGATATCTTGTGTTGCAAGGCAGGTATTGATGAGCAATGCCGCAAGTAAAAACCACGGCAAGTTTGTACTGAACCAGTTTTCAGGATGCAGTAGCGATAACGCAGTCAGGGTGAGTAAGCCGATGGATTGCATCAACAAAATCCAGCGGCGATAGTGGTTATGTTTTCCTGCGCCGATGCGATCTATTGCGGATGCCCACAAGAATTTGAAAAACCAGGGCAGAGCCAATAATTTTGCCAAGCCGATCAGCGTCAGTGATACGCCGTGTTCACGCAGTAATGCTGGCAGTGCATGGGCAAAAAAACCTGATGGCAGACCCTGTGCGATATACAGGCTGGATAGTAACAATGCCAGTCTTGGGTTCATATTTTAATAAAAGTGTTGAACCAGTCGGGTAAAAAGTATTGCTCGACAGTGTCAGCAAGGCGGTTTATGTCGGCTTCCTGTCTTGCGCGGTAATCGAAGGATTCGATATCGCGCAAACCAGCCCAGGCCAACAAACTGGCCAGTGAATCCGTTTGATCAAAAATGCCGTGGACATAACTGCCCATAATCTGGTGATCAACGGATCTGGCGCCATCCTGATGGTCGCCGAGATCAATGGCAGGATTGCCTAGTGCCGCACCACTGCTCACACCGCAGTGAATTTCATAGCCGGAAACGTGCTCGCCATTGGGTAGCAGCGAGCCGTGCACACGCAGCAATTGTTTTTCCGGTTCCAGCACAGTATTGAAATCCAGGAAGCCAAAGCCGCGTGCTGTGCCAGCTTCACCTTCAATGGCATGTGGATCATCAATGCTGTTGCCCAGCATCTGGAAGCCGCCGCAAATACCCATCAGTTTTCCACCGTAGCGCAAATGTTTTTGCAAATAATTTTCCCAGCCTTGCATGCGCAAAAATGCCAGATCGGCGCGCACACTTTTACTGCCCGGCAAAATCACCAGATCGGCCGGCGGCAGTGGTTCATCCGCCCATACAAAGGTCAGTTCTACCTGCGGATGCAAACGCAATGCGTCGAAATCCGTGTGATTGCTGATACGAGGTGTCACCGGTACTACTACACGCAAACGTTCGCCATCGCGTTTTTCGCTTTGTTGCTCGACAATGGCATCTTCTGCTTCCAGATGCATGCCATGTAAATACGGCATCACGGCCAATACTTTTTTTCCAGTGCGAGCCTCCAGCCAATCGATACCTGGTTGCAGTAACGAGACGTCGCCGCGAAATTTATTGATGACAAAACCGATAACCCGGCTCTGTTCGCTTTCGCTCAACAGATCCAGTGTGCCGCACAAATGCGCAAATACACCGCCGCGATCAATATCCGCGACAATAATCACGGGGCAATCGACAGCTTCAGCAAAGCCCATATTGGCGACATCGCGGTCGCGTAAATTAATTTCTGCCGGACTGCCAGCGCCTTCAGTAACAATCACATCATACCTGGCAGACAAACGTTCAAAGGATTGCAATACGTACTGCATCGCTTCGGTTTTGTAATGGTGATATCCCCAGGCTTCCATATTGCCAATGGCTTTGCCATGCACAATGACTTGTGCGCCGACATCGGTATTCGGCTTCAATAAAATGGGATTCATATCGGTGTGTGGTTCGAGATAGCAGGCTTGTGCTTGCACGGCTTGTGCACGGCCTATTTCACCACCATCAACCGTCACCGCGCTATTCAATGCCATGTTTTGCGGCTTGAACGGAACAACTTTTACACCGCGCCGTGCCAACACACGACAGATGCCAGCCACTAAGGTGCTTTTTCCTGCATCGGATGTGCAGCCCTGCACCATCAGGCAATGTTTTGAACGAAAAGAATGTTTTGCACGAAAAGCAATATCACGCATCTGCTTTACCATCAATGCCGGCAGAATCAAACGATGCCATTTCATTGAAAAACAGTACGGCTGATTCAATCAGTGGATAGGTGATAGCGACGCCACTGCCTTCACCCAGGCGCAAACCGAGAGATGCCAGTGGTGATACTTGCAGATAATCCAGCATTTTTTTATGGCCGGATTCATTGGATAAATGTGAAAACACGCAGTAATCACGTGCATGCGGTTCGAGTGCAAACGCGATTGCGGCTGCGCTGCTGGCGATAAAGCCATCGATCAATACCAGCATGTTCTGTTCACAGGCAGCGAGTATTGCGCCAACCATCATGGCAATTTCAAAACCGCCAAACGTACAAAGGATAGTGAAAGGATCAGTCAGCTTGCCGTGTTTTGCGAGGGCAGCTTTCAGTACGGCAGTTTTGTGTAACAGGCCTTTGTCGTCCAGTCCGGTGCCGCGCCCCACGCACTCTTCCACACTGGTGCCGGATAATGCTGAAAATAATGCAGTGGCCGATGAAGTATTGCCGATGCCCATTTCACCAAAGCCAATCACATTGCAGCCACTTTCGTTTGCTGCGCGAGCCAGTGCTGCGCCGCGCGCAATAGCCTGTTCGCAATCGGCGGCTGTCATGGCTTTTTCATGCAGAAAGTTTTTTGTACCGTTCGCTACTTTGGCTTGTGTGATCGGCAAGCTGGATAAATCGCCATTCACGCCAGCGTCAATCACGTCAATAGCAATATTATGTTGTCTGCAAAATACATTGATGGCTGCGCCGCCATTGACGAAGTTGTGCACCATCTGTTGCGTGACCACTTGCGGGAACGGGCTGACACCCTCTGCAACAATGCCATGATCGCCGGCAAACAATAACATTTGCGGTTTTTGCAATGACGGCGTCAGTGTTTTCTGGATGAGCGCAATTTGTAGCGCAACATTTTCCAGCACCCCCAACGAGCCGGGCGGTTTGGTTTTCTGGTCTATCTTATGCTGGATTTTTTCAGCCATAGAACGATCAACTGCTTGTACGATAAATAATTTTTGTGCATCAAACATAATGTTTATTTCTCATAGATTGGCTGGAGCGGTGTAAGTGCGTTTCCGATTAAAGAGAGGGCATAAATATTCGATACGGCAGGCCTGTAATGCGATAGCGGCACTACCAGTGGGCTGGCCATAACGCGCATCGCCTATCACTGGATGTCCCAGCTCGGCAAGATGACGGCGGATCTGGTGTTTGCGCCCGGTATCGATATGGATCTGCAAATGTGTCTGCTGGTTGCCGGCATCGTATACGGCATTGTCTATCCAGGTGACGGCGGTTTTACCATCGATGGCGCTGTCGATTTTAAAGGGCAAGGTTTCTATCTTCCATTCACCGGTGACACGCGCACGGTAATGCTTATCAATCTTGTTGTTCTGGAATAGATTGGATAATGCCGCAGCGGCTTTTTCAGTGTGGGCTATCAGCATCAGGCCGCTGGCTTCGCGATCGAGTCTGTGTACCAGAAATGTTTTGCGGTTCATCAGTTGTTCGACAATGCGCAGCAAAGAACAGTGATCACCCTGTTTTGATCCTTGCGACAGCAAACCCGATGGTTTGTACCACACGGAATACTGGTTTTCGTCAGATACCAGTGTCGGTGTCGGTGGCTCCAGTGCGAGGATGTCGGCATCGTAATAAATATGCAGCGTGGATTTTTCTGGCAATTCGCGGGTGGCGCGCCGCAGACGCTCCTGTTTTTTTCCTTGCTGTAGCCACACGGCGCCATTGGCCAGTGCTTTTTTTAGTTGCATACGCGAGATTGGCGTGTTTTCTGCCAGCCAGTCGATAGCGCGTTTACCGTTGCCGGTAATGGGGATGCTTTTTTCAACTTTCATTCAGGAGGCTTTCATGCAATCAGTGTGTATTTAAATTGGCAAGAATATGACGATAACTGGCAAGGCGTTCAGGAAAAAATTTCCCGTCTTGTTCTGCGGCTAACAGTGCACAGCCAGGCTCATGTTCATGGCTGCAATCGCGAAATTTGCAGCCATCGGTGTAAGCACGCAAATCTACAAAATGTGACAGCAATTCTTGCGCGGGTAATTGCTGTAACGTGAATTCCCGAATGCCGGGTGAATCAATCAGGTCGCCACCTTGCGGTAGATGATAAAGCCGTGCTGTGGTGGTGGTGTGTTTGCCTTTGTCACTGGCTGTCGATAAAGCGCCAACAGTGACATCCACGCCGGGCAGCAAGGCGTTTATCAGAGAAGATTTTCCTACGCCGGACTGTCCGACGATGACAGAAGTTTTAGTACGCAGAAAATCGGCAACGGCAGTTAATCCAATTCTGTCATAAGAAGACAAGAGAAAAACCGGATAACCAATGGTGCGATAGACGTGGAGAAGCTTTTCTATTGCGGCACGGTTGTCGTCATTGATCAGATCGGTTTTGTTGCAGAGGATAACGGGTTGAATGCCGTACAGGTCTGCTGCAACAAGATAACGATCGATCAAAAAAGGAAACGGTTCCGGCAATGGCGCAATGGTAATCAACATGGCATCGATATTGGCAGCAATCGGCCGCAATAAGCCGCGGCTGTCGGGGCGCGATAACAGCGTGCGCCGTTCGCAACCGGCTACCACCAGACCTGTTGCGCCCGCTTCGCTACCTGCAACGGGTAGACGCACAATAACGTGATCGCCGGTAACCAGTTGTGTGATATTGGCGCGCAATGAGCAGCGCACAATGCGCGTGGCGTCATCAGGGTGTTCCACATCGAGTTTGCGACCGTAATGCGCGATCACCAATGCTTCCTGCTCGCTGCCCAGTCCGGATTCGTCGACGGTCTTTTCCGTACTGCCTGCAGCTTCGCGCTGGCGCATCTGGTGTTGTGCAATACGGCGGCGTTGTTGGTCGGTCAGGCGTCTGGCCATGCGGTTGGCTTCACATCCACAGGAATAGCGGTAAGAATGGCGCACACGATACCACCCCGACCCCGCCAAGAGACAGACACGATGCCAGCGAAGCCCTCCGTCAACAAAGACAATCTGATCTGGATCGATCTGGAAATGACAGGCCTGAATCCCGATACCGATGTGATTATCGAGATTGCGACCATCGTGACTGACAGTGATCTCAATATTCTTGCAGAGGGGCCATCACTGGCCGTCAGGCAAGCAAAAGCTCTGCTGGACGGTATGGATGAATGGAATACACGCCAACACGGCGGCAGTGGTCTCACTGCTCGTGTGCTGGCCAGCGATATTGATGCGGCAGAAGCCGAGCGCCAGACCATCGCTTTTCTGGAGCAGTGGGTGCCGAAAGGCGCATCGCCGATGTGCGGCAACAGCATCTGTCAGGATCGCCGTTTTTTGTGGCGCGGTATGCCGCAACTGGAAGCATTTTTTCACTACCGCAATCTGGATGTGAGCACGGTGAAGGAATTGGCGAAGCGCTGGCGGCCAGAGATTGCAGATGGCGTGAAAAAAAACAGTTCACATCTGGCACTGGATGATATCCGTGACTCCATTGCCGAATTACAGCATTACCGTAAATATTTTTTTGTGCTCTGATTTTTATACATTATTTCAGCGTCTGACCAATAAATTCAGGGTGATAGTGGCTGTATGAGCCTCGCAAATGGTTTGAATCTCGATAGATCACATTACCTTCAGTAGTAACAGCGCTGCACCACTGGCTAACGCATAAAAAATCTGCAGGATCAAGAACAATGGCGCCGCTGCGTTTTGCGACATCACGCAAAATAGGAGAAATCTTTTGCGTTCTTTTTTTGTGTTCTTCAAGAGATATGCCGCCTTCCAGGCGAATAGTGTTTTGAAAATGAAGGCCAAGCAGAGAGCGTTTGACCAGATTATGAGGTTCAAATTCCGTACCGCCCGGAATGTTTAATAGCAGATAGACCGTTTTGCCTTGTTTTGTCATGTCTAGAATAGTTGAAGCCAGTTGATCCATGGCTTTTTGCATTCCTTCGGGGGAGCTTAGTGGGTATTTGTGATCACCCTCTATATACTCAAAACCAGAGGTGCCCAACCATTGAGCACCAATAACAATGGTATCAATATCGGGGTTGGCCGTTGCAAGTGAGAATGCATGTGCATTGGTTTCTATAGCAGGACATTCATAACCTTCTTTAATTTTTTTTCGAGTGTTCAGTATTGGAAGCCGACAGCCGGTTATCATGGCTTTTCTTGAGTCGTCCCCAGCGCTGATTATTGCGTCTACACCTTGCCAATGTTGCTCCATATTGCTGTCGCCGATATAAAGAGTGATTTTTTTGCCTTTGCCTACGACTCTGTATTCTTGTTTGTCAATTAAAGTTACATATGTTTTGGATAAAGGGGAGTTAAAAGGATTGTCATTTTTCGTATCGGCTATTTCTTGCAAGAAAATATTTACTTTATGGGTTTGCAATGCCCCCGAATAAAACATGGCACCTATTCCCGCCGTGATTAGCGTGATTAGCAGAAGGCACAAACTGACGACATTTCCTTTATGGCGCAGCGGCTTTTCAACAAGATAGTAAGTCAATGCGGCTAAAATTACTGCCAAGGATACTGAAATAATTTTTGTTTCTATTGGAATATGCAGGCCGTATGCAATTTTGGGGAATGATAAAAGTGGCCAGTGCCATAAATAGAGCGGATAACTGATTAGCCCAATGAATACAAAAAAACGATTCCCGACAATATGCCGATTCATCAATGTTGATGGGCCGACAGCAATGAGAATGGTTGCTCCCAGTGTTGGCAGCAATGAGGCCCAACCCGGAAATACTGTCTTGCTATCAAGATAAAAAATAGCCAAGCCCAATAACAGTATGCCAATTAACGAGCCTGCCTCATTGAGTATTCGCTGTGAGTCAGGTTTGTTGGCAAGAAACTTGAATTGTGTATTCGGGCTGGATTGTATATATGCGAGTACCCCTCCGCACAATAGCTCCCAGGTTCGACTTAAAGGCATGTAAAAATTAGCTGTTTTCCCCAGAAATCCCGACACGCATAACAGAAATGAGGCTAGCGTCAGTGCAGTAATCAATAAACCTGGTTTTCTGTATTTGATCAGAAATAATAAAGTGAGAGGCCACAGTGTATAAAACTGTTCCTCAATGCTTAGCGACCATAAGTGCAGCAGGGGTTTCAGTTCAGAAGCCGTATCAAAATAGCTGTCTTCAGACCACAGGGTAAAATTCAGTACAAAAAAATTGGTGCTTAAGACGTGTTTTCCAAGTTGTTTTATCTCGTCGGGAAATAACAGCAGCCATCCAGCCAGCAGGCAACTGATCAATACAAAAATCAGGGCTGGGAAAATTCTTCTTATTCTCCTTGTGTAAAAATCCAGAATAGAAAATTTTCCTGTTGCAGATGTTTTCAGGATTATCGAGGAAATCAGAAATCCTGAAATCACAAAGAAAATATCAACGCCAACAAAGCCTCCGCTGATGTGGTTAGGGAGAGCGTGGAAGCCGATGACCGAAGCTACGGCTATAGCGCGCAACCCATCAATGTCAGGGCGGTAACCCAGGTGCTGCTCCTGGCGTAAAAATCCTTTTGGCGAAGTATATAAATCCATGGATAGCTCTTATTATGTTTTCGGTATTCTAAAGCCTGTCCAGCTGGAATAGCACAGCCGAATGGGTTTAATCTGGGCCTTATATGGAAGGACATGATGATGCGAAGATTGGGTAACACAGATATCAACATTAGTGCGCTGGGTCTCGGCACCTGGCAATTTTCCAACGGTGGCAATTTTGTGGGAGGCTACTGGGATGCGCTCCCTGCTGAGTTGATGCGCGATATTGTTGCAGCGGCAATCAATAACGGTATTAACTGGTTTGATACTGCGCAGATGTATGGCAATGGCACATCCGAGCATAATCTCGCACAAGCTTTAAAAGCTGCAGGCAAAAAACCGGGTGACGCCCTGATTGCTACCAAGTGGTGGCCGGTATTGAAAACCGCAAACAATTTGCGCGCGACAATTGATGAGCGACTGGCGTGTCTGGAAGGATTTCCGATCGATTTGCATCAGGTACATCAACCATTATCGATTTCTTCTGTAGAAAAACAGATGCATGCGATGGCAGATTTACTGGATGCCGGAAAAATACGTTCAGCAGGTGTCAGCAATTTTACTGCGGCAGCCATGTGCAAGGCTGATGATGTGTTGCGTTCGCGAGGACACAGCCTGGCATCCAATCAGGTGCGTTATAACTTGTTGGCGCGGCAGATTGAACGCAATGGCATTCTGCAAGAAGCAAAAAATCGCGGCATCACGATTATTGCGTGGTCACCGCTGGAGCAGGGCATGTTGAGTGGGCGTTTCCATCGTGAACCGGCGCGCATCCAACAGTTGCCATGGATGCGCCGTTATGCGCTGCAATTCCAGGCATCACGGATTACCAAAAGTTTGCCATTGATTGAAACACTGGAGCGTATTGCGTCGACGCACAATGCCAGTGTGGCGCAGGTGGCGCTTAGTTGGTTAGTGAATGCACATGGCGATACGGTAGTCGCTATTCCCGGCGCAAGCAGTGTTGCACAAGTGGAACAGAATGCAGGGGCATTGCGCCTGCAATTAAGTGATGCAGAGCGTAACGAGATTGACGAATCGTCTTCTGGTTTCTAAAGATGTGCTATAAGAAATGATAGAAGAGCTAAGGAGAGTGCCATGTCTGCCGCCATCATTATCAAGAAGCCCAGCCAGCAACAGATGGATAGTGCGCTTGCTGCAGCGACCCGGTTGCGTGAAAAAGAGGATCCGGAAGCATTAGGGCATTATCTGTTGTATCTGCATGAACGCAGTCAACATCTGGAGGATATTTATGCCCATGTCCAACATTACTTGCGTTCTGGGCAGGCAGCGCGTGAGCACAGTATGCTATTGCGGGCGATTGAAAAAGCAGAAAAAGCTGCGCACCCGCATGAGGATGCTGCAGCTGTGTTCCCGGGAGATTAATCCTTGCGTTCGTTGTGATTCAGATTTTTTATAGCTTTGCTATTTTTCTTTTCTTCTTTATGTAACTTTTCACGTTCCTTGTTTGTCAGATTGCCATCGGCGTTAGCTGCAGCTTCATCTTTTTTCAATTTATCTTGACGTTCCTGAAGTTCAGTCGCTTCGCCGGCGGTTAGCTTGCCAGATTTTTGGCCGGCATCAATGCGTTCCTGCTCTCTTGTAGCATGAATATCCAGTTTTGATTCACTGGCACGTCCATTGTGTTTTTTCGCATGGATTGCTTCGCTGATATCGGCTGCTTCTTGTTGTAGCCTTGAACGCTCTTGTTCAGATGCTTTGCCATTTTTTTTGGCAGCAGCTTCACTCGCGTGCAAGTGATTGATGCGTTCTTGTAAGGTGGCGGCTTCACCAGGTGTCAGTGCACCTGTACGTAGCCCCTCATCAAGACGGCTCTGCAAATTGGCTTCATGTTCGTCGAGTCCTGGTGTATTGGTGCCAGCCATGACGGGCAAGCTGAAAATGGCAGCTGCTGCGAAGGCTAGCAAAACGGATGATTTTTTCATAAGTGTTTCCCTGTCATGGTTGGGTTTATGGCGCGACAATAGTGCCACAATCCAGTGTTTGTCGCATTTCCAGAGAAGGCTGCGCACATTCGGTTTTGCCGATCTGTTTAGCCGGCACGCCGGCCATCAGTGCGCAATCTGGTACGTCTTTGAGTATCACGCTGCCCGCAGCAATTTGTGCACAGTGACCAATCTGGATGTTGCCCAGAATTTTACTGCCGGGACCGATCATCACGCCGGCACCAATTTTGGGATGGCGATCGCCTGTTTCTTTTCCTGTACCGCCGAGTGTCACATCCTGCAAGATGGATACATTGTCAGCAATAGTGGCTGTTTCGCCAATGACAATACCTGTTGCATGATCCAGCATCACACCGGTGCCAATTTTTGCAGCGGGATGTATGTCTACAGAAAAAATAACCGAGATGCGGTTCTGTAAAAAATACGCCAGAGATTTTCTATCCTGTTGCCATAGCCAATGTGCAACACGCCAGGCTGTCAGCGCATGAAAGCCTTTGTAAAAAAGCAGCGCTTGTAAATGTGATTGGCAAACCGGATCACGCGTAAAAATGGCATCAATATCCTTTGTCACTGCATCAGTTATTGCTGTGTCGCCACAGAAGGCCTCGGAAAATACTTCCAGCAATGTCAGCGACGGCAGTGCCTGACAATCCAGTTTTCCTGCCAATAAAAAACCGATGGCTGCGCACAGGCTGTTGTGGCGTAACACGGTGTTGTGCAGAAAACTGGCCAGTGCCGGTTCGCGCAGGGATTCCTGTTCGGCAGATTGGTGAATGGCTTGCCATAAGGTTGTTGTCATGATGCAGGGGGATCCTCGTGGAGTAGCCATGGTTAGTGTGTGGGTAGAGTAGCAATTGTTTGGAGCAATAGAGTGAGCTGCAGTATAAAATGATGGCTGTCTTTCGAGAAATACCCCATGTCTTCTGTGCCTACTCCCGCCGTTGCTGATCTGTTCTCCCGCAAGCCCTTTTGGGCCAAGCGGCTGGGCACTGCGCCGGTGTTGCCCATGTCGCGTGCAGAAATGGACAAACTGGGTTGGGACAGTTGCGACATCATTATTGTGACGGGAGACGCCTATGTTGATCATCCCAGTTTCGGTATGGCGGTGATCGGTCGTGTGCTGGAAGCACAGGGTTTTCGCGTCGGCATTATCGCGCAGCCCGACTGGCGTTCGGCGGATGATTTCAAAGTGCTAGGCAAACCCAATCTGTTTTTTGGCGTGACTGCTGGCAACATGGATTCGATGATCAACCGCTATACGGCAGATAAAAAAATGCGCTCCGATGATGCCTATTCGCCGAATGGTGAAGGCGGACGCAGGCCGGATCGTTCCACATTGGTTTACACGCAACGCTGCCGCGAAGCATTTCCTGATGCGCCGTTAGTGATTGGCGGTATAGAAGCCAGCCTGCGCAGACTCGCGCACTTCGATTATTGGTCAGAGAAAGTTCGCCGTTCTATTTTGCTGGATAGTAAAGCGGACCTGCTAATTTACGGCAATGCAGAAAGACAGATTGTTGAAGTGGCGCACCGCCTTGCTGGCGGTGAAAGCATCAAGACGATGCAGGATATTCGAGGCACCGCATTTCTCACCAAAAACCTGCTGCCGGATTTTCGCGAAGTGGATGCTACAGAACCGGATATTTCTGAGCGTGAAAAACTGGCACGTGCTGCACCTACTGCCGAACAGCAGCCGTATGTGGTGCCGGAAGAAAGCACGTGCGCGACCAAAAAAGAAGAAGCAGAAGAAACGGTTTATTCCAGCGAGCTGATCGGATCGGATAGCAAAAAAGTTGTGCCGCTGGATACATTAAAAAAACGTATGGCAGAAGTGGTGCGTTTGCCGTCATTTGAAGCGGTGAATGAAGATAAAATTTTATATGCGCATGCTTCACGCGCTTTCCACAAAGAAACCAATCCCGGCAATGCGCGGCCAATTGTACAAGCGCACGGTGACCGGCTGGTGTGGATGAATCCACCGCCAATTCCTCTATCTACCAAAGAAATGGATCGCGTATTTGAATTGCCATACAGCCGGTTGCCGCATCCTTCGTATGGTAAGGCAAAATTTCCGGCGTATGAGATGATCCGCTTCTCGGTAAATATCATGCGCGGTTGTTTCGGTGGCTGCACTTTTTGTTCGATTACTGAGCATGAAGGCCGCATCATTCAAAGCCGTTCCGAGCAATCCATTCTCAATGAAATTGAAATGATCCGTGATAAAGCGCCTGGCTTCACCGGTGTCATTTCTGATCTTGGTGGTCCTACAGCCAATATGTGGCGCTTGAACTGCAAGGATCCAAAGATAGAGGCGAGCTGCAAGCGCTTGTCCTGCGTATTTCCGACGATTTGCAGCAGTCTTGATACAGACCAGAAGCCATTAGTGAATTTGTACCGCAAAGCGCGCGCATTGCCGGGTATCAAGAAAATATTGATTGCATCCGGTTTACGTTACGATCTGGCCGTACAAACACCGGAATACGTGAAAGAGCTGGTGACGCACCATGTCGGTGGTTATCTGAAAATTGCGCCGGAACACACGGAAGAAGGCCCGCTGACCAAAATGATGAAGCCGGGGATTGGCAGCTATGATCAGTTCAAGGAATTATTCGAGAAATATTCGCGCGAAGCCGGTAAAGAGCAATACCTGATCCCGTATTTTGTGGCGGCACATCCTGGAACTACAGATGAAGACATGATGAATCTTGCGCTGTGGCTGAAGAAAAATAATTTTCAGGCTGATCAGGTGCAGACATTTATTCCGTCGCCGATGGCGATGGCCAGCGCCATGTACCACACGCAAAAAAATCCGTTGAAGCGTGTGCGTTCGGATAGTGAAGAAGTCGCAGTGCCTAAAGGCATTAATCAACGTAAATTGCATAAAGCTTTCCTGCGTTATCACGATCCGGATAACTGGCCGCTGTTGCGCACTGCTTTATACAAAATGGGACGCGGTGACATGATTGGCAATGGTCGCGATCATCTTATTCCGCGCACCCAGCCCACACCAATTGATCCGCGTATTAAAGATGCGGATGCTATTTATCGCCGTCGTGCCAATAAATTATTGACACAACATACCGGCCTGCCGCCACTGCCTGAAAGTCGTGATAAAAAACTGAAAGGTAAGGCCTCGAATAGTAGAACAACGCCAGCAGGTAAACGTCCCACTTCTGGCAAAAATTCTCGCCCCCGTTCCCGTTGATGGTGACAGTGCATGCAGGAGCATACAGAAAAATACCTGCGTATATCTGCTCTGATCTGGTTGTTGTTATTAGCGCTAACTTTTCCATATCTTTTTCACTATTACGAACAACAGCACGTGTTTCAATGGGAAGACATGGTGCAGCCGCATTGGGAAAAGGTGATTGTGCCTACGCCTGCACACACCGAAGATGTTGTCGGATGGAAAAATCTGGATGTGCCAGCAGTATTGCCAGACATGGAAATTGCAGAGCCAAAAAAATCTGTTCCTGTTGATAAACCGGTGCTGAATAAACCTGTGCCTAAAGCAGTTGCCAGGAAGAAAAATGACAAGCTCACTTTAAAAGTACCTGAAAATATTTATCAGGGCGAAGTTGCTGCATGGGAGGATAAAAAACAGGTGCCCATGCCTGATTTTTTCGCGCCCAAAAAAGATGGGCCAGACCGTTTCCAGTTTGGTGGTCGGTTGATTATTGACGAGGACAACAAAAAGAAAAAAGAATCCGAGGCAGCAGATGCGAGTTATCTGGACGCCGTACAAGGTGCTGAGGTGAATATCTCGATCAGCACACCCTGAGTGCGGTGCAGATCAGGTCCAGCTGCGCACATTGCTCAGGTTGGGTTTGGCTTGCGGGTTTTCTTTGTAAATCAGCGCGACATGGCCGATCTGCTGAACCAGTTCGCAGTCACAGACCGTGCACATATCGGCAATCACCTGTTGTTTGATAGCGCGATCACCCACAGCCAGTTTGACCTTGATCAGTTCATGATCATTCAGCGCTCTGCGAATTTCTTCCAGTACTGCATCGGAGAGTCCCTTGCCTGCCACCGTCACGACCGGGTTCAGTTTGTGCCCCAGAGCTTTCAGGTTTTTGCGGGTGCGGATATCAAGTGCCATGGTGGTATTCCGATACGGGTAGGGTGGCGCATTGTAGCGGCTTTAGTGATGCTAGCTGCTATCATGTTGGTAGCACAGGAATATCCGTATGACGCTCGGTTCCCCCCCCGACAATCCGAAAAAACAGCCCTCAGCCAGCAAAACGCCTGCTGGCAATAAGCCGCCTAAAAAAAAGGTCGGCCGTTCCAAAAGCAGTGCAGGTTGGTTGAAAGAGCATTTTGATGATCCCTATGTCAAAGAGGCACAGAAACTGGGTTATCGCTCACGCGCCAGCTTCAAGTTACTGGAAATCCAGGAGAAAGACCGGCTGATCCGCCCCGGTATGACGGTGGTTGATCTTGGCGCGGCTCCCGGTGGCTGGTCGCAGGTGGCAGTGAATCTGGTGAGTCATCACGGTCGGGTGATTGCCAGCGATATCCTGCCGATGGACTCCTTGGCTGGTGTCGACTTTGTATTGGGCGATTTCACCGAAGAATCGGTGCTACAGAAAATACTGGCGTGTCTTGGCGATCGCAAGGCGGACCTTGTGATTTCCGACATGGCCCCCAATATGAGTGGTATGAATGGTGTGGATCAACCCAGAGCCATGTACCTGATAGAGCTGGCTGTGGACATGGCTTCCCAGGTATTACGGCCGGGTGGTGCTTTTCTGACTAAAGTGTTCCACGGGGAAGGTTTTGACGAATTGTTGAAGCAGATGAAGACCCGCTACACCAAAGTCAGCACTCGTAAACCACAAGCTTCCCGGCCGCGTTCGCGCGAAGTTTATCTATTGGCGCAGGGCTTTAGGGGGTAAAGTTGTTACATTCCTTCTTGTTATTGAGGACAACGTTTTGAACGATATGGTCAAGAATCTCATTCTCTGGAGCCTGATCGCCTTGGTGCTGCTGTCGGTGTTCCATAATCTGGCGCCCACTCCGCAGGTTAGCCAGCTCGATTACTCCGGCTTTATCAATGAAATCCAGCAGGAGCGTGTGGCGTCTGTGGTGATCGATGGTCTGAAAATTGAGGGCAAACGCATAGACGGCTCGTCTTTTGAAACAGTGCGCCCCAGCGTGCTGGATCCGCACCTGATCGATGATTTGCTCAATAACAAAGTCAAAGTAGAGGGGCGTGAACCCGCGCAACCGGGTTTGTTACAGCAATTATTTTTTGCGGTATTGCCGGTTTTGCTGATTATCGGCGTGTTCATGTTTTTCATGCGTCAAATGCAGGGCGGTATGGGTGGCAAAGGCGGCCCGATGAGTTTTGGCAAGAGCAAAGCCCGCTTGTTATCTGAAGACCAGATCAAAACCACTTTTGCCGATGTTGCTGGTGTAGACGAAGCGAAAGAAGACGTCAGTGAATTGGTGGAGTATTTACGCGATCCTGCACGCTTCCAGAAACTGGGCGGAAAAATTCCTCGCGGTGTATTGATGTCCGGCCCGCCGGGAACCGGTAAAACCCTGTTGGCAAAAGCGATTGCTGGCGAAGCCAAAGTGCCGTTTTTTTCTATTTCAGGTTCGGATTTTGTCGAGATGTTTGTCGGTGTCGGTGCGTCACGTGTGCGTGATATGTTTGATCAGGCCAAGAAGCAGGCGCCATGCATTATTTTCATTGATGAGATTGATGCTGTAGGTCGTCATCGCGGCGGCGGTCACGGCGGCGGTCACGATGAACGTGAGCAGACATTGAATCAATTGTTAGTAGAGATGGATGGTTTTGAAGGCAGCGAAGGCGTCATTGTGATTGCTGCTACCAACCGTCCTGATGTACTGGATCGTGCATTGTTGCGTCCAGGCCGTTTTGATCGTCAAGTGTATGTTGGCTTGCCGGATATTCGTGGCCGCGAACAAATCCTGAAAGTGCATATGCGCAAAGTGCCGCTTGATGAAGCCGTGAATGCTTCTGTGATTGCACGCGGCACGCCCGGATTTTCCGGTGCGGATCTCGCCAACCTGGTGAATGAAGCAGCGCTGTTTGCAGCACGCAATAATCGCCGTCTGGTGACAATGGAAGAGTTTGAAAAAGCGCGCGACAAAATCATGATGGGCGCTGAACGCAAATCGATGGTGATGTCTGAAAAAGAAAAAATCATGACGGCATACCATGAAGCAGGGCATGCCATTGTCGGCTTCCTGATGCCAGAACATGATCCGGTGCACAAGGTGACGATTATTCCGCGTGGCCGCGCCTTGGGTTTAACGCAATATTTGCCGGAAGATGACAAGCATAGCCACAGTCGCCGCTATTTGTTGGGGCGTATTTCATCGGCTTATGGTGGACGTATTGCCGAAGAATTGACTGGCGGTCTGGATGCAGTATCTACAGGTGCATCGAGTGATATCGAACATGCTACCAGTATGGCGCGCAATATGGTGACCAAATGGGGGCTGTCAGAAAAATTGGGTCCGTTGTTATATGGTGAAGATGAAGGCCAGTATCCCGGTACGGCACGCCAGAATTATTCTGGTGACACTTCAAAAATTATTGACGAAGAAACACGTCGTATCATTGATGAATGTTATGCCACCGCAGAGCGTATCCTCACTGAAAATCGTGACATTCTTGAATCGATGAAAGATGCATTGATGGAATACGAAACCATCGACAATGAACAGGTAAAAGATTTGATGGAGCGCCGTAAAGTGCGCCCGCCGCGCGATTGGCATGTAAATGATGAGACGCCTTCAACTCCGGTTTCTCCAAACTCTACGCCTCCCAACAATGTCACGCCGATAGGTGGCCCCGCAGGTGAGCATTAAGTGCTGAAATAAGCATGAAATTGCAATGCGGTAACAGGCATCTTGATCTCACGCATCCGGTAGTGATGGGAATACTCAACATCACACCGGATTCTTTTTCTGATAGCGGTAAGTTGTTCGGCAGTGGTAGCGCACATATTGACCACTGTTTGCGCGTAGCAGAGCAAATGATTTCTGATGGTGCAGTTGTGCTGGATATCGGTGGTGAATCTACGCGCCCCGGCGCGTCGGTTGTGTCCAGCGTGGAAGAAATGGCACGCGTCCTGCCAGTTGTCGAAGCCATAAACAAAAATTTCGATATTGTTATTTCTATTGATACCAGTAACCCTGAATTAATGACTGAAGCTGCAAAATATGGCGCAGGGTTGATCAATGACGTGCGAGCATTGCGGCGTGAAGGTGCAATACACGCTGCTGCCAAAACAGGTTTGCCAGTCTGCCTGATGCATATGCAGGGTGAGCCGGACAATATGCAGAATAACCCGTATTACGCGGATGTCATCAGTGACGTAAAAAGCTGGCTGCTGGCGCGGGTTGAATCATGTTTGCTTAACGGTATTACGCCAGAAAACCTGTTGTTGGATCCCGGTTTCGGTTTTGGCAAAGCGCTGGAGCACAATCTTGCTTTGTTGAAGCATCTCAACCAGTTGGCGATGTTGCCTTACCCGTTGGTAGTTGGCCTGTCACGTAAATCAATTGCAGGTAAACTAACGGGTAAGCCGCTGGCAGAACGACTGCCCGCTTCGTTGGCGTTGGCGCAATTGGCGCTGGATGGTGGAGCGCGCATATTGCGTGTACATGATGTTGCAGAAACAGTGGATATGTTGAAAGTGTGGCGTGCTGTCCGCGAAGTGATGTAAAAATTTTTTTGAACAGGTTTTGATGTATGAGTAAACATTATTTTGGTACAGACGGCATACGTGGACGCGTGGGTGAACACCCCATTACGCCGGATTTCATGTTGAAGTTAGGGTGGGCCGCAGGCAAGGTATTGGCTCGCCATGCCAATGGCAGTCGTAAACTGATCCTGATTGGTAAAGACACACGTATTTCCGGTTATATGTTTGAGTCTGCACTTGAATCAGGTTTGATCAGCGCAGGTGTTGATGTTGGTTTATTAGGGCCGATGCCTACACCGGCCATCGCCTATCTCACACGCACGTTTAATGCCCAGGCCGGCATTGTCATCAGTGCTTCACACAATCCTCATGAGGATAATGGCATCAAGTTTTTTTGTGGCGAAGGTCGCAAGTTGCCAGATGATGTAGAGCATGAAATTGAAGCGCAGTTGAATGAAATCATGTCTATTGATGATCCAACGCTTTTGGGAAAGGCCAGACGTATTGGCGATGCGGCAGGTCGGTATATCGAGTTTTGTAAAAGCACGGTGCCTTTCGGATTTCACTTGCGTGGTTTGCGTATAGTGGTTGATTGCGCCAATGGCGCCACCTATCACATTGCACCGAATGTCTTGCGTGAATTGGGCGCAGAAGTATTCGAGTTGGCAGTGAAGCCTGATGGTTTGAATATTAACCAGAATTGCGGTTCTACACATCCGGGAGAATTGCAGCGCGCTGTACTGGAACAATCGGCACATCTGGGTATTGCCTTTGATGGTGACGGTGATCGTGTTCTGTTTGTTGACCATTATGGCGAAGTGGTGGACGGCGATGAGCTGCTCTACATCATTGCTCATGACCAGCGTGCGCGCGGAAAATGCAAAGGTGTTGTTGGCACCTTGATGAGTAACCTCGGTTTTGAATTGGCGTTGCAGGAACTGGGCATCCCGTTTATTCGTACGAAAGTAGGCGATCGCTTTGTGATTGAAGCCATGCAAAAAAATGGTTGGGATCTCGGTGGTGAATCGTCCGGCCATATTGTCTGCAATCATGTCACCACTACGGGTGATGGTGTTGTATCTGCACTGCAAGTGTTATTGGCATTGCGTAACAGCGGTAAGTCGATCGCTGAAATGAAATGCGGTATGCACAAATTCCCGCAAGTGATGATCAATGTGCGTGCCGGCCAGAAATTTGATCTTGCTGCATACCCTCAAATTGCCAATGCTATCAAGGCGACAGAGGATAAACTTGGCGCGCAAGGCAGGGTGTTGTTGCGCCCATCAGGCACAGAGCCTGTTGTGCGAGTGATGGTGGAAGGCGCGGACCCGGAATTGGTCAGGCCGTTGGCTGTTGATCTTGCTGCGATCGTTGAAACAGCGCTTTCCTGAGGAAATAGTGATGACACACCCCTTGCGCAGACCTTTGGTCATTGGTAACTGGAAAATGCACGGTTCGTTGCAGTCGGTCACTGCATTGCTGAATGCTTTGCGTCACGATCTGCAGAACAATACAGCAGTGGATGTTGCGGTTTGTGCGCCTTTTGTGCATCTGCCTTTATGCCGTGAGTTGCTGACAATTAGTGGCATTCACTGGGGGGCGCAGAACGTCAGTGAATATGTGCAGGGTGCTTATACAGGCGAAATCAGTGCTGATATGTTGGCAGATCTTGATTGTCGTTATGTCATCGTCGGTCACTCTGAGCGCCGGGCTCTGTTTGGTGATACTGATTCGGTCGTGGTGGCCAAGCTCAAACAGGCATTGGCTGCTGGACTCACCCCCGTCCTTTGCGTGGGCGAGACTTTGGCCGAGCGTGAAGGCAATATTACGGAGGCTGTCATTGCGAGGCAGTTACATGCTGTTCTGGATGCGCTGGAGCCTGAGCAGTTACGGGGCATTGTGGTGGCTTATGAGCCTGTGTGGGCGATAGGTACGGGCAAGACAGCCAGTCCGGAACAGGCACAAGCTGTACATGCTTATATCCGCACGCTGTGGGCTGTGCAGCAACCAGAACAGGCGGCTGCATTAATCGTGCTTTACGGAGGCAGTGTGAAAGCGGATAATGCGCGCCTTCTTTTTGCCCAGCCAGATGTCGATGGCGGCCTGGTGGGCGGGGCAGCGCTGGATCAAAACCAGTTCTGTGCCATTGTGAATGCGGCGGAACAAGCATGGAACCATTGATCATTGCACTGCACATCCTGATCTGTCTCGGCATTATCGGTCTGATTCTGTTGCAGCAAGGTAAAGGCGCCGAGATGGGCGCTTCTTTTGGCAGTGGTGGCTCGCAAACCCTGTTTGGTAGTACCGGCAGTGGCAACCTTCTCAGTCACACTACGGCAATATTGGCGACTATCTTTTTTGTCACCAGTTTTGGTTTGTCTGTGTTAGCCAAAAATAAATCGACTGCCAATCTTGATGCAGGCATTCCTGCTGCAGCGGTAATCGAAGCACATAATGCGACGGCTGAGAAACAACCAGCGCCTGCCGCTGGCGATGCGCCGGTGATTGATGCTGCGCCCGCCGTTGATGTACCTGCAGCGCCAGAGAAATAAAAGTTTTAAGCCCGGGTGGTGGAATTGGTAGACACGCTACCTTGAGGTGGTAGTGGCGTAAGCTGTGCCGGTTCGAGTCCGGCCTCGGGTACCATATATAATTTTTAGCAAATCCAAGAAAGCCCTATAGGCCCAGCAATTGCTGGGTTTTTTGTGTCTGTCGGTCTCCCCCTTCACGAGCCGCTCCCGTCAAGGCGTATGGGGAGGAGGCGTGTGGGATGGCGGGGTATGCGATTTAGCGGTATGCGATTTGGCGGTATGCGATCTAGGGGTACGCGATTTATGGGTGTGCGATTTAGGGGTGCGTGATGCAGGGGTGTGCGATTCAGGGGTGTGTGATTCGGGGGTGCGTGATTCAGGGGTGCGTGATTCAGGGGTATGCGATTCAGGGGTATGGGGATTGGCACTTACCCCTAGTGAGATAAAACCCAAACCGAGAGCAATTGTTAGCGCGAGCGTGCTGGTTTTCATTTTTCTGCCCTCCTGCATCTTCTATCTCGAGTGTAGTTCAGCACTGGGTAAAATCACTATTTGGGGTGCAATTTCGTTCGAAAGGGGAGAGCCGGTTATGTATCACCCTGATCACCTGGCAGTGGCTATGTTGGCCTGGGTTCGTTAAGTATTTCCTATAAATATTTTTCCATGAGACATGAGGTAAGTACTGTAATTTTCCACCCGTTATTCCATGCAAAACTGGCATCTGCACTTGTTTGTGCAAGCGAGTAGTGAAGCAGAACATATACATATATTGAGGATGGGGCAGCTGAAATTTGCGAGCCCAGACTGCATGGATGTTGCAGTGCCTGTCAATCTGGCGGTTAATTTGGCCCGCTCGGCGCGATTCGAACGCGCGACCACCGCCTTCGGAGGGCGGTACTCTATCCATCTGAGCTACGAGCGGATAATGCAATTGTAAGTGTTATGGCAAACCAATGCTAACGTGCTGGTGCGCGAGCTATCAAAAACACAGCAGTCAGAATACACAAACTCGCAGCGCCATAATGCCAACTCAATTTTTCTTTCATATAAAAAATTGCGAACGGTACAAAAACAGCCAGCGCTATGGCTTCTTGATAAATCTTGAGTTGCCCAACTGAAAAATGTTGATAGCCTGAACGGTTAGCTGGAACTTGTAATAAATATTCAAACAGCGCAATAGCCCAACTGATAAGTGCAGCAATAAACCAGGGTTTATTATTGAGGTTTTTCAGATGTGCGTACCAGGCAAAAGTCATAAAAACATTGCTGAGTGCAAGTCCGACAAAAAACCATGCGGGATGTGCTGGATTCATATTTTACTTAATATGCGCCAGTATGCCGTCCAGTTCATCCAGGCTGTTATATTTCAAGACAAGTCTGCCTTTGCCTTTCGCGCTATGTTGTACCAGTACAGGCACGCCAATTTTTTCTGACAGATCATCTTGTAAGCGCCGAATATCCGGATCCATTTTTATTTCGACTGTTTTGTCCGTTTTTTCTTGATTAGCTTGTTGGTGTAAATTGCGTACCAGTGCTTCAGTCTGGCGTACAGACAATCCCTTGTTGACGACATTGTTTGCAGCTTCACGCTGTGCATTTTCAGTTAATCCTAATAGTGCGCGAGCATGCCCCATTTCCAGATCGCCGCGTTCCAGCATGCGCCGCACTTCATCCGTAAGTGTAATAAGACGTAGTAGGTTGGTGACGGTAACACGCGACTTTCCAACAGCATCTGCCACTTCCTGGTGTGTCAAAGTGTATTGCTCTTTCAGTTGTTGCAGAGCAACTGCTTCTTCCATCGGGTTCAGATTCTCGCGCTGGATATTTTCAATCAGCGCCATAGCGATGGCTGCATCGTCGCCTACATCGCGAACAACCGCAGGAATAGTGTCAATACCCGCAATTTGTGTGGCTCGCCAGCGGCGTTCGCCAGCGATAATTTCATAACGAATAATAGAGTTGCTGTCGTTGACAACAGGGCGCACGACAATCGGCTGCATTACACCCTGTGCTTTTATCGAGTTGGCAAGTTCTTCCAGCGCGTCAGCATCCATATCACGTCGCGGTTGATACTTTCCGCGTTGCAGCCATTCGACCGGCAGTTTGACTAGTTGGCCATCTTTAGGAGTCTTGTCGCGCACGGTGACTACGGGTGCGGCAGCGATGGCTTCGGCCACCACTTCTGGAGATTTGGTTTCTTCAACCAGTGTTTTTTTCAGCGCACTGCCTAACAATGCATCCAATCCTTTTCCCAGTTTTTTCTTTTTCATAAGCATATCGCGTCAGAAATTCTTATTGGTTAGCTGCAATATCAATAGCAGCGCTGGTTTTATCATTTTCATTGGTTTCACTGTGGCGGCGCAACATCTCACCCGCAAGAGCAAGATAAGCCAGCGCGCCCTTCGATTGGCGATCATAGTGCATTACCGGTAAGCCATAACTTGGTGCTTCTGCCAGTTTGATATTACGTGGAATAACGCTGCGATATAATTTATCGCCAAAATGCTCAGCTAATTGGTTGGATACTTCTGTCGTCAGGCTCATGCGCGGATCATACATTGTGCGCAAAATACCTTCTATTTCCAACTGCGGATTGATTGCATTTCTAATCTGCTCAATAGAGGACAGTAAATCAGACAGGCCCTCTAGTGCGTAATACTCGCACTGCATAGCGATCAGCACACCATCGGCAGCGGTTAGTGCATTGACCGCAAGAATATTCAACGCTGGAGGGCAATCGATCAGGATATAGTCGTACTGGCTGCGAATTTTTTTCAGTTGATGTTTCAAACGTTGTTCTTTCATCATCAGGCTGAGCATTTCTACTTTGGCTGCCGTCAGGTCGCTGTTTGATGGAAGTATGTCGCAGCCGGATGTTTCGCTTTTCTGGATAGCTTTTTGTATATCAAATGCGTCATCAGTCAAAACTTCATAGACGCTGTGTTCCAGTTCGTGTTTGTCGATACCGAGCCCCATGGTGGCATTGCCCTGTGGGTCGAGATCAACCAGCAGGACGCGGCGTTTAGTTGCTGCCAGTGATGCAGCAAGGTTGACTGAGGTGGTCGTTTTGCCGACACCGCCTTTTTGATTGGCAATGGCAAGAATTCTGGTCACAAGAACTATTCCGTCAGAGGGTGTTCGCGGTTGTGTCGCCGTCGCGCCGGATTGCGATCAGATGGCGTTCTGCTATACAACCCGGCACGTGCAGGGGTAGGCAGGAGGTCACCTTATAGGGTTTTGGTACGTCGCTCAACTCACGTGTTTCGATCACGGCTTTCATTGCCCAGAACGTGCCGTTGGGGGCTAACAGGTGCTGGCTGGAGCTGACAAAATCACCCAATGAGGCATAAGCGCGTGACAGGATTCCGTCATACAGCACGTCGGTCCGGAAGTCTTCAACCCGTGTTTGCACTGCGTTGAAGTTGTCCAGCTTCAATTCGTTTTTGACCTGTTGCATGAAGCGCGTTTTCTTGCCGTTGCTGTCCAGCGCGGTGATCTGGCGATCCGGCCACAAAATTACCAGTGGGATGGAGGGGATGCCTGCGCCCGCGCCGACGTCCAGCAGGCGTTTTGCCTCGATATGCGGTGCAATGGATAAGCTGTCGAGAATATGGCGGCTGACCATCTCGCGTGGGTCACGTACGGCGGTGAGGTTGTAAGCCTTGTTCCACTTGGCAAGCAGGGCAACATAAGCTAGCCAGAACTCGCGCTGTTGTTCACTGGCTTCAATGCCCAGCTCAGTCAGTCCCTTAACCAGCAATTGTTGCATTCTTTCCTGGCAGGGCGGAGATTGCCCCTCTTTTCTTCAGATTGATGAGCAGCAATGAGATAGCAGCCGGCGTTACGCCTGGCACACGCGAAGCCTGGCCAATGGTGGATGGTTGGGCTTGCGTCAGTTTGTGGGTAACTTCGTGCGATAAACCTTTGACCGTGACGTAATCAAAACCCACAGGAATACTTACGGTCTCCGAGCGATGCAGGCGCTCGATTTCTTCTTGTTGCCGATCGATGTAGCCGGCGTATTTCACAGCAATTTCGACCTGTTCAGTGGCTTGTGGATCGACTGCTGCTTCGCCTTTCAGATGGGCGATATCGGCGTAACCAAACTCTGGTCGCTTGAGCAAATCGAGCAGGCTCGCTTCGTGCAATAACGGGCTGCTGAGACGATCAGCCAAGCTATTGGCTTCGGGTGTATTTGGGTGGATGTAGGTTGTGCGTAAGCGCTCGCTCTCGATAACGATGCCGTCAACTTTGGCATTGAAGCGCGCCCAGCGCAGATCGTCGATCAGACCCAGTTCGCGGCCTTTGGCGGTCAAACGCAAATCGGCATTATCCTCGCGCAGCAACAGGCGGTACTCGGCGCGGCTGGTGAACATGCGATACGGCTCGCGCGTACCAAGCGTGATCAGGTCATCCACCATCACGCCGATGTAGGCTTCGTCGCGTTTTGGATACCAGCCGAGCTTGCCCTGCGCTTTCAGCGCACCGTTGATGCCGGCCAATAATCCCTGCGCGGCCGCTTCTTCGTAGCCAGTGGTGCCGTTGATCTGGCCGGCGAAAAACAGGCCGTGGATGTGCTTAGTCTCCAGCGTATGTTGTAGGTCGCGCGGATCAAAATAATCGTATTCGATGGCGTAGCCGGGGCGGGTGATGTGCGCGTTCTCGAAACCGGCAATCGAGCGGATCAGTGCCAGTTGCACGTCGAAAGGCAGCGAAGTAGACACGCCGTTCGGGTACAGCTCGTGCGTGGTTAAACCTTCCGGTTCGACAAACACCTGATGCGAAAGTTTGTCGGCAAAGCGGTGGATCTTGTCTTCAATCGACGGGCAGTAGCGTGGTCCGATACCTTCAATCACGCCGCTGTACATGGGCGAACGGTCGAGATTCTGGCGAATAATCTCGTGAGTTTTTTCGTTGGTGTGGGTGATGTAGCAGTTCACCTGTTGCGGGTGTTCACTTACTGAGCCCATAAACGACATTATCGGCAACGGTGTGTCGCCGGGCTGTGCTTGCATCACCGAAAAGTCTACCGAGCGCGCATCGATGCGAGGTGGTGTGCCGGTTTTCAGGCGATCAACCCGCAGCGGCAATTCCCGCAGCCGGGCAGCCAAAGCGATAGAAGGGGGATCACCGGCGCGGCCACCGGCGTGGTTATCCAGACCGATATGAATTTTGCCGCCTAGAAACGTGCCAGTAGTGAGCACAATGCTCGACGCAAAAAAACGGATGCCGGTTTGCGTGACCACGCCGCGCGCGGTATCGCCTTCCATAATCAGGTCATCAGCGGCCTGCTGGAAGATAAACAGGTTGGGTTGGGTTTCGAGTATCGAGCGAATAGCGGCTTTATATAGCACGCGATCCGCTTGCGCCCGGGTGGCGCGGACGGCCGGCCCCTTGCGGGAATTGAGAATGCGAAACTGGATCCCGGCCTGATCGGTAGCGCGCGCCATCGCGCCGCCCAGCGCATCGACTTCCTTGACCAGGTGGCTCTTGCCGATACCGCCGATGGCTGGGTTGCAAGACATCTGACCTAACGTTTCGACATTGTGCGTAAGCAACAGTGTTTTGCAGCCCATGCGCGCAGCAGCCAGGCATGCTTCGGTGCCGGCGTGGCCGCCGCCGATGACGATGACATCAAAATGTTCGGGGTAATCCATGGGCTTGGTAGTCTGCAAAAGGCAAGCGAGTATAGCGAGTGGCCATTTTTCGATCAATCAAACGTGCATTTATAGCGGATTAGCGGTTGCCCCTGAAAGATGAGCCTCTTATAATGTTCGCCGTTTTGAACGGTCCTCAACCACGAAGTATGTGGCAGAGAGTTTTAGTGGAGTTGGTGGTGAGCGAGTTGCAGCGCGCAAGCATTCCCCGCCCTCCGGTTTATCGTATTACGCTTGCCCAACTGGCAGTACTTGTGCCATCAATTACGGCGTTGTGGTTTGTTTGGCCTGGATTGATAAAGGCCGTGCTGGCCGGCGCAATGATTGAGATGCTGGCGAGGGCGTGGTTCGGATTTTGTGCCTTTCGTTATATGGGCGCGCGTCAAATGGATTTGGCAATCAAGGCATTTCGATACGGCGAGATCGGCAAGTTTTTGCTGATTTTACTGGGGTCGGCTTTGGTGTTTCAGAGGGCTGATATTTTTTACCCTTGGGCTGTGATTCTAGGGTTTGCAGTTGCCTGGTTTGTTGGTGTTGTGGCTACGGCCAAGTTAGTAAAATAGTGTTCTGATTTATTAATGTAACGAATATTTTTGGGATTGGGTTCATGGCGGCAGAGCAAGGCTTAGTGGAAGCAGGACATGCTGGTGGTGTGAGCATCACTGATTATATTCGCCACCACTTACAGAATCTTTGTTACGGCAAACTCCCTGCGGGTTATGAACGCCACTCTGCAGAGGGCGACATTCACGTGCTGCAGTACGACACGTGGACTTTCGCGCATACCTCGCAAGAAGCGGCGGATATGGGATTTTGGGCTGTGCATGTGGATTCACTGGCGTGGTCTGTAGGTTTGGCTCTGCTGTTCAGTTTTCTTTTTTTGCGTGTTGCGCGCAACTTGCAGGCTGGCGTCCCGAAGGGGTTCCAGAGTTTTGTTGAACTTGCAGTAGAGTTTATCGATAAAACGGTGCGCGATACTTTCCATCACAGTAACCGCATGATAGCGCCAATGGCGTTGATGGTTTTTTGTTGGGTATTCTTGATGAATACTATGGATTTATTTCCAGTGGATTGGTTTCCGCAAGCTGCCAAAGTTGTCTCGGGCAATGAGCATGTGTTTTTTAAAGTGGTTCCGACTACGGATCCGAATATTACTTTGGGTATGTCGTTTACCGTTTTTGCGCTAATGATTTTTTTCAGTATTCAGCGCAAGGGTTTCATCGGGTTTATTAAAGAGCTCACGTTTCATCCATTTCATCCAACTTTCCATGGTATTGGTCTGATATTTGCGCCATTGTTGATTGCAGTCAACTTCTTGTTGGAAACTGTTTCTTTAATTGCCAAGCCAATTTCGCTTGGTCTGCGGTTGTTCGGTAATATGTACGCCGGTGAAATGATTTTTATCCTTATCGCTGCAATGTACGGTGCCGGGATTTTATTAGGAACATTCGCGGGCGCTCTGCAGTTGTTGTGGGCAATATTCCATATTCTTGTTATCACTTTGCAGGCTTTCGTGTTCATGGTGTTGACCGTGGTTTATATGGCCATGGCGCATGATGTGCCGGATGAGCAGCACTGAGTAATAAGCGGCTTTGGTAGTAATCACAATTTAATCATTAATCTGACAGTTAGGAGATATCACATGGGTTTAGCATTAATTGCAGTTTCGCTTCTGATCGGCTTGGGCGCACTAGGTACTGCGGTCGGTTTCGGTTTGTTGGGTGGTAAGTTGCTGGAAGGTGCAGCGCGTCAACCAGAAATGGCTCCGATGTTGCAGGGCAAAATGTTTCTTATTGCTGGTCTGTTGGATGCCGTGCCGATGATTGGCGTAGGTATCGGTATGTATGTGTTGTTTGTATTAGCGCCGGCCATGCAGTGATTGTGCAAATAAAATCTTTTTGGCTTATTTAATACAAACAGTAGGGGTACCGGCGTGAATATCAATGCGACTATTATTGGTCAGTCACTGTCCTTTCTGTTTTTTGTGGCTTTTTGCTGGAAGCTTGTCTGGCCGGCCATCATTAATATTATGCTCGAACGTGAAAACCGCATTGCTGCAGGTCTGGATAATGCCGATAAGGCGGGCCGCGATCTGGAGTTGGCAAAAGAAGAGTCGGCTAGAAAATTGCGTACCGCAAAAGAAGAAGCGGCTGCGATTATCGACCAGGCCAATAAGCGTGCCGGGCAAATTATTGAAGAAGCAAAAGAACAGGCGCATGTAGAAGGCGATCGTCTGAAACATGCTGCGCAGGCTGAAATTGAAAAGGAAAAAAGCCGTGCGCGTGAAGAGTTACGCAAGCAGTTGTCCAGCTTGGTGCTTGTTGGTGCGGAGCGTGTGTTGCAGTCGTCAATAGACGCCAATCAACATGGAGACATGTTGGCCAAATTGGCGGCGGAGCTGTAATCCATGGCTGAGCTCGTAACGTTGGCGCGACCATATGCAAAAGCTGCTTTTGAAGTGGCTGTTGCAACAGGCAAGTTAGCAGATTGGCAAGCGATGCTGAACATAGCTGGTGCTGTAGCAGCAAATGATAAGGTGCAGGCGGCATTGTCGTCGCCGGCACTTACCAGTGAGCAGCAAGCAAAATTGATGCTTGATGTCTGTGGTGATGCACTGGATACAGGTGCGGCAAATTTGGTGCGCGCGTTGGCAAATTATCGGCGTTTGTCCCTGTTGCCGGATATTGCAGCGCAATTTGCTGAACTAAAAGCCAAGCAGGAAAAGGTAGTCGCGGTCGAAATTCGTTCCGCTTTCCCGCTGGATGCTGCTGTTGCTGATCGCTTAGCGCAAGCCTTGGGAAAAAAATGGCAGTGCCAGGTGGAATTGCAAACACAGGTAGATTCTGCGTTGTTGGGCGGTGTAGTAATTCAGGCTGGTGATACTGTGATTGATGCTTCGGTGCGCGGTCGTATGTTAAAGCTGGCTGAAGCGCTCAGTGCCTGATTTTTTGCAGTAAATGTTTTTGAAGTATTTTTTTGCAGTAAGGTTTCAAAGTAAGAAAAATTTTTAACCGTTATTTTTGCCAGAAGTGCTGCGGTTAGGCAGGCTTCTAAACGAGGATTGGCGCACATGCAACAACTGAATCCCTCCGAGATCAGCGAAATTATCAAGGGTCGTATCGAGAAACTCGATGTCTCTACACAAGCCAAAAATGAAGGCGTAATCGTTTCCGTATCTGACGGTATCGTACGTATTCATGGTTTGGCTGACGTTATGTACGGCGAAATGATCGAATTCGCTGATGGCGTATACGGTATGGCGCTTAATCTGGAGCGTGATTCGGTCGGTGCCGTTATTCTTGGTGATTACGAAAGTTTGGCGGAAGGCCAGACCTGTCGTTGCACGGGTCGAATTCTCGAAGTGCCAATCGGTCCCGAATTGGAAGGTCGTGTAGTTGATGCGTTGGGCAATCCGATCGATGGCAAAGGCCCAATCAATGCCAAGTTGACTGATCCACTGGAGAAAGTTGCTCCAGGTGTTATCGCGCGTAAATCGGTCGATCAGCCTGTGCAAACTGGTTACAAGGCGGTAGATTCGATGGTGCCGATCGGTCGCGGTCAGCGTGAATTGATTATCGGTGACCGTCAGGTAGGTAAAACTGCTTTTGCAGTGGATACCATCATCAACCAGAAAGGTACTGGTATTAAGTGTATCTATGTAGCTATCGGCCAGAAGCAATCTACCGTTGCTAACGTGGTGCGTAAACTGGAAGAGCACGGCGCCATGGCGCATACCGTGGTGGTGGTCGCTGCAGCTGCTGATCCAGCGTCTATGCAATTTCTTGCGCCGTTTGCGGGCTGCACCATGGGTGAGTACTACCGTGATCGCGGTCAGGACGCTCTGATTATCTATGATGATTTGACCAAACAGGCTTGGGCTTACCGTCAAATTTCTCTGTTGCTGCGTCGCCCTCCGGGTCGTGAAGCGTATCCTGGTGACGTTTTCTATCTCCACTCACGTTTGCTTGAGCGTGCAGCTCGCGTTAACGCTGAATATGTTGAAGCATTTACCAACGGTGAAGTAAAAGGTAAAACTGGTTCATTAACTGCATTGCCGATTATCGAAACACAGGCGGGTGACGTATCTGCTTTCGTACCAACCAACGTTATTTCTATTACTGACGGCCAGATATTCTTGGAAACCAGTTTGTTCAACGCGGGTATTCGTCCAGCAATGAACGCCGGCATTTCAGTATCGCGTGTAGGTGGTGCTGCGCAAACTAAAATCATCAAAAAACTCGGTGGTGGTGTGCGTCTGGCGCTAGCTCAGTATCGTGAACTGCAAGCGTTTGCCCAGTTTGCATCTGACCTCGATGAAGCAACACGCGCACAGCTGCAACACGGTCAGCGCGTTACGGAACTGATGAAGCAGAAACAATACACGCCTATGTCAGTCGCAGAAATGGGTGTTCTGTTGTATGCCGCTGACAATAAATATCTTAATGATGTGGAATTGAACAAGATTGTCAGCTTTGAAGTGTCATTGTTGTCTTATTTGCATGCGGAGCATGCAGAGCTGTTGGCAAAAATTAATGAAAGCGGCGACTACAATGCTGATATTGAAGCGGGTATTCGTGCTGCTCTCGATAAATTTAAAGCCACCCAGACCTGGTAAGTTAACTTAAGCATTATTAAGTACACACTTAAACACTTATAAGGTAGAGATATATGGCAGGGGCCAAAGAGGTACGCACCAAAATCGCCAGTGTGAAAAGCACGCAAAAAATTACCAGGGCGATGGAAAAGGTAGCGTTCAGCAAAATGCGCAAAGCAAAGGAGCGCATGGAGCACGGCAAACCGTATGCCACGCGTATGCGTGCAGTGATTGGTCATTTGGCTAATGCGGCTCCAGAGTACAAAAACAGTTATATGTTGGAGCGTCCGGTTAAGCGCGTCGGTTATATAGTTGTTTCTACTGATCGTGGCTTGTGCGGTGGATTGAATATCAATTTGTTGAAGCTGGCTGTAAGGTCCATGAAGGAATGGCGTGATCAGGATATACAAATTGATATTTGCACTATCGGTGGAAAAGCGCAGTCATTTTTTAAAAGCTTCGGCGGTAATGTTGTTGCTTCGGTGCGCAATATCGGCGACGCGCCTTCAGCTGTGGATCTGCTCGGTGGCGTGAAAGTCATGTTGGATAGTTATCGTGAAGGCAAAATTGATCGCCTGTTTGTGATTAGCAATGAATTTGTTAACACAATGACGCAAACCCCTGTCTTGCACCAGCTGTTGCCTTTGCTTGCTGAAAAGAATGAAAAACTTTCTCATAGCTGGGATTACATTTATGAGCCAGATGCACGCAGCTTATTGGATGGTCTGCTAGTGCGTTACATTGAATCGCAAGTTTTTCAATCTGTAGTAGAAAACATAGCATGTGAAAATTCAGCTCGTATGGTGGCGATGAAAAATGCCACAGAAAATGCGGGTCAGATGATCAGTGATTTGCAGTTGTTGTACAACAAAGCGCGGCAGGCGGCCATTACGCAAGAGTTGTCAGAAATTGTCAGCGGTGCGGCGGCAGTTTAAGTAAAAAGTTCAGGAGTCAGATTTATAGGTCTGTTTCCTTCATGAAGTTCCAAGTAAACGAACATTGAGTTAGAGGAAGAAAACATGAGCAGCGGTCGTATCGTTCAAATTATCGGCGCAGTTATCGACGTAGAATTTCCACGTGATGCGGTGCCGTCTGTGTACGACGCACTCAAAGTGGAAGGTCAAAGCCTTACGCTGGAAGTGCAGCAACAATTAGGTGATGGTGTAGTGCGCACGATTGCCATGGGCTCTTCTGAAGGTGTGAGTCGTGGCCTGAGTGTATCCAACACTGGCGCACCCGTTTCTGTGCCTGTTGGCAAAGAAACATTGGGCCGCATTATGGATGTGTTGGGTGAGCCTATCGATGAAAAAGGCCCCATTGGTGAGCAAGAGCGCTGGGCTATTCACCGTAAAGCACCAACCTATGATGAACAATCCGCTAGCAATGAATTGCTCGAAACTGGCATCAAGGTTATCGACTTGGTAGCACCATTTGCGAAAGGCGGTAAAGTCGGCTTATTCGGCGGGGCCGGCGTAGGTAAAACCGTTAACATGATGGAATTGATTCGTAACATCGCTATAGAGCACAGCGGTTATTCCGTATTTGCTGGTGTGGGTGAACGTACTCGTGAAGGCAATGACTTTTATCACGAGATGACCGATTCCAACGTTATTGACAAAGTGTCTCTAGTATATGGTCAGATGAATGAGCCGCCTGGCAACCGCTTGCGCGTGGCCTTGACCGGTTTGACCATGGCAGAAAAATTCCGTGAAGAAGGCCGTGACGTATTGTTCTTCGTGGACAATATTTATCGCTACACCTTGGCGGGTACTGAAGTATCAGCTTTGTTGGGTCGTATGCCTTCAGCGGTAGGTTATCAGCCAACACTGGCAGCTGAGATGGGGGCTTTGCAAGAACGTATCACTTCGACTAAAACCGGTTCTATTACGTCTATCCAGGCGGTTTATGTTCCTGCGGATGACTTGACCGACCCGTCTCCCGCTACAACATTCTCTCACCTTGATGCGACAGTTGTATTGAGCCGGGATATTGCAGCTAAAGGTATTTATCCTGCAATTGATCCGCTGGATTCTACCAGCCGTCAGTTGGATCCATTGGTCATTGGGCAGGAGCATTATGACGTAGCGCGCGGCGTGCAAATGATTTTGCAGCGTTACAAAGAATTAAAAGACATCATCGCCATCCTTGGTATGGACGAACTGTCTGAAGAAGATAAACAGGCTGTAAACCGTGCACGTAAAATTGAGCGCTTTATGTCACAGCCGTTCTTTGTAGCTGAGGTATTTACTGGTTCGCCAGGTAAATATGTCTCCTTGAAAGATACCATCGCTGGTTTCAAAGGTATTTTGGAAGGCGAATACGATCACTTGCCAGAACAAGCGTTTTACATGGTTGGCTCCATCGACGAAGCTGTCGAAAAAGCTAAAAACCTCAAGTAAGCGTCGGGATAATTTATGGCCATGCCAGTACATTGCGATATCGTTAGCGCGGAACAAGCTATTTTTTCAGGCTTGGTTGAGCAAGTGGTTGCCAACGGTTCATTGGGAGATCTCGGAGTACAGTTTGGCCATGCGCCATTGCTTACCGAACTCAAACCAGGCCCGGTGCGTTTGCGTAAGCAAGACGGTGAAGAAGAAGTATTTTATGTGTCTGGCGGATATCTGGAAGTGCAGCCCTATAGCATCACCATTCTGGCTGATGTTGCAGTACGCGCCGATGATCTCAATGAGGCAGCCGCAGAAACTGCTCGCCAAAATGCAGCACAATATTTTACCAATCAAAGCAGCGAGCTTGATTATGCCCGTGCCACTACACAGCTTGCTGAAGCAGTTGCGCAACTTCGCACTATTCAGCAATTACGTAAAAAGCTTGGTAAGGGCTGACATGAAGGTGACTAAAAAGGCGGCTTCGGCCGCCTTTTTTTATGGTTTAATGATTTCCGGTTAGAAAAAATAGCGCAAGTGCAGGATTAATTATGCCGCTGGATATTGTGATACTGGCTGCCGGCCAGGGAACCAGGATGAATTCATCACTCCCCAAGGTGTTACATACCATTGCGGGCAAATCGATGTTGCAGCATGTTATAGATGCTGGTCGGGTGTTTGATGATGCCCGCTTGCATGTAGTAATAGGTCATGGAGCAGAGCATATACGCAACGCTTTCAAGAGCGAAGATATTCATTGGGTAGTGCAAGAGCAGCAGTTGGGCACTGGCCATGCTGTACAACAAGCGCTGCCATTTTTACGCCCCAAGGCAACCGTGCTCATACTCTATGGCGATGTGCCATTAGTTAATCCGGCCACACTCAAGCAGTTGGTGCTGTCTGTCGATACAAACAGTATGGCGTTATTGACTGTCGACCTTGAAAATCCAGCGGGCTACGGGCGTATATTGAGAGATGACAATGGACGTATCATCCGTATCGTCGAACAAAAAGATGCAACAGAGGAGCAGTTGCGGATTCATGAAGTCAATACCGGAATTATGGCGGCTCCCGTTGCAAATTTTTCCCGTTGGTTGCCAGTACTTGATAATAATAATGCGCAAAAAGAATTTTATTTAACAGATATTATCGCTATGGCTGACAAAGATAATGTTTGTATTAATACGCAGTCAGCGTTGAGTGAAGCGGAAGTTCTTGGTGTCAATGATCGCCATCAACAAGCAAGACTTGAACGAATTTATCAAGACAAGCAGGCTCGCGCTTTAATGGCGCAAGGTGTGACGCTGATGGATCCACAACGTTTTGATTGTCGCGGACAAATACATGCAGGGCGCGACGTGATCATTGATGTGAATGTCGTATTCAGTGGGATAGTAGAGCTGGGTGACAATGTTGTTATTGAGCCCAATTGCATCATCACCAATACAAAAATTGGCAAGAATTCACGTATTAAAGCCAACACGGTGTTGGAAAACGTGGTGATAGGTGATGCGGTTGATGTTGGTCCATTTGCTCGTTTGCGTCCTGGCACGATCCTGAATAATGGCGCACGTATCGGTAACTTTGTCGAAGTGAAAAATGCTGTGCTGGGCGCAGGTAGCAAGGCAAATCATCTGGCGTATATCGGCGATGCTGATATAGGTGATGACTGCAATATTGGCGCAGGCACCATCACCTGCAATTACGATGGTGCGAACAAACACAAAACCACCATGGGTGATAATGTGTTTATTGGCTCTAACAGCACGCTGGTGGCGCCATTGATTATAGAAGCTGGTGGATTTGTTGGCGCTGGCTCCACTGTGACTAAAACTGTTCCGGCAGATAGTCTTGCAGTAGCTCGCGGCCAGCAGCGTAACATTCCTGGTTGGCGTCGCCCTGAAAAAGATAAAAGCTAGGCAGCTTTTCTGAACTGATAAAGAGAATATTGATATGTGCGGGATTGTAGGCGCCATTGCAGAAAGAAATATCACCGAAATTCTGGTTGAGGGCTTGAAACGGCTTGAATACCGGGGTTATGACTCGGCTGGTGTTGCTGTGCTGGAAAAAAATGGATTGATCCGTGATTGTAAGCGGGTTGGGAAAGTGGTCAATGTTCAGCAGGGTTTGAAAGAGGATCCGATAAGTGGTGTATTAGGTATTGCGCATACGCGCTGGGCAACACACGGAAAACCTAGCGAGGTCAACGCACATCCGCATTTTTCTGGCGATCATCGAATTGCCGTTGTCCATAACGGAATCATTGAAAACCATCAGCAGCTTCGTGCGGATCTTCAGCAAAAAGGTTATCAATTTGAGAGTCAAACCGATACCGAAACGGTTGTTCATCTGATTGATGATTGTTGGAAGGAGGGCGGAGATCTGTTTGCAGCTGTGCGTCGCGCTATTGCGCAACTGGAAGGTGCCTATGCATTGGCTGTGATTGCGGCAGATGAACCTGAAAAGATCGTCGTAGCACGCGAAGGTAGCCCTCTGGTTGTTGGCGTAGGCTATGGTGAAAATTTTGTTGCGTCAGACCCTTTGGCATTACGAATGATCACAGATCAGTTTATGTATCTTGCCGAAGGCGATGTGGCGGTTGTGACATTAAATAAAATCACGGTTTTTGATCGTGATGGATTGCAGCAAGAACGTGATATCGAGCAAGTGGATGAATTGCATGATAGCGCGGATAAAGGCGAATACCGCCATTTTATGCTGAAAGAAATATATGAACAGCCACAAGTGTTCGAACAGACTTTGCAAGGCAGGATAGGCAGGGATTATCTGGTTGAAGAATGTTTTGGGGCAGCAGCACGTGAAAAACTGGATGTTGCCAAAGCGGTGCAAATTGTAGCCTGCGGCACCAGTTATCACGCAGGAATGATAGCGCGTTACTGGATCGAAGAATTTGCCGGCCTGCCTTGCCAGGTTGAGGTTGCCAGTGAGTTCCGCTATCGCGAGCGTAAAGCGTTGCCCGGTACATTATTTGTCACTATTTCGCAGTCTGGTGAAACCGCTGATACATTGGCGGCATTGCGCAGTCTGGATCGCAGTATGCATGTAGGCAGTCTCTGTATTTGCAATGCGGCAAACAGTTCACTGGTTCGGGAGTCGGATTTTTCATTGATGACCTTGGCGGGTCCGGAAATTGGCGTGGCATCTACCAAGGCGTTTACCAGTCAGTTAGTTGCACTGCAATTGCTGGTGTTGGCGTTGGCGCGACGTAATCAACCGGATGCCGAACTTGAAAAATCATGGGTAGAGTCACTGCATCAATTGCCAAAGCTGTGTAATGAAGTGTTGAAACTGGATGGGGCTATCAGAAAAATTGCGAAATTATTTGACGAAAAAAATAGCGCCCTGTTTCTTGGTCGTGGCAAGGAATTTCCTGTTGCTTTGGAAGGTGCGCTAAAGTTGAAAGAGATTTCTTATATTCATGCGGAGGCCTATCCAGCTGGCGAGTTGAAACACGGGCCGCTTGCGCTCGTAGATAAACATATGTTGGTGGTCGCGTTGGCGCCAGATAATACACTGATTGATAAAGTTAAATCCAATCTGGAAGAAGTGCGCGCGCGCGGTGGGCAATTGATTGTTGTTTGTGAAGAGCAACAGGATATGGCAGAAGACGGTGTGAGTTATATAAAGCTGCCGAGGATGCCAGTCAGTCTTGCGCCCATTCTGTATACCATTCCTCTACAGTTATTGTCCTACCATGTGGCAGTCATGAGGGGCACAGACGTTGATCAGCCGCGCAATCTGGCAAAAAGTGTGACGGTAGAATGAGATAGCTGGAAGTGTACTGGCGCTTAAGTTAGCGCCGGTCTCCTGCGGTGTAATTAATTTTTATTGCGCGATCTTGTATCAGTCTCCGGATTTCTTCCCGGTCGGCTGCTACAAGCGATGGATGTGAGGCTGCTTCAGGATTATTAATAAAAAAATTTTCCAGCGCACTCAGTTCACGATATACCTCTTCGGGAAATCCTTGTCTGGCTTCTCTGCCTTGTTCCACCAGCATCAAGCTGTCCATGTAATTGAAGAAGGCCGGGAATCCCCACAATTTTTTTATTTTTTCGTAAATGTGCGGCATATTTTTTAGCGCCGAGGAATCCTCAAGCAGTTTCAGACCGGATTCCCGGGTTTCCTCTGGCTGTAATTCAGGGATAGTGTCGGTCATGTTCTTTGGCCTGTTGATTCCACAGATGATTTGCAAAGTTTATCACGCTTTTGGTTTTTTGCTGCGCTATGGCTGTTTGAGGAATAGCAAATCCCATACTCCATGTCCCAGTTGCTGGCCTCGTCGCTCAAATTTGGTTTCCGGTCGATAATCCGGGCGTGCACTGTATTGCTGTGCGCCGGCTCTGTTCTGGAGATGTTCGCACAATGACGCAGTTTCCAGCATGACTTCTGCATATGGCTTCCAGTCTGTAGCCATATGCAATACGCCATTATTCCTGAGTTTCTGTGTCACCAAAGTGACAAAATCAGCTTGAACGATTCTGCGCTTGTGGTGGCGACTCTTGTGCC